>NZ_JAPHOV010000002.1 GCF_026191185.1 Legionella sp. PATHC032 | reverse complement strand
GTACTTATTCAGGGTTAAATGAAATTTCAACAAATAAACGTCTACATAATGTGTATGATTTGAATCGTCGAGCTTGTTCTAATATTAACTTACAAAATTCACTTCAACTGCAACAAAGTCTTGTTAATGGAATTAAAAAAGATATTAAAACGATAAAAAATCCTAATATATTGGAAAATTTCTTAAAAATATTAGCTCAAGAAGAAATACAACTATCCAAAATACAGGGGGAATTATCACTCCAATAGATTATGCGATTCCTTCAATTGTTCGATTTGACGTTTTTTGTATACTGTTTTCAATAGTCTTAGAAAATAACCACAGTATCAACGCTCCAAGAACAGCATAAAGACCTAGTTGATTAAATACGCTCATGTAGTGCTCATTGCTAATGAAAGGATTTAATGACTCGGATTGAGTCATTAAATTGGAAAAATAATTGGACAATGTGACCGATACACCAGAAGCCATCATCCATATTCCCATCATAAGCCCCTGCAGTTTCTCCGGCGCGAGATGTCCTATCATAGCATAACCCACCGGAGCAATGAGCAACTCTCCTACCGCTTGAAAAAAATAATGTGCAACAATCCAATTCACACTAGTTAACCCATCAGGGCTTGATTTTAATATGCCAAGAGCTAACACTGAAAAGGACAATGCGATAAACACTAGGGAACAAATAAATTGTTTCGGGATAGAAATAATTATGTGTTTCTTTCTTAGTCGCTCTAATAAAGAGATCATTAAAGGTGAACCAATAATCACAAAAAGTGAATTTAAATTCATCAACCACTGAGGGGGAATATAATATGTGCCTACGTATATATTCACGTTATACTTCAAAAATTGAGTAACTCCCATCGGCCCGACAAAGTAAAGCATCCAAAATACAATAGAACTTACAGTCAAAAATATAAAAGAATAAATTTTTTTTCTCTCATTATTATTTTTAAAACCATGTGCCAATAGCGTTATGTAAAATAAAGCCGCAGCTCCTATAGAAAGTATGAGTCCATTTGCCAACCAATAGTAATAAAATCCCGCAAAGAGAATAGGTATTATTAATAAAATTAATAATAATCCCAATTTACCATCCCCGATCTCTTTTCTGATAGCTACTGTTTTTTTAGCAAAATGCTTCCATGATTTAATAATGAAAAATACTGTAATCAGGTTAATCAGATTACTCATTTCAAATAAATGTTCATATTTATCATTGATGTCAATGTATCCACTTAAGATATAGCCGGAAAGAAACCCTATATTCATTGCGCCGTAATTATGAAAAAAGGCTTTTTCTCTTAATTCATCCTCTTGACTATTAAATTGTTGTGTAATAAGGCAATTAATGCAGGTGGAGCCTAAACCACATCCAATAACAAATAAACTTAATCCTAAATATACAAATGATTCGGAAAAATTCAGCACTATGAGGCCAATACTTTGTACAATTGTCGAAGTGGCAAATAGCAATCGATTACTTAACCACTTATCACCGAGATAACCTGCTATAAAATGAAGAATGAAATTTGAAGCCAGAAAAAAACCTACAACCCCATTAGATTGCACTTGACTTAAACCAATATTTTTAGTCAAGTAGAGTGATAATGATGAAAATAAGATAGCAAAACTGAATGTACTTATTCCGTTTAACCAGTGTAAATAAACTACCCCTTTCCTATTCATTTTTACAGAATCCATTTAATATCCTATCCTCAGGTAGTAATAACTTGCATAATGCAAATTATTTTCGAATAAAACCTACAATCAAAAGCTAATAAATTTTACATCACTAATTTTTTTAAGTGTATTATTGGAACCAATAATAAAGAATGTTTAAGAATAGCGATAAATTTATAGAACCAACTCAATATATTTTTGCACATATAGCTAAATCCATTTTCCCAGCAGGTATAGCAATATTTAACGGAAAATGTAGATATGCTCTGATAATTTACTTGCAGGTAAATTTAACATATCTCTCTGAATTTAAAACAAAAGATACTCCCCTTTTTTTGAAGGCCAAATATTTTCTCTAAAGTACATAGTTAACTTTGCCTTAGGAGGCGTAAGGTCTCCATTTTTTCGCTCGGTTAACTTCTGTAATTCACTTTCAGTTATTTCACTTTCCCATTCGTGGAAAGCTAATTTAAAAGCCTTTTCCTCAAGACTCTTCTTACGTTCAATTTCTGCTTTTTTGCTTTCTAACAGTTTCTCTTGTGCTATTTCTATCGCTGAACGATAATCGCCTTCTATCCAAGCTTGTCCTTTTCTTAAAACTCCCATCAATACATTCAAGGGATCATCATACTTCTTAGTTTTTTGATTATATTCCAAACCAAATGCAAAATGATAAATTGATTCCTGGACTATCGTTGGATCATTCTTTCCGATTAATTGTTTTATCTGTGTTTTAGAAAATCCTATATGTGACAATGGTTCAAAATTAATTTTTTCCCATTCCGGAGGTATTTGTTCATGTCTTTTAGATAAAGTAGTAGTATTAATATTATAAATACTACTATTTATATCATCTGGATTGATATCTTTTTGATATCTATTATTCAATATAGCTTCGCTAGTAAAAATCGAAGTTTTATTATTATTTTTTATGTTTTTAACATGTTCCCAGATAACCTGATTAATGCCTAAGTTAATATAGCCGCCTTTTGCATTTTTTCCCTGATGTCTAAATATTAAACCCTTGTCTATTAATCTTTTAATCGTGGTTTTTGCTGTTCCAGTGGTTGTTTGTGCCAATGTTGCCAAAGTCAATGTTTGTACTGGCCCAGTTTCAAAGCATTTTCTTGCTGAGCATATCTCTATGACCATATCAAATATAAGTTTTTGCTTTCCCGAAAGGCGTATAATTTCTTGTTCTATTTTTGAAGGTGAAATTAAGTCTATTTCATTATGATCATATTCAAGATTTTCATTGAAATTGTTTGTAATCTCGGATGTTTCTTTTATAAATTTTTCTAAAATTGATTGATTGTTTGATGTCTCTTTGTTATCTAAGTTGTTATCTAAATGGTTCCTTGTAGTTTCCTTAATGGTATCAGTTGAGTTATCCATCTGGTATTCATTAGATATCCCATGGTTTTCCGAATCGGTACCTGATTGATATTTGTTTGTTATCTTTCCGATATCTTTATCGTTATCTAATGTGGAATGTGTATTTTCTTGACTTATGCATTGGGCAACTACCGATAGATTGTTTTTAACAACAGAATCCTTTTGATGAACTAGATTTTCTAAAGTTGTTGTTCCGAATTCATTTTTCTCGGTCAAGGATGTGGGTCCACCTGATAAGTCCCATGGTCTGTAGGATTTCTTCATGAATTTCTTTTTACTACGCGACTGTAGAAGTTCCTCTAAATCAGGCATATTATAGCTCTCCCTATGCTAAAGATTCTTCTTTTAAATTTTTGGATAATGCTCGTTCGTCTTTAGCAAAAGTTTCTGCGTTTATTTCAAGTAACTCTCGTGTCAATCTATCAAAATCATCTCTTACCAAGGATTTTTTCAAATTACTAAATGAGCTTTTGTTATCATCTGTAATATTAGGTATCTCTTGCGCATACTGTACTGTAGTAGATAATACCTTCCCTTCTAATTCTGGGTCAGAAATAAGTGATACGATTGCTTTATCAGATAAAATTGTTTTTGAACTGAATTTATTCAAAAATACCTTATATTCAATTTTTTTATGGAAATGTTTATTTAATGTATCAACTTCTTGCTTTAATATTTTTAACCCTTTAGCGCTAAATTTATCAGGATTTAAAGGGGCTAGAATAATATCAGCGTACAGACTAGCGGCAGTTACGGCTTGTCCCATAGTTGGCGGGCAATCTATCAATATAAAGTCATAATAGTTCTCGACTTTACTTAATAAATTATTATAAAGCTTCTCTAATGGATACCTTCCGTTGACAATTTCATTATCGAGAATTACATTCTCAATGCGGCTTGGTATTAGATCTAATCCTTGTGAAACTGTTACTATGCTTTCTTGAATTGATGCTCCATCTTTCAATAGATCTATTAATACAGGATATTCTTCCGCGTCAATCCCATTTGCGTCTGTTAAATTACCCTGTGGATCTGCATCAATCAATAGCACTCTTGCTCCATAAGTATTGGCACAACTAGCTATATTATTGATTGTTGTAGTTTTTCCAGTTCCACCTTTAACAATTTGAACGGCGATTTTTTTTCGCTTGAACTTAAAATTAAATAACTCTCTAGCTGATTCAAATGTTAAAAAAGATTTGTTACCTATTTTTTCGCAATTTATATTTTTATTTTTTAATTGTTTATGGACGGCTTGCATTGAGATGCCGAGAAAATCTGCAACATCAGATATTGCTCTTTTGGGTTGGTGATTTTGAGTGACATTGTTTTGTATATCCATATTGAATCTCATTATGTGGTTGATGTTTTGTATGATTTTAATCATAAAACGTAAACCATGTAAACTATAAAGTAATGATAAAAATGCAATTTTACGAAGATTTCAATATTATTTAATGTTGACGTTTTACAAATGTTTATAATGTTTTTACCTTCCGATCAAGATGGATTTTTTTTTGTAAATCATAATCACATATGAATGATATCTAAGTGATATCTAAATGGATACTTAAAGTGTGATCTTATAAGATATCTAAAAGGAGAGTATTAAACCATTTTGTTATCCAAAAGATACCTATAAAGATATCTAAAGGGTATCTTAGTAGATACCCATAAAGATACCTAATCTGTATATTTGCCTTTTGCGCTGTGACCTATATAAAATATAGGCGTGATAAACTAAGATAACGAATTATATATCATTATGTTATCTTTGTTGATATCTTATATGTTTTCATATGGATATCTATATAAATATCCATATGGTACCTATAAATATATCTATTATGATTCTTTTTGTGATACCTGTAATGGTCTCTGTGATGATATCTTTGTCGATATCCATGTCGTTACTCATCTTTAGAAATTTTGAGTTAATATAAAAATGGTTAGCCGGGTTAATACAGTTTTCTGAACTAAAGAGGGTGCTAAATTTGGATATCATTGCTCGTGTTGCAAATATTGTTTTAATGAATGAATATTTCGCCTGATTTTTCTCATTATTTGAGATTTAGTATTATACTGACAATAACTCTTTCGGTGGATGAAAAGATGTGTGGTCGATTTGCTTATATTGCTTCTTATGACAAGCTAAAATACCAATTTCATCTAGCCAATGCGATTGAAATACCTCCGCGCTTTAATATTTCTCCAGGAGCTGATGTAGTATGTCTTGTTGAAACCGTTGGTCATGAAATTCAATGCGTATTATTGCGTTGGGGATTGATTCCTTCCTGGACAACGGACAGAAAAAAATTAGGAAATCTCATCAATGCACGAGCCGAAACAGTTTTTGAAAAGCCGACTTTTCGTCAGGCAATAAAATCGAAACGCTGTTTAATCCCTATGAGTGGCTTTTATGAATGGCACCAAGAGGATGGTGTAAAACAGCCTTATTTTTTTCAAAAAAAGAATCATGATTTGCTGGCTGTTGCTGCTATTCGGGATACTTGGCAGCAAAACGATGAAGTAATTCATTCTTGCTGCCTGATTACAACCGATGCGAATCCCTTGATGCAACCGGTGCACAATCGTATGCCGTTGATTTTAGATGAAAAAGGCCAAGTCATTTGGCTCAATAACATTCAATGCCCTAAAGAACAGTTAGTCGCTTTGATGAAGCCTTATCCCTATGAGGATTTACAAGGGTATCGAGTGACTACTTTAGTGAACAAAGCCAATTTTGACCATCCATTGGCGATGGAGCCATTATCTGAATAAAAAATTTAAAAATAATTTTCTTAATATTCTCGAAGACTTAGTGTTGATTTCAACTCATGTTGTTCTGAGGCGGGATTTACAGCTTATTTTTCCTTGTCTATGATATTTGTACGTAAATCAAAAAAAGAATCATCATGTCACCACGAGGCGGAAAAAGAGTAGGGGCGGGTCGCCCAAGGGGTGAGCCTACCAAAGCAGTTCGTATATCATTATCTCAACTTGCTGAATTAGAGCGTCTAAAGAGTCATGTATCGTATCAATTGCCGGTATTTGCTAGCAAAATTCAAGCAGGATTTCCATCACCGGCCGATGATTACATCGAGGGGTATCTTGATTTAAACACCAAATTTATTAAACACCCATCGTCTACCTTTGTTTTGCAAGCCACAGGGGAGTCTATGGTGGATGCTGGAATTTTTTCTGGCGACTGGCTGTTAGTCGATAGAAGCATAGAACCTTCGGATGGACGCATTGTCATTGCAGCTGTGAACGGTGAGCTTACAGTTAAACGCCTTTCGAAAAAAGGGGGAAGGGTGCAATTACTTCCTGCTAATCCCAAATTTCAACCCATTGACATTACAGAGGACAGTGAGATGGTGATTTGGGGAGTGGTGACTTTGGTTCTACATGAGCTTGCCTGAGATGTTTGCCCTTATCGACTGCAACAATTTTTACGCCAGTTGCGAGCGTTTGTTTCGTCCTGATTTAAAGGATGTCCCCATCGTGGTGCTATCCAATAACGACGGCTGTTGTATCGCACGCTCGAATGAAGCCAAAGCATTGGGCATTGCCATGGGCGAGCCATACTTCAAAATTAAACATTTGTGCGAACAGCATGGCGTGAAAGCTTTTTCCTCAAATTATACGTTGTATGGTAACATGAGTCATCGCGTGATGTGCACTATTGAAGAAGCCTGGCCCCATATCGAAATTTACTCGATTGATGAAGCGTTTCTTGATTTAAGGAGTTTACCAGTTAACTCACATGATTTGTTTTGCGAGCAGTTACAAAAGAAAATCTTGAGGCACACGGGAATACCCACTTCCATCGGCATTGGGCCGACCAAAACACTAGCCAAAGCCGCCAATCATTTATGCAAAAAAGTTTATAAAATCCCTGTGTTTAATATCTCCTCGAATCGTGAGCGGCTATTGCAACAGATTTCCGTTGGGGACATTTGGGGGGTAGGGCGGCAATGGGCCAATAAATTAATTTCGCGAGGCATTCATACGGCTTATGATTTGGCAATGACCAATCCTCACCTTCTGAAGAAATGTTTTAACGTCGTGTTGATGCGTACGGCCATGGAGCTTCAAGGAATTGCTTGTAGCGGTTTAGAGGCAATAGAGCCTAAACAAAGTATTATGTCATCTAAAAGTTTTGGTCAGATGCAAACCCAACTTGCTTCGATTGAGGAATCAATCAGTAGTCATTGTGCTCGTGCGGTGGAGAAAATGCGTCGCCAGCAATTAGTGGCGAAGCGTCTGGTTGTATTTGTGCATACGAACCGATTTCGGGAAGATTTGGCACAGCACTTTCAGTCCATCGAATTTAATCTGATTAATCCCACAGATGATTTGCGCTTAATTACCAAAATAGCCAAACGATGTCTGCAACGCATTTTTAAACCAAGGTATTACTATAAAAAGGCAGGAGTATGTCTTGAAGATTTAATTCCTAAAAGCCCACGACAGCTGGATATGTTTCATCAACCAAGTGACGAGCATCTAAACCACACGGAACAATTGATGGCGGTCTTTGACCAAATCAATCAAAAATATGGACGAAGCACAATTCGCCTCGCAGCAGAAGGTTTTTCAAAACCTTGGGCCATGCGTGCTGAACTAAAATCACCTGCCTATACCACACGATGGTCTGAAGTTCCGCTGGTTCATTTGTTTTAAATAGGAGGGGGAAGCTAGTTACAGATAAAATTAGTGGCTCGGTATCCGAATGCCCTGGATTAGAGAAAGTATAAAGTTTCCTAAAGGAAGGGAATGTTTTGGTTGTTTGGCGATTGGATCGGTTAAGGCGATAACTGAAGCATCTTATTTCTTATGTGAGTAAATTAGAGAAAAAGGGAATCGGTTCCATAGTATCACCGAAGCTATTAATACAGAAACACCTCAGGTAGGTTTATGTTTCATGTGTTTGGCGCCATATCCGAGTTTGAACGAAATTTAATTAAAGAGCGAACACTGGACGGTCTTGAGGCTGCAAGAGCCATTGGTAGGCAGGGAGGAAGGCCAGAAAAGCTTACTGACGAACAAAAAGAGTTAGTCAAAACTTTATATGCTAATAAAAAACATTCAATACAATCAATTTGTAAGATGGTTGGCGTAGGAAAGACTACACTATACAAATATATAAATCGGTAAAATTAGGATATTAATCAATATGGATATTAAACTATCTTCTGAAACTTTGAATTTGCTTATAGAGAAATTGAGTAAAGCCATTGGCTGGTATTGTGAGCCTAAACAAATTAGAAGATTAGCTAAAGCAGATGCTGAAGCTAAATTAAGGTTCTGTCGCAAAAAGTTATGCGCCAAGGTAAAATCCTGGAATTTTGCACAGGAATGGTTAACGATGGTTAGTTTTAAGTGGCGTCATTTTAAGCAGGATATAATATTAATGCTGGTCAGATGGTACTTGTCCTATTCATTGAGTTATCGTGACGTTGAGGATCTGGCACTGGAACGGGGCCTGAAAGTAGATCATTCGACGATTAATAGGTGGGTTATCCGCTATGCCCCGCAGCTGGAAGAGGTTTTTCGCAAACGCTACAAACGCCCTGTAGGGATTTCCTGGAGGATGGACGAGACCTATATTAAGGTAAAAGGCCAGTGGGTCTATCTGTACAGGGCCGTTGACAAAGAAGGTCAAACCGTTGATTTCATGCTATCAGAAAAACGAGATGAGCCTGCTGCACGAGCATTTTTTGAGAAAGCGATTGGGTCAAGCGGCATTCCAGATAAAGTAACCATGGATAAAAGTGGCGCCAATAAAGCAGGTATCAATACCATCAACCTGCTTCTGGCGCTTTTATTTATGTTGGGCGGCGTGTTCACACAAATCAGCGTTCGCCAAATCAAATATCTGAATAATATTGTAGAGCAAGACCATCGATTTGTTAAAAAAATCACTAATCCTATGCGGGGATTTAAAGCGTTTCACTCTGCAGAGGCGACATTAGCTGGAATTGAACTGCACCATATGCTCCGGAAAGAGCAACATAAAAAATCTGCTAATCAAACTATTTTTGAGCAGTTCTATGGGCTTGCGGCGTAAACTCGCCCAAAATTCCTGCGCTTTTCATACACAATAATTTTTGCGACAGAACCCGCCAACGTAGTTGGCACTGAGCGTAGCGCCTTGTTTCCTTTCATAATTCAGGCGTGAATTTTAAAAAACAAAATGTATATAGCACCGATAATTTTTTCAATAATTCAATCACATAACCTTATTCTTATATCGAGCTGAGGTTATTTAAATATTTTGTAATGCGCATGAGTTGCATAGGCTAACATTTCTGCATCTCCTGAGCTATCGCCGTAAGCATAAATTAAACGGGGTTCATTTCCAATAAGTTCTAAAACACGATTTAATTTCTCTGCTCCGTTACAACTTTTCCCTTGGATCATACCGCTGGCAACATCATGCGAATTAAAGTGAATTTGTGTTGAGGCAATGGCATTAAAGCCACTCATTTTAGCCCAATAATCGATATAAACATTAAACGCCGCGGTTGCTAATATACAATAATGACCTTGCTCTTGATGCCATTCTAGCCGTTTCAACGCTGTTTTTCTTACCAAAGAAGGGATAATTTGGTTAGAAAAAAGTTCACCTGCTTGATATAAATGTTCACGAGGCAAACCTTTGAAAAAGGTTTGCGCAATGATGTTATTTAATTGATCCAGACTACTAAAATGACAATGATAACTAATCAGCGAAGGAAGCTTGCTCAGTAATTTGAGTAAAAAAGAGTGCCCACTAATGAATTTCAAGAAGGGAGTGGTGGTACTTTTACTAGTGATAGTCCCGTCAAAGTCAAACAATGCAATGGTTTTATTCTCATCAATTTTTATTGACATAATAAAGATCCAAAAATAAATCTTGTTGTTGGCTCATATCAAGTATAGCTTGAATAACAACGCATTTTTATTCCCTGTTTTTTATGTTCTATAATTAGTCGTATAGATTGAAATCAATCCTTTTGGCCTTCGTCACGGGAGTCATTACTATGAATTCTGAGAATAATTTATTAGGGATTATTTTTCATTATGCTCAAACTCAACCTCAGAAAGTAGCCTTAAAATTTTTGGAATCTGATTACCAAAGCAGCCAGGAGTTATCTTACCAACAACTAGGTGAGAAAGTTTTATCTTTAGCAAAAGAATTAGTGTTTTTACATTTAAAAGCGAATAAAAATCAAACAATACAAAAGCCAATATTGCTTTTGTTTGATTCCAGTCTTAATTATATTGTGTCTTTTCTCGCCGTATTGCATTCGGGTAATATTGCTGTCACCGCCTATCCTCCGCGCCAAGTCAGGCATTTACAACGCTTATTCAAAATTATTACTGATTCTTCTGCTCAAATGATTCTTACTACGAGCGCAGTAAAAGACTATTGTGATCAAAATAAATTTGAATTTCCTAAGGGAACTACGTTAGTTTGTGTGGATAGCTTAGCGCAAAAGCCATCTAACTTGACTATCTCTTTGCCTGAGGTTTGTTCAGAACATATTGCGTTTTTACAATATACCTCTGGCTCTACAGGCTCACCTAAAGGAGTGATGGTAACCCATAAAAATATTTGTGCTAATCTTGGGCTTTTAGAAAAATATTTAGGGCATGAAACCGTAAGTACATGCGTTTCATGGCTTCCTATATTTCATGATATGGGATTAATTGGAAATACATTATTACCTTTATACGCAGGCGGAACCTGTGTATTTATGGCGCCTTTTACGTTTTTAAAACGTCCATTTTTTTGGTTACAGGCAATGAGTAGGGAGCGTGGAACATATACAATGGCTCCTAATTTTTCTTATGACTTGGCGATTAAAGCATTAAAATCAAAAAAATCACCCTTGGAACTTGATTTTTCACACCTGCGTTGCGCAGTCAATGGTGCTGAACCAATTAAACCGGAAACAATACGGCTCTTTGAACAAACACTCGCGCCCTATAACCTTAAAGAGTACACGATGAAACCTGGGTATGGTATGGCAGAAACAACCCTTTTTATTTCTATTGAGATGACTAAGGAGCGTTTATCTCAGATTGACAAAAACGATTTTGAAAAAGGCATTGTAACAAGCGTTAAGAGTAGTGAACCTGGTACCTTTGTCGAGTTAGTCAGGTGTGGACATGTGCCGGAAGAATTTTTGATTCGAGTTGTCGATCCTAATAATTTGAAGGTGCTTCCTGCTAATACTGTCGGTGAGTTGTGGATTCGAGGCGATTCAGTTGCCTCTGGTTATTATAAAAATCCTGAAAAAACTAAAGAAATATTTGAGGCATTTACTGCCGATACTCATGAAGGTCCATTTTTAAGAACAGGGGATTTAGTTTTTCTGGATGATAGCGGCCGTTTAACGATTTGTGGACGAGTAAAAGATTTAATTATTATTAATGGGCGCAATATTTATCCTCAGGATATAGAGGCCGTGTGTTATCAAAGTGATCGCGACGTGATTCCTCATTGTGCTGCTGCTTTTTCAATAACGCACGATTCAGGTGAAGTTTGCATCTTGGTCGCTGAAGTTAAAGCGGCCCTTGACGATACACGATATCGAGAAATTATTGCAAAAATCAAGAAATCAGTTCTTGAGGCGACAGATATTGGTTTATTCGATATTGTATTAATCCCTCCGCAAAAAATATTAAAAACCAGCAGCGGAAAGATTCAACGCAGTGCGTGCAAGCAGGCGTACCTGAATGATGAGTTTCAGCGACTCGCATGGATGGGGCAACTTACAGAAAAAGTTGAAAATACCTCGGTAATGCATACAGATGAGATGGAGAACAAGCTCATACTCTGGTTGAAGGAGTGGATTGCTACACATACGGGTACTCCTTTTGATGCAATTGAAGTGAATGGTGCTTTTTCTGAATATGGGCTTACGTCAATTCAATTAGTAACGATGATGAGTGATTTTGAAAAGGTCGTTGAGCGGCCTCTTGACCCTTGGTTAGCCTGGGAATTTCCGAATATTCATAGTTTATGCGCGCACTTAACCCAACATCAAGCTGCTGATATTCAATATGCAGAATCCCAAGAGTACGAACCTATCGCCATTATTGGGATGGATTGTCGCCTACCAGGAAAAAACTATCAAGATATTAATGGAATTGATGAGTTTTGGCAGAGTTTGTTAAAAGAAGAGGACAGTATTGAACCCATTCCTTCCTCTCGCTGGGATAACCGATTGTATTTTGATCCTAATCCCGATGCTAAAGGTAAAATGTATTCTGCTAAAGGAGGATTTTTAAATGATGTAAAACGCTTTGACTCAAAATTTTTTAACATTTCTCCTCGTGAAGCAGAATACCTTGATCCCCAACAGCGTTTGGCATTAAGCACCACTTGGCATGCACTGGAGGATGCTGGGTTAGTCGAAAGTGAATTAAAAGGTTCGCACACAGGGATTTATCTCGGTATTAGTACCCACGATTACGATCAATTAATACAAAAACAAGTACCACTGACTGAATTGGGTACGTATCAGGCTACAGGAACCAGTTTTGCTACGTCTGCCGGGAGAATTGCTTATTTCTTAGGAACAAATGGTCCTTGTATGGCCATTGATACGGCTTGTTCTTCTTCGTTAGTTTGTATCCATCAGGCAAGCCGCGCGTTACAGGCAGGCGATTGTGAATTAGCGATTGCTGGTGGGGTTAATTTAATTCTGTCACCTGAAAGCAGTATTATTTTTTGTAAAAGCGGCATGCTTTCACCTCATAATCGTTGCAGTACTTTTGATGTGAGTGCCGATGGTTATGTACGTGGTGAGGGATGCGGTATGGTTGTTCTGAAAAAACTAAGTGACGCATTGCGCGATGGGAACCGCATTCATGCGGTGATTTACGGTAGTGCAGTGAATCAGGATGGAGCTAGTAACGGTTTGACCGCTCCAAATTTGACTGCTCAAGTGGATGTGATTAATACCGCATTAAATTTGTCTCACTTAAGGCCTGAGCAAATCACCCATATTGAAGCGCATGGCACTGGAACTGAATTAGGGGATCCTATTGAATGGGAGGGAATTCGCCGCTGTTATGCTCAAGAACGTACTAATCCTTTATATATTAGCTCGGTAAAAACACGTATTGGCCATCTTGAGGCTGCTGCTGGTGTAGCCGGATTCATTAAAACGGTATTGGCAATTAAATATGGACAAATTCCTGCCCATTTAAATCTCCAGCAGTTGAATCCTAAATTGCATCTACACGACGCCATGTCTATTCCAATGCATTGTATACCGTGGGAAGATGAGTGTCGTTACGCGGGGATTAGTGCTTTTGGTTTTAGCGGCACTAATGCTCACATTATTTTAGGCAATACGCCAATGGCAGGGCTCAAACAGGAGCATATTAATCGACCTCAGCATTTATGGGTTGTTAGTGCTAAAGACCCGAAAATTTTAAAGCAATATCTACAAAACTATCGTACTTATGGAGAGCAGCATTCTGCAATTCATTTTCCTTCACTCAGCCATCAATCGTTGACTCAAAGAACACATTTTCCTTATCGGGCTTTTATTAGCGCTAAAGATCAGTCTAGTTGGTTGTCTGCTTTGCAGCAACAACAATGGAATGAAAGGAAAATTGCGAAAAGTAATCAGTTGGCTTGGTTATTTACTGGGCAAGGTTGTCTGCTACCGAATGTAGCGGCGGCTTTATATAAGACAATCCCTGAATTTGCTGCAGTTTTGGAACAATGTTGTGCTCTTGCCCAAAATTGGCTTCCTTTTGATTTGCGGGCAATGTTATTAAATACACCATCGGATGTGGATATTAATAATACGTTATACGCTCAACCAACCTTGTTTGTTTATGAATATAGTTTAGCGCAATGGTTCTTGCATTTAGGGCTAAAACCCAATTTGTTGTTAGGGCATAGCTTGGGAGAATATGTTGCAGCCTGTATCGCGGGGATATTATCTCTTCATGACGCATTATATTTGGTGTGTAAGCGTGCATTATTAATCTCTTCGTTACCTGTTTCGGGGGGAATGTTGGCTATTAATACTTCAGCGCCTGAAGTAGAGCAGTTTATTTCCCGTTTTGATGATTTGGTTGTTTCTTTAAAAAATGGCCCGGAACAAACAGTAGTTTCAGGGACAGATGAGGCAATTTTAGCCTGTCAAAATTACTGTGACCAGCATGGAATTCGATGTAAAAAAGTGGCTGTATCCCATGCATTTCATTCACCATTAATGAAACCTATTGTTGATGAGTTTGCCAAAATTGCTGCCGATGTTACGTACCACCCTGCAAAAATAGCGGTTGTTTCCAATGTGACAGGAGAACTATTAGAAGACGGGCAAATCACTACGGAATATTGGTCTGCGCACATGTTGCAACCAGTTGAGTTTTTAAAGGGAATTCATACTTTAGTGGATTATGGAGTGGAGTTGTGTCAAGAAATAGGGCCTAAACCTATTTTAGTGGCTCAAGCACAAATGGTTCATGACTTTGTCATTTTACCTTCGGTAAGTGAACCTGAAAATCCATGGCCTGGCATTATGGAAACATTAGGAACCTTCTATTTAAGAGGGGTAGATATCAAATGGCACAATCTTAATAAGCATGCATCTTTTGTCCATGAGGAATTACTTAAATATCCCTTTGGCGGGAAAGAATATTGGCTTCCAAAAAATGGAGATAATAATTCTCAAACCAATGAGATGTGGAGAACTTATTTATATCATCAGCAATGGGTGAAAGCAGATCCTCATTTACCATTAATTAGCTTAAAAAACGAGCATGTTCTTTTGAGCGGCACAACATTAGTCGAGCCCAACTCTCTATTTTTATCTAAAGCGATGGACTTTCTCCCTGCGAATAAAGTAGCGGATCACTCTCATGAGAATATCTTACAAAAATCAAATTGGATTGTTTATTTTTGCGAGGCTAAGCCTGAGCAGCTTATCGCAGAGATCACTTCATTTACTCATTTTATTCAATATTTAGTGCAGCACCACCCGAAAAAACCAGTTTTATTGCTTACTGAATATGATTCTTTGGTGGCTCCTTCTTTATTGGCTTTACTGAAATCAGTAAAACAAGAATACCCACTATGGCCTGTTCATTATTTGGAGTTCAACTTAAATGATGTAGATAATAATCCAATGCAATTTATTGGCAGTAAGGACGAAAATTATTGGGCTTTGCGTAGGGATCAAGAAGTGTTTTATCGTCAGGATATTAGTCCTGTTGTAGCGGAAAATATTGGCGGTGAGCGAAAGATTAGTGCTGATTTTACATGTTTGGTTACCGGAGCAGGTGGTGATGTGGGGCAGGCTCTCATTGAATCATTATCCACGTTGGGAGCGCGTTATATTATTGCGGTTGGGCGCAAAAAGGACGAGCCGGTTTGGAGTAAGGAAATAGTACAACAAAAGAATCAAGGAACTAAAATTAAGTACTATTCCTGTGATATCTCAGATTATGGCGCTCTTTCGCAATTGATCGGGAAACTTCACCATGATTTTCCACCCTTAGGCATGATTGTTCATGCCGCAGGGGTTGCTCATGACAAGCCTTGGCATGAAACTACAAAAGAGGATATTCAAGAGATACTCGGTGCCAAAGCCATTGGGGCTTGGAATTTGCATCAAGCAGCTCGGAATCATCGACTTAAGGCATTTATTACCATATCTTCTCTCAGTGCGGTATTAGGCAATCAAGGGCAAGCAGCATATGCTTCAGCTAATGCATTTTTGCATGCATTGAGTATCCATCGCCACAAAAAAAATCTACCTGCTCAATCATTAATTTTAGGTCCTGTTAAAAACACAGGCTTATTTAAGCGTAATGAACAGCAATTAACTTCTTATTTAGCTGAAAAGGGTATTATCCCTTTGTTAAGATCAGAGTTACAAATGATTTTTCAACAGCAAGTTAATGAATGTAATTTAATTGTGAATCATTTCTCAAGTGACCCTTCGTTGATGGTTGCTCCTATATCTTCCTTACCTGATGCTTCTTCGAATGGTCTGGATAATCAGTTATGTACGGCAGAAAAAATCCTGTTTATTGCCGAAGAGGTTCTAAAGCTGTCTTCAGGAGAACTCTCGATCACGGATAATTGGTTTGAGTTTGGCATGGATTCCATTATGGCGACTCAACTTATATATAAAATTAATCATAGGTATCCCAATACTTGTATTTCAGTATCGGATGTATTTAAGCATGCTTCTGCACAAGAGCTCGCGCTAAAAGTGAATAAACAATCTAGAAATGCTGAGCAGGATAAAAGCGTAGTGCTAGCTCCTGTTTATAAAAACAGACGAACCTTTCCTTTGTCGTTACAACAGCAAGAAATTTGGAATTTTATTCAAAATACCCCCCGAAGTCTGGCCTACCAGATTCCTATGGAGCTTGCAATAACAGGCAAATTATCAATAGATAAATTCCAGCAAGCCTTATCTTTTGTGCTGAGGCGTCATGATATTTTACGCTGCAGTTTTCATGAAATTGCACATCAAGTCAATCAGCATGTGCATGATGACTGCTCCCTCATCTTAGAACTATTTGATAAATATGATGAGCAACAGGTGACTGATTTTTTTAATATGCCTTTTAATCTGAGTAAAGCACCTTTGCTCCGGACGTGTTTAATCCCGGATGGTGAGGAGCAGTATCGCTGGCTGCTTGTTTTCCATCATTTAATTTGTGATGGTCATACGGTAACATCCTTTATAAAAGAAGTCATTGCCTATTATGAAGATGAACATCTTGAGGATGAAGTAATAAACTACAGTGATTATGTCAGTTGGCAATGGGATCAGGTTTTAAATCGTTTTGATGGCGAAATTGAAACATTTTGGTTGCAGAAATTACAAGGAGTTTCTGTAGGCGTTCCTTTAGCGTTCGAGACCCAACTTCCGCAAGAAGCTGGTGTGATTCATACAAATATTGCACTTAAAGAGATGAATTCATCCTTGGCATTAATTAAACAGAATAAACTTTCATTGAGTAACTACATTTTAGCAAATCTGTTTACTATGTTGTTCGATCAGTTGAAGCAAGAAAGGCAAGGAATCATCGTATTTTTCTCGGGAAGAGAAAACGGGGACTTTGCTACTGTTTTTGGAGATACTTCGAATGATGTTCTGTTAGTTGGTGCTCGTGATGCGAATATCTTTAGTCTTGCTGAACAATTACAGCAACAAATATTTTTGTTACATGAAAAACAATACTTCCATATCCCTGTCTTCAAAGAGCTAGGTTTAGCTGCGCCCATGATTTCATTTGATTTTCAAAGAAGCATTGACCTAAAGATTAATACCCACTTACAAATAAGAGCTTTAAAAAATGGCAATATACAAAGCAACTTATGGGGTGATGAACCACGTTTATTGTCATTTAAAGTGTTGTTAAAAGCAGACAGCTTAGAGTTAAGTTTGAAATATCGACGCGATAGGATAGATGACTCATTAGCTAATAGCTTATTAGATGCTTGGATGAATACTTTAATGATTCATGAAAAAAATAATGCTCATTTTGTTAAAGAGAAACCCTTCGCTTTATATGACGCGTCAGTAATGCAAAGTAATTTATGGCCATTATTTAAAGGACATCCTGATAAGACTGCTTATTATGTTCCTGTATTCAAAGAAGTTGATAGGTTTTTGGAGATAGGGCGTCTTAATCAATCGATCAATAAAGTGATTCATGATACTCCCGCATTACAGGTCTATTTTATTGAGGATAATGGAACACTTAAATGGAGTTTTAATACAAAAGCAAACACACAAGTCCACGTTATCAATGATAAAAGTCTTTGTGAAACCATAGGACGGTTATTAGTCGATCCAATTGACATAACCCAAGCCCCTTTATTTCGTTGTTATTTGGTTCATTGTGATGATCATGAACAATCGATTTTATTAATCCGGTTTCATCATTTAATTGCGGATGGCTTGAGTGCAGAATTATTTTCTAAGAAGTTGGAAGAGGCATATCTTGCGAAAAAAAATACCTCGGATTTCTCTCTACAGAAGAATAATTATTTGCATGATCATCATCAAGAAGCGATGCTCTATGAGATTAATAAAGCAGAATATCATCGTTACTATAGTGAAATTAATCAACAGTTGGAACCATGGCATCTCATTAAAGCACCCCAAACAATAAATTATGTGGGTGGGGTAGTTTATCAACTGTTACCCCATGAAGATTCGGAAAGGGTACATGCTTTTTGCCGACAACATAGTATTTCCCTTTATACTTTTTATTTCCATCTTTTTTGTCTTACTTTGGCTGAGGTAAATAAGCAAAATAAGATTTATATTAGTATGGTGAAATCAAATCGAGGTCGATTAAATGATCCGGAAATGATTGGATACTATGCAGATAGTATTCCTTTTCTTTTTGAATTCAAAACAAACAGTGAATCAACTCAAGCGCTTAAAAATACTCAGATGCAGGTGCTTCAGTTAATTGAGCGTTTTCAATATCCTTTACGTAGCGAAGATGCTGCACATTTGGAGTATGTACAGCCACGATTCATTTTTAATCAATACAATCAGGAGTCCTCAGGCGGTTTACTTTCTTGTGCCAACTATTTAATTGAGAACTTAATTAGTCTCAGCGGAAATAAGGTGGGACTCTGGAATTATACTTGTCCTGAACAGTTTAATTTATTGATTCTCAGCAGTCATCTAAATCACATGATGGGGTTGGTGTATGACCAGTCCTTATCAACGGAAGCTGAGGCTGAATTATTACTACAATATTTTAGAGAAAAAATATTAAGTTTTCTTGTAACCATTCACCCCAATTAAGGAAAAGTCATATTTGGGGTTCTGTCGCAAAAATATTTTTAGATGACGAACGGAGTGGTTCTGTCGCAAAAAGTTATGCGCCAAGGTAAAATCCTGGAATTTTGCACAGGAATGGTTAACGATGGTTAGTTTTAAGTGGCGTCATTTTAAGCAGGATATAATATTAATGCTGGTCAGATGGTACTTGTCCTATTCATTGAGTTATCGTGACGTTGAGGATCTGGCACTGGAACGGGGCCTGAAAGTAGATCATTCGACGATTAATAGGTGGGTTATCCGCTATGCCCCGCAGCTGGAAGAGGTTTTTCGCAAACGCTACAAACGCCCTGTAGGGATTTCCTGGAGGATGGACGAGACCTATATTAAGGTAAAAGGCCAGTGGGTCTATCTGTACAGGGCCGTTGACAAAGAAGGTCAAACCGTTGATTTCATGCTATCAGAAAAACGAGATGAGCCTGCTGCACGAGCATTTTTTGAGAAAGCGATTGGGTCAAGCGGCATTCCAGATAAAGTAACCATGGATAAAAGTGGCGCCAATAAAGCAGGTATCAATACCATCAACCTGCTTCTGGCGCTTTTATTTATGTTGGGCGGCGTGTTCACACAAATCAGCGTTCGCCAAATCAAATATCTGAATAATATTGTAGAGCAAGACCATCGATTTGTTAAAAAAATCACTAATCCTATGCGGGGATTTAAAGCGTTTCACTCTGCAGAGGCGACATTAGCTGGAATTGAACTGCACCATATGCTCCGGAAAGAGCAACATAAAAAATCTGCTAATCAAACTATTTTTGAGCAGTTCTATGGGCTTGCGGCGTAAACTCGCCCAAAATTCCTGCGCTTTTCATACACAATAATTTTTGCGATAGAACCATTGCACAAACGTTCGTTTTTGAGCAAGAAAAATCAATCGTACTAAATTGCCTTGTTTACTGGAGTCTCATATTCTCAATAACCATTCTTGATATTGATTTCTCATTACAGTATACTTCATATGAGTTTTGAGAATACAGGATAATAAGTTGATGCCCACGATTAGTGCATTTTACGGTATTTTGATTCAAATGTTTTGGAATGATCATGCGCCGCCCCATTTTCATGCTGTTTATGGAGAATATCAGGGAATTATTGATATTAAGTCACTAACGATGTTGGAAGGTAACTTGCCAAGGCGGGCTTTAAACCTGATTTTAGATTGGGCTGAATTACACCAGGCAGAATTAATAACAGATTGGGAACTATGTACCCAAAAGAAAATGCCTAATAAAATTGAACCGCTACGCTAGGAGAAACCGATGTACTGGAATGTAACCAAAGTAGAACCACAGCAACACCTTTTGCTGAAGGTGAAATTTGAAGATGGCCTGGAGGGAACCGTTCGATTCAAGCCATCCCATTTAACTGGCGTGTTTGAAGTATTAAAAGATGAGGTTTATTTCAAGCAAGCTTTTATCAACTATGGTGCTGTTAGCTGGCCTGGCGAGCTCGATCTTGCGCCTGATGCGATGCATAAAGAAATTAAAGATCATGGTGAATGGATTTTGGAGTAGACTATGCTTGTAGGCTATGCACGTGTTTCAACAGTTGATCAAAATTTGGATCTCCAACTTTCAGCGTTGAAAGATGTTGGTTGTGAAAAGCTTTATCAAGATCAAATATCAGGAACTAAAGCAAATCGCCCAGGACTTGCTATGGCTCTTGAGGTATTGAGAAAAAATGACACCCTGGTTGTTTGGAAGCTAGACCGATTAGGCCGCACAGTTAAGGGATTAATTGATTTGGTTAATCAATTAGAAAAGAAAGGAATCCATTTTAAAAGCATTACCGATAATGTTGATACATCTACCCCTGCAGGTCGTTTCTTTTTCCACGTTATGGCAAGCCTTGCACAAATGGAACGAGAGTTAATGGCTGAGAGAACGAAAGCGGGCTTAGCAGCAGCAAAAGCAAAAGGACGAGTTGGTGGTCGCAAACGAAAAATGACCCAAAGTAAGATTGAATCGGCTAAACAGTTACTAGCTTCTGGTACGCTCCCTAAAGATGTTGCACAAAATCTTGGTATCTCGGTGCCGACTTTATATCGTTGGGTTCCTGCATCAAATAATTAAGTTTGCCTGCTTGATAGATAACAAATCACATGACAACAACTTTCTACTGACATTCACTTTGACAATCTACTGACATCGACTTAGAAAAGTCACAAGAGG
The DNA here is from genome assembly GCF_026191185.1 of Legionella sp. PATHC032. Taxonomy (NCBI): domain Bacteria; kingdom Pseudomonadati; phylum Pseudomonadota; class Gammaproteobacteria; order Legionellales; family Legionellaceae; genus Legionella; species Legionella sp. PATHC032. The sequence continues at coordinate 48,034 of NZ_JAPHOV010000002.1, read as the reverse complement.
GGTTCAAGATGGGGTAAAAATTATCACAAGGGTGTACCATAATGATAGTACACGATTTGGTTCTGTCGCAAAAATTATTGTGTATGAAAAGCGCAGGAATTTTGGGCGAGTTTACGCCGCAAGCCCATAGAACTGCTCAAAAATAGTTTGATTAGCAGATTTTTTATGTTGCTCTTTCCGGAGCATATGGTGCAGTTCAATTCCAGCTAATGTCGCCTCTGCAGAGTGAAACGCTTTAAATCCCCGCATAGGATTAGTGATTTTTTTAACAAATCGATGGTCTTGCTCTACAATATTATTCAGATATTTGATTTGGCGAACGCTGATTTGTGTGAACACGCCGCCCAACATAAATAAAAGCGCCAGAAGCAGGTTGATGGTATTGATACCTGCTTTATTGGCGCCACTTTTATCCATGGTTACTTTATCTGGAATGCCGCTTGACCCAATCGCTTTCTCAAAAAATGCTCGTGCAGCAGGCTCATCTCGTTTTTCTGATAGCATGAAATCAACGGTTTGACCTTCTTTGTCAACGGCCCTGTACAGATAGACCCACTGGCCTTTTACCTTAATATAGGTCTCGTCCATCCTCCAGGAAATCCCTACAGGGCGTTTGTAGCGTTTGCGAAAAACCTCTTCCAGCTGCGGGGCATAGCGGATAACCCACCTATTAATCGTCGAATGATCTACTTTCAGGCCCCGTTCCAGTGCCAGATCCTCAACGTCACGATAACTCAATGAATAGGACAAGTACCATCTGACCAGCATTAATATTATATCCTGCTTAAAATGACGCCACTTAAAACTAACCATCGTTAACCATTCCTGTGCAAAATTCCAGGATTTTACCTTGGCGCATAACTTTTTGCGACAGAACCAAAAATCTGCTAATCAAACTATTTTTGAGTAGTTCTATGGGCTTGCGGCGTAAACTCGCCCAAAATTCCTGCGCTTTTCATACACAATAATTTTTGCGACAGAACCACATTTTTTATGAGGCAATTCGGGTGTCTAAATCTATTAGACCACCTCACATAATGATCTATAATTAGACATTATAATTTAATTTCAACTAAAACTTATGATACATGTTGAACTTCTGGCTATGGGCGATCATCACTTTAATGGTCTAACAGTTTGTTTAAAGCCACTTACGCCTTATGTTATTACACATTCTTTGGTTAAGGAAATCCGTAAATTACAAAATAAAGTAGCAGAAAACTATTACAAACAACCATGGGATGATATTTACTATATTTTTTGGTACCTGCATGAAGGAAAAATCCCCTGGAAGGGCCTTGATTTTAACTTTATTCATGATTGTTTTAAAAGTAATAAGGAATCTAAATTTGAGGAATATATAGAACATATATTTTCATTATTATTTCTAAACTATGTGGGACTTGATTTACCACTCGTAAATTGTTCAATAGTGAATAGAAATACGGTCGGAATATCCAGTGAGATATTCTTTTTAAATAGAATCAATTTTATAAAGTGTTTACATAATCAACAAGTAGTTGAGTTAAAAAACTCTGTTAATGAGCAAATTACACAAATTAACCCGATGAAAAAAGTAAAAATGACTTTTCCAGAAGAGGTATACGCGCGTAACAAATTTTATAAAATCAATTGTTTTAAATTAAGTTGTATGAGAGACATTCTACTTGAAAATGGGTTTACTGCTTTTTCTCCGATCGAAAAGAATCATATCAAATGTCTTTTTGAGCAAAAGAAAGAGGAAACACTGAATCGCTTTTATGCATTGGCTAGCAAATACCACAATGTGTTTGAACGACTGGCTCAAGTACAAGCTAATGAACATAATTTATACTTAAAAAAAGGTTCTGTCGCAAAAATATTTTTAGATGACGAACGGAGTTATTTTGGGCGAGTTTATACCGCGAGACCATAGAACTGTTCAAAAATAGTCAATTCATTTGACTGGAGTGGTCGACTTTTAAACCTCGCTCTGCTGCCAGCTCCTCAATGTCAAGATAGCTCAATGCATAAGCCACATACCAACGAACCAACATTAAAATGACATTATCTTTGAAATGCCGCCGCTTAAAACTGACCATGAAATAACCATTGATAATTGCAATAGCGTTAGTCTATGTCAATGCCGATTGAAAATTGATCCTTTTGCCAGATGAAAATTGATCCCCCCTGGTAAAAAAATTAATCAGTTATATTATTTTGCTCCTCCTTCTGATTTTGAATTAAACCGGCCTTAAATTTGTCTTTTAATCTATAACTGTCGCCTCTGCATTGAATGACATGAGCATGATGGAGCAACCTGTCGAGCATAGCTGCTGTTAATACTTTATCGCCGGCGAAAGTATTGTCCCATTGACCAAAAGCGAGATTGGAGGTGGCAATAATAGAACCTTTTTCATAGCGATTTGCAATAACTTGGAAGAAATGATTTGCCTGATCTCGGTTCATTGGTAAATATCCAATTTCATCAATAATGAGCAGTCGAGCATTATTAATAACCCGTCGCATAATATCTTTATATCGCCCTTGGCGATGAGCTGTTTCAAGCAATAACATCAAATCTGCTGCGCTAATAAATTTTGTTTTAATGTTTGCTTGAACTGCTAAATAACCCAGAGCAATCGCTAAATGAGTCTTGCCTAATCCACTAGGACCAAGTAATAAAATATTTTCCTGTCGTTCAATGAAAGCCAAAGAAGTCAGTTCTCGGATTTTATTTTTTGGTACACCAGAAGCAAATTTAAAATCAAAATCATCTATTGTTTTAATCATTGGAAAACCAGCCATTTTAGTGAGCAGGGTTCGACTTCGATATTGTTTTTCCTGTAACTCCACAGTCAATACACTTTCTAAAAAATCACTAAATCCTTGATTATGAGTTGCTGCCTCTTGAGCTAAATAAGAGTAATTTGTCGCTATCCCTGATAAATTCAAGCGTTCACATAGTGATAAAATACGCTCATGTTGAATATTCATGCAGCCTCCTCTGTGCGCTCGAGTAGTTTCTGATAAATTGACAATTCATGTTGCATTGCAGTGTTGTCTAATAATTGAAAGGCAAAATAGTGAACCTCCTTATTTTCCAAATGAGAAAATAATTTACCAGAATAGGTAGATGACAATGGTTGTAGTTTTGCTTGTTCATCAAGAAGTCGTTCGAATGGAATTGCTCCTGTTGTAGCATGTACTCGTTGATTAGCAATTTCATTTAGCCATTTTAAAACATGCATATTGGCTGTCTCTTTATCTAAACTTAAGCCAAGTGCCTTCAATTGCCCAACTAAAGGAAAATAAAAACTGTATTTTAAATAATGAATAAAGCGTTCAACTTTACCTTTTGTTTGTGCCCTATAAGGTTGACACACTTTAGGACGAAATCCAGTATGTTTTGCAAAATCCCAAAAACCAGCTTGAAATCGATGTTGGCTTGGGCCATATCCATTTCGTTCAATAATGACTGTTTTCATATTGTCATATAGGATCGTATAAGGAACTCCACCAAAATATTCGAATGCATTTTTATGGCATGCAATAAGCGTTTCCAAGGTTTCATCGCTGACAAACTCTACATAAGATGCTCTGGAATATCCCATGGTTGCAATAAAAGCACTTAATCTATCCTTTCCTCTTCGGAATTGAGCCCAATCCACCTGCATCTGCTGTCCAGGCTCTGTTTCAAACCGAACAATAACCTCTTCTTTTTTTGACCTTAAAGTATGCATATATGCTCTTAATTGGGAGCTGCATCCATCATAACCAAACAATTTAATCTCTCGATAAATCACAGTAGCTGGTACCCAATGAGGTGTTGCATCTTTTAATCTTTTTTGAATATATGCTTTATAGGGGTCAAGCTTTAATGGCTTTTTATCACGTCTTTTGTAATAAGGCTCTGAACCACTTTTAAGATATTTTCGAACAGTATTTATCGACATACCCAATTTTCTAGCAATCGCTTTTTTACTGTATCCCTGCTTATACAAAATATGAATCATTTTTGACTCCTCTAATTGAATCATTCCCTCCTCCAGAATTCATTCTCCTGAAGAAAACTATAGTAGGGGGATCAATTTTCAGTCGGCAAAGGGGATCAGTTTATATTCAGCAACGACAAAAAGAGCTATATATATATAGTTCACTGCCGTACAGGCAGCTTAGAAGTTATTATGTTAAAGGTGTTAGCACGCTACGCAGCAAGGTCAGGCCTTGGTCCGACCTTGTTTTGATTAGGAAAGTCTAATCATGACTATAATCTCCATTTCTCTTTATGGAGTACAGCAACCGTTAGTCAAATCTATAAATAACCTAAACAAATAAAAATAAACTCTCTAATTCCATGGAAATGAGTGTAATTGGATCGAAGTCAAAATAAATTGTGAAGTCTGATTACTGAGAAAATTAAATTTAGTTGATGAGTATCTATTGAATCATGAGAATAATCTAATGGTGTACGTTAATTATACACGTATGCTAAAAATTACTACCTGATGAGCTAGGATATTCTCTACCGCGTTGTTTGAATCACACTGAGTCAATAGTAAATTTATTTAGCATTACTGAGAATTATTTAATCCTCAAAAACTCAATAATAAATTTAGATATTTCACAAAATCATACGGTGAATGCTCTCCTGGTTTCGTCAGTTACTGAAATAGTGGTTAGTTCTGATTAGTTACTTATTGATTGTTTTTTAAGTATTGATAGAGCGTTTCTCTGCTGATTCCAAATTCTTTGGCTAAGCTAGTCTTTTGTTCGCCAGCCTTTGCTCGCTCTTGAAGAATTGCAGCCTGATCCTTATTTAAAGAGGGCTTCCTACCTCTGTATTTCCCTTTTTGTTTAGCAATGGCAATACCTTCAAGCTGTCTCTCTCTAATTAATGCACGTTCAAACTCAGCAAAGGCACCCATAATAGATAAAAGCAAGTTGGACATGGGTGAGTCATCACCTTTAAATACCAAATTTTCTTTAATAAAACGCAGAGTCACATCTCGTTGTGTTAAGCTTTTTACGAGTTGCCTCAAATCATCCAGGTTTCTGGCTAATCGGTCCATGCTGTGAACGACCACTTCATCGCCATCACGGACATAGTCGAGAAGTTTTTCCAGTTGCGGTCGTTTAATACTTTTCCCGGAAATGTGATCGATAAATTTTTTATCTAGAATAATTCCCTCCAGCTGGCGATCTGGGTTTTGGTCAAAAGAGCTTACTCGAACATATCCGATGGTTTTACCTGATGAAGACATAAAAACTCCATTTCTATAAAATCGTCAGGATAAAGTTTAAGATTTTAAATTGATTATGTCAATTTATTAAAAATCAAGCTCTATTCTGACATAATTTTTCACTTTGCCCAGTGTCAATTTAGCGTATACCACAAGATGACACCAATAAAATCCCAATAATCTAGCAATTCGAATAATACAGGCAATGAAAAACATTTTTTGTGATGAAATGATTCTTATAGCTGACCATCATTTTTGATCATATTTAAAAGCTGGCTGTAGACCTAACACAGATCCAAAACGTTGTGATGCGGTAATAAAAGAACAATAAGATATTAATTCACTGATTTCGTTAGTCAAGAAACATTGCTTTAACTCATCAATATCTTGTTCATTGATTATTTTATGATCGATAGCAAATTTATTTGCAAATTTTAATGCGGCCGTAAGCAGAATATCTTCTGGTAGTTGGTCAGGAGGTTCTGCCTTAGCTATATAATAGTAGCAAAGATTATCAAATACTAAAGCGCGTCTTATCTGCTCTAAAAAATTAGGTTCAAAAGTTTTGCTCTGCAAAAAGGCATTTTCTAAATTAGACCAATTATTTAAGATCTCCGGAACATAGCCAAGCAGTTTTTCAAAAGGAGAGGTACCATAGTTTGATAGTGGGATATGGGACATTTCAATAGATGGTTAAAATTATCCTTTGGTCTTTTTATCACTATAACTATATACGGTGCAAGACAACTATTTTAAAAATGACAAATATACTTTAATTGCCGTCCGCTTTACTAATTAGTTATTCGCAAAAGTGGGCGGCTTGTAATGACGAAAACGAGTATTGATAGAAACTAATTTTTAAGTTTTTCACATTCAAACGAATCAATACACTTACCAAAAATTTCTCATTTAGTTAGCATCAGTCATTGGCATAATGTCTTTATTGAAAAAATAAAAATGGAGAACTGGTGTAGAAGTATTAAAAGCATTTTCAACTATATAATATTGTGAAACATCAGCGCCTTCTCCAGATTCTGATAATTCAACATCAATACAAAGATACTCATTATTATCGAATACTATCTTTGACCAATCTGATAATTGTGTTATACGGTTTCCAGGAGTTATCGAAGGATTGACTGAATGATTTTGAGCTGTATTTAAATTGATGCGATCTGACTTAAGAATCAGATAATTTTCATGATTACATGTTATTGCACCGTAATTAAAAGATCCTTCTGTGGATTCTATGTGATTGGTACATCCGGGGGAATCATCAACTCCTGCTGGCGGAATTATTTTGGTATAAGTAACTGAAGCGTTAACTGCTCTAGAATTTTTACAAGATCCAATCACTTCAACAGGTACATCTGCCAATACGAATTGAGAAATTAGCATTCCAAATAAAATAATATGTAATTGATTTAGTGACATTGTTTACCCCTTTGCGCCGTTAAGAATTCTTGTGTTAACTTCCAAAATACAGTCTGACCATATCCTGCAGTTGATTCAAAAGTGTAATTATAGGTACCAAATTTACCAGTTAAATTTGCTGGGGCGCTATCTCCAACTGACAATACATCATGTGTAGGATCTGTAAATTTATACCCTTTGCGATAATGTCTATGTTTTGCCCCTTTAGTTACTAAATCATTACCATCCCAAAAGCATCCACCATTTGCATAGTCGACACCCTCAGGATCAAGAGCATTCATTGCAGCATTATATAGATCTGGATATTCGATAGCTACATCAGAACACATCACTTGACGATATCTTACTACTTTATTAGAGGCTGCAGCTGAATAAGCTGGGTTATCCAGAATTAATTGATTCACAGTAGGATAGCCATTAGAATTTTTATATCTAACTACAGCATTTGCAATTGCAGCTTTTTCCTCATAGGTGCTATTAGTAGCAGATGCTTCCCCATAAACTATAGCTGCGAGTAATTTTACTTCAGAAACCGTAGCTGGAGTTTCAGTACAAGTTGAATTTGGTCTTGAGCAGCTTAATCCATCGTTAGAACGAGTCCAGGTAGGATTAGGGCAAGTGGTAAAAGATTCACTGCAGAGCCACCAAGGTGTATTGTAGTATGCTAATGTTGAATCGGCGCAGTACCAAGTATTAGCTCCCATAAGTACGTTATCTGTTGGGGAGTAACATGCAGGGTCGGCGCTTTTGTGTGGAACAATTTTCCATGTATATCCGTATGATGCTAATTTACTACAGGCCTCTTCATAATTAGAACCGTGCACAACCTCAGGACCTGCCGTAATAATATAAGCCAAGTCATTTTTATAATTTATAACCTGTATTGACGGGATAGTTTCAGCAGGTTTTGCAAATGCTATTGAGCTGATAATAAATAAACCTAAGCATAATATTTTTGATATCCTCATAAACATCCTTGTTAATGAATTTTTCCCATTAGCATAAAGGATCTAGTATTGGTATTACAATTCTTAGCTTAAGAAATAGGGAAGGGAATTAATTTATTTGGTTATCCTAACAACTCATGTAATTATAATATCAAATGAAATGATATCATTAATTAAACAGATAAAATTTCCAAAAATATTAAACAGGAATCTGAATTATTTGGATTTGTTGAATTTAATTTTATCGCCAGATACAAATGTAAACATCCCATAATTTGTGGCAACCTAAATTAGAGTTCATTCACAATACCTTCTAATTCCCCCATTCACTGATGCAATTTACTTTGCAATATTGTTGTTCCATCTCATCTTTCATTTGGTTATAAAGTACAGATTAATTTCTCCGTCCAAAATATAAGTTGACATAAATTCATAATTAGTAGCAAAATTCAATTCGGTTTGAAACTGACCTATCCGCCTACACCCTTTAAAGGGACGGTAAATAGTTTCTACGCTATCCTAAATCATAATTAGATCTTTAATGGTTAGCTTCCAAAATGTAGGCATTGGCAACAGCAAATAACTATTGAGGAATTAAATATGACTTCTCTTATTGAATTTAAAAAACAAGCAAAAATCTTACGCGATTTTCTTGGCCAAAAAAATCATGATATTACACATTCTTCTTGTTTAGAGGCTATTGCAATAATGAATGGCTTTAAGAATTGGAATACTATGTCAGGGATTTTTGCAAAAAATGGTAATGCATTAGAAAAAAGATCGAAAACTTGGATTTGTGACACGTGTGGTGGATTGATTCAGAAACCAGAAGAGGGATGGGTAGAATGGATTGTATCTGTACCTAAAAACGAGGCATACGGTCTTCGCTTGGCGCATCGTGCTGGCTATGGCTCAAATGGAAGTTCTTGTCAATATAATGAGGAATTAGTGTATAAACAATATGGTGGTATAATAAATGATGGAGAGCTGTCTTGGTATCTCGGAGATGGCGGGCTAATGTTATTACTCACCTTGCTTGAAGAACAACAGATACCACAAGACCAAGTACTGGAAATGATCAAACGACTTCATATTCCTGAGTATGAACATGCTCGTCGTCACTTTAATGAGTAGGATCCTTAAAGTATAAATTTTTAAATTTTTAAGAAAAATCGAGTTTTTGCTTAATAAATTTGAGCCTTACAATAAAGTTGGTCGAGGGGGAATTGAACGCCACAATCCATGTGGCTTCCATCTTGCCTGATGCTCCAATTCCGCCTCCTCGTTTTTTTATCATAACAAATTCCAGAATGGAGTCACGGATATAAATTCTGAATGGTGTGTAAGATATTTCTCATTCTTAAAAATATTAATAATAACATTGATACCAAATCATAAATTTGTATAATCTTGCTTAACAAGCGAGGTTGGACTTGCTTTGTGTCAATCCAATGGGTGTGGTCGCGACACACGACCAGCCCTTTCTACTTTGAATAATCTACTTGTAAAAAGACACTCTAACACCATTTTAAATGGTAATCTTCGTCATCTATCCTCCTATTCGCTATGAATATTGACTACATAAAAAAACAATACAAGGTCTACTCTTCATTTTACTACTGTGTTCCACCTTGTATTGTCTTTTTATTCCATTAAAACAATAAATTGCGAATGGGGGATGGATGACGAAGCAACAACAGTACTAAATGTTTGTTTTGCATTTTAACAAGGAATTCGCTTCGCTCATTGATTTGGTTTTGAAAGCGATGGGTTTAGGAATCAGAAGCATCAACAAAATAATAGAAAACGCAAGAAATGCAAAGAAAAAAAATGAGAAAAAACAACGTGCAAAAAGAAAAATTTATTGAAAAATCATAATCTTAGCGTTAAAATAAAGGGGTATTTAAGTCGTGATATCAAGCTGTTGGAGCAGCTCAATATCACTCATCATCAACACTATTGGAGTAGTGAAAATGACTAATGTGAATCTATCAAAACCTTTCCATTGTATCAAATCTTTTTTTATCGCTCTAAAAATAAACAAGTCTATTTCAAATCATTTAAAACTGCTTATATCCAGAAATCAGCTGGATTCCATCGTCTACAGTAACCTTTAACGCATTGCTCAATTTAGCCAAGGACACGTTAAAGAACAAATAGATAAAGGATGAGATATCATGAAATCATATCAGGAATTTTGTGCACTCAATGCTCGCCGTTTGTTTGCAATTATTGAGAAACATGGGGGTTTATTGCAATGGAAAAAAGAGTGGAGTGGTGAGGGATTAAATGCGTTACCTCAAGGCATCAATGGTATTTATCGGGGTGGCAACTTGTTTTCTTTATTTTTTGCGCAAATGGAAAAGGGGTTTAAATCCAACCAATGGCTGACGTTCAACCAAATTAAAAAGGGAGGTGGACAAGTTCTTAATGGATCAAAAGCAGAAGAAATTTATTTTTGGTCTTTAAAGGATCAGATAGAACTTAATCAAAAAACTAATGAGTCTGAAAAAAAATCATCCTTTATTTTTAAAACCTATTATGTTTTTAATCTGGAACAAACTACCTTGTTTAAAAAGGAGGGGGGTCAAAACGAGCAGTTCCAATGCAATCAGTTGCTGAATTATATTAAGCCATCTATTAGCCACTTTGGGAATCATGCTTTTTATACACCAGTAAATGATACTATTGTGTTGCCTCACAGAGAGCAATTCACTGATAAGGCTGCCTATGAGGCGACTCTATTACATGAATTAACGCACTGGACTGGTGTGGAATATCGCTTAAATAGAGAAAGTTTGAAAGCCTATGGAACTGAAAAGGGTAGGGCGGAAGAAGAGTTAGTTGCTGAATTTGGCGCATTTTTCCTTTGTGCATTTTTTAAAATTAAAAGTGATATTGAAAATCATGCCTCCTATGTTAACTCATGGAAAACTCTATTAAATGAAAAGGAAATTATGCGAGCTACTAATATGGCAGCAAAAGCATTTCATTATCTTGTTGAGCCTTTGCAAAAAGAGCAGGCTCAAATTGCAGCGTAGTCTAGTGCCCCGAAGAGGGGCTTCAAAATTGAGACCTGGTTGAGCAAAAGATCTTGATTTTGTGTTGGTTAAAGCTTGGCTTCTGTTGTTATTGAATAATATATTTTTAAGTTCGAAAGGGGATTAAGGATAAAAAAATAACTCTCTTTTAATACTTAAGTGGGATCTATTTTAACTCTAATTCTCATGCTTTTTTATTGCGCTTTGCTAAAAGAACAAGCATCTCTCTAAGTACTGGATTTTAGAGTATAAGCCCAGTGTATTCACAGACTTATCCACAGAAAATGGGGATAAGTAATCAATGCAAAATATTTTGATAAGTCCTTACAGGACAAGGGGTTTAATAAAAAAATTATGCTATCAATTTGTAATAAGGCTGAAAAATGGGTGTGGTTATCCACAGAGGAAAATATGCTGGTCACTGTTTGTGAGCACCTCATTATGATAACAAAAAAAATTAAAAAAAACAGTCTTGACTGATACAATTTTTATTCGAAAAGGAATTAGGTAGTTTTAATTAAGAGTTAATTTGTATTATTTAAAGTTTGCTTGTAGGAAATTTTTGATTTGTTCAGTGAATATTGGTCACCTAAAATAGTTGGTGAGGCGAATGATTTGCAAATTAAACAAGTAAAATTTAAAGGCGAGCTTAAATGGCATAAGCACGATAATCAAGATGAGTTATTTCAAGTTGTAAATGGTAATCTATTAATAAGATCGAGGGATAAGGGTATTAACCTCATAGTAGATGAAATTCTATCAAGTTATTTCCCAGTATTCTTTTGATGCTTAATTAGATATCACAAGGTCTCATTTAGTGATATGAAAGCCTTTTCTTGCAAATGTGTGTATAGTGTGTATAATATAAAATATGAAAAGCGCAGAAATAATAAAAATAATTGAACGCGATGGTTGGGTGCAATGTCATCAGAAAGGAAGTCATTGCCAATTTAAACATCCCACCAAAAAGGGTAGGGTGACAGTACCTCATCCTAAAAAAGATTTACCTATAAAAACAGTGGCCAGTATCTTTAAACAAGCTGGTATTAATAAGGAGGATATAAAATGAGATATCCTGTAGTAATACATAAAGACGAACATAGTGATTTTGGTGTAATTGTCCCTGATATTCCTGGATGCTATTCTTCTGGTAGCACTTATGATGAAGCTTTAACTAACGTAATTGAGGCAATTGAATGCCATTTGGAAGGATTATTAATAGATAATGAGCCTCTTCCAGTTGGTACAACAATTGACCGATGGATTAATGATGAAGAGTTTCAGGGCGGGGTATGGGCATTTGTTGACATTGATTTAAGCCAAATATCGGGTAAAGCAAAACGCATTAATATCACTATGCCAGAGCGCATTTTAAGCCTCATCGATCTGTATGCCAAAAACCATGCGATAAAAAATCGTTCCTCCTTTTTGGCCGATGCAGCTCTGAGTTATATGGAAAGTCATAAGTAATGAAAAGTGTGCTGTATAGGCTTCGTTTCAATTAATTGGGTTAAATTACAGAAACATCAATTCAGTTTATGTTTATCCCATATCTATAATTTAACCCAAAAATCATGGTCGATGACTCTTCCAAAGATGGTTAACATCATCAATACCTGTTCATGAGCTATAATCCTTTATTTCTGCATTGGAAGTCTTTGCATTTAAAACTTCTTTTTAAACTATTAAGTAGCATGCTATACAACATCACTAATTGAATCAATCACAAACGCGCAATCGTAATGCGCTACTTAAGCAGTGAATAAAAGAGTAAAAACCAAACGCCCAATAAATAAACAAAACATCCAGTTCTAAAAGCAGAGACACACCTTTCGCATCATTAAAATATGCGTTATAAGTCCTTTATTTATAGGTAATTTTGGTTATTTTTATTCATTTTTTTACCTAAAAAGATGGTGAATAGCTGGTGAAGGGTAATGGTGAAGTAAAATAATTGAAAGTTCTTTATTTTTCATGGCCTCTAACATCAACTTGTATAATCTTCACCATCTCTTGCACCATAGGTTCACCATTTTATCTTGGGGTGTGACAATCATTGGAACGAAAAGGTACTCTAAGCAAAAATCATTAAGCCAGCTCTAGCTTTTCAGCAACATTTAATGATCTCAATTGACCTTCTGCCACAACTTTAGGCAACATAAATGAAAAATGTCCCAAGAAATTAATATGTTTCCGCCCTAATGGCGATAACCTTGCTTCATCTTCTTCATTTATCACTTCACCCTGTGCGCGCAAATAATCTAATGCAGCCTGCATATAAACCGTATTCCATAATACAATAGCGTTGGTTGCCAATCCTAATGCATTGAGTTGGTCTTCCTGCCCCTCGCGATATTTTTCGTGAATTTCACCACGTTTTCCATGATACACGGTGCGTGCCAAGCTGTGGCGACTTTCACCTTTATTGAGTTGTATCAAAATATGACGTCGGTACCCTTCGCTATCAATATAATTGAGCAGATATAACGTCTTAATAATACGACCTAAGTTCATTAAGGCTTTGGCTAGTCCAGATGGTCTATTCTTTCGAAATAAGGAACGTATTAAATCTGAAGCACTGACATGACCTAATTTCAAGGAAACAGCGACTCGTAGAATATCCTCCCAATGCTTGCGTATTGATGCTTCGTTAATTTTGTGATTTGAAATATCATTAAGCACCCCATAATCCGCTTTAGAATCAACTCTCCAAAACCGTGCACCACCAACATCAGCAAGCCTTGGGCTAAATTGGTATCCCAACAACCAAAATAACGCAAAGATTATTTCGCTAGCACCAGCCGTATCAGTCATTATTTCTTTTATATCGAGACTTGTTTGTTGATCCTGCATGCCATCCAATAAATAAAGAGAATCACGAAGAGTACCAGTAATTACAATTCCATGAAATCCTGCATTTTGATCCGATACAAAATTGTAATAAGTTAGCCCGCGTTTTGGCCCATAGTATTTTTTATTCGGCCCAGAATTTACTGTTTTTACAGCGCAGGTAAATCTTACGCCATCAGCAGAAGCAATATTACCAGTACCCATCTTTTTCGCAAGTGGTTGTTGGGAGTGCAGGTCTACCAATTTCGCATTAGATCTAGCAATTGTTTCAGCACGGATGCAATTTTGCTGAATCCAACTTAATCGATTGCGTGTCAATTCTGGGCTGTCTTCATTAATCAATGGTTCAATACCAATGTTGCATGCTTCCGCCATAATGACTGCACATAATGAAACTTCAATTCCAGATATGCGTGAATTATTATCGCTAATATGAGTGCACTCATCTGTAAAATCAGACATACGGTTGGCTTCGAGCAATAATTCTGGAAAATCAATGCGAGGCATCAGCTTGTCGATTTTACTTTTCAATATTTTTAGGCTTTCTGGTTCCTCAATTTTTTCTAATCTGGATAATTTGATTCTATCTTTTCCCTTACTGTTTTTCACAATCTCAATCGCATCATTTTGGGGTAATCTTTGCAGCACATTCTGGTATTTATCTTCTAATATTGAAGACAGGTAACCAAACTCCTCATCAAAATCAATACTTAAATTGAGTGATCGGCATACTGGAATTTTATGTTCATCCCAGGCAGCACCTCTTAACAATTTAGCGCGAGGGTCACACCATCGTTCACTAAATACTACGTGCATATCTCGGCTGCGCATATTAGTTTGTAGATGATCCATGACACATAAGGTATAACCTGGTCTATCAATTTCCTTGGTCTTAGGGTTGATAACAATATTTCGCCAACCAGTATTAATAATATCAAGTGGCGCATTTTGAAATGAAGGTTTTCTCTTCCCTTCTATAGACGCTAAAAATTCTATTGCTGCTTGTACCGATTTGCCTTCTTTAGTTGTTTGGAATTTAACCGTGCTAAGTAATGTTGGCAGGAATCGACGTACGGTTTTATATTGCTCAAGCAGCTCATCGTAGTATTTGTCATGATGGGGTTTGGCAATTTGCCTAATAATCTCTACCGCATTGGATATTGTATCTTTAGAAATAGCTTTGTAAATTACAGCTGGCAAGTTTTGTTCCCCATCATGTTGTAAAAACAAGTCACCAAAATCAGACAGCTTTAATGCAGCTTTATCCAAATCACCCAAGCTACGAATACGTTTTCTCTCACCTAATCGTTTTGCTGCAGCAGTAATTTCTGTGATCAACATGTCCAACAGATCTAATGCATCATCAAGCGCCGTGATTTCATAAACATATGCAAATGAAAACAGCACTGCAATGCGTCTATCATCAGGCATTCGTGCAATCGATGGTGCCCATGAGACAGTGACATATCTGGCCAAGTGATTAATTTTTGCTTTGGGTATATTGCCAATGTTTGTTTGACCTAAGCCTAAGTCACGTATGTATTGATAACGTTTTAGTGCCTGCACTAATCCAGCACTGCTGATATGTGTTGGTCCATTTTTTAATTCATCAAGTTTACTATAACGTTTACCGTCAGGTACCAACAATAAGTTTTCGAGTTGCTGCCTCTGGTTGATATCTACCAACAAAGTCAGTCGCTGCCATAGCCGTTTTGAAACCCGGTCTCGAACTTTTGCTATTAAAACGGTCAATGTACTTATGCCTGGTAATAGAACTTTTCTACTGATGAGCCACAGCGTGCAACGTTCAAACAAAATGCTTGGTCTTTCATTGCCATACCATGCTTGATCATACAGCCAGTGAGTTAATCGATAGCCCCAGATGCCGCCAAGATCTTTATAATCAAATACAGTCTTTATTTCACCACAATGATCTAATCGCGTTGCTTTACGATCCATATAAGATGCGAGTACTACTGGAAGTTCAATCGCTAATTGTTTTGCAATGTAGTGGACAACTTGATTGGGCACATCAATTGGGTTCGCAAGAAAAGTACCAAGGAATCTAACCGTAGTTAATTGTATTGCATATCCCAGTTTATTGTAATCACGGCGACATGCCTTGATTAATTCTTTGTCCTTATCATCCAAGTAAAAATATTTATCAAGTTGATCTTGTGTCAGAGTTTCAGGATATTTTGCATAGGACTGATATTGCTCATCGGTTAAAAAATCAACAGGCATGAATGTCTCATAAAACGTTCGTTTGTTAAGAGTGAAAAATTAATTGGATATAAAGGCTAGCAAGTGTATCATCTATCCATCTTAGGAAACAAAATATTATTTTCCCGATTTATCATTTAATTATGAGAAAATAACATGCCAAAATTAGTAGGATACGCTCGTGTTAGTAAGAATGATCAGGATGTTCAATTGCAACTCAATGCACTTGAAGCAGCCGGATGTGCAAAAAATAAAATCTTTATCGATAAAATTTCTGGTGTACGAACTGAACGACCTGGATTAGATAAATGTATAGCGGAGTTAGAAGCAGGTGACACACTATTGGTATGGCGATTAGACCGATTGGGTCGCTCAATGGCGCATTTAGTTACTTTAGTTGAAGATTTAGGAAAAAAAGGCATTGGATTTCGATCGCTCTGCGATGGTGCGATTGATACAACTACCGCTTCGGGAGAGCTAATTTTTAATATTTTTTCTTCTCTAGCTCAATTTGAACGCCGCTTAATTCAGGAAAGAACAAAGGCTGGATTAGAAGCTGCACGTGCCAGGGGTAAAAGTGGCGGAAGAAAGAAAATTGCATCGAATAACCCAAAGGTACTTACTGCTAAGAGCATGCATAAAAATCATGGGATGAGTATCGGCGATATCTGTAAAACACTTAAAATTTCACGTGCTAGTTTTTATAGATATCTTTCTTTGAGTGAATAGTTTTATTACTTTGGCGATTAACTAATCCTCAACCTTAAATATACAGCGATCTTTCAATGTCTTATTATTCAATAAACAAAAATTGGAGTTGACAAGATATTTGCCAAGATAAGGTTTCTATGAAAAAAATTAATATTTTATTATTATTTATATAATAATTATTGAAAAACAATAATAAATGACTTATTATCCTCCGCTAACAACCTAGATGTTCGGAGTAGTTATTTATGAATAAAATTCAACGCATAAGTTCAGTTTTCAAAACTATTTTTATAATCAGTTTTTTGTTACTAGCTGGAGGATTTGTCGTTAGTTGGTTAGCCGTTTGCATGGGCATTACTCAATTAGATAAGCCTTGGACTAATTTTTCTATGGCGTTAATTTCCACTTTGGCAAATTTATTGATTTTATTTTTTCTTATTCGGTTATTTGATTCATATAAGAAAAACAGTTTTTTTACCCTTTCTAACGTGAAGTTTATTCGCAATATTGGCTACATTTTGTTAGCCGAGCAAATACTTATTCCTTTATGTAAATATATTACTTCTTCTTTTACATGGATTGGAATTAGTATCGACAGCATTGAAATGATCTTCTTAGCGTTCTTAATTATAATTAACTCTTGGATTATGATGGAAGCCTATCGAATTCGAGAAGAACAACAACTTACTGTATGATTAAAAAGTATGTCAATCGTTATCAATTTAGATGTGATGCTTGCTAAGCGCAAAATTCGCTCTAAAGAATTAGCAGAGTTTATCGGTATTACAGAACAAAACCTATCCTTATTAAAAACAGGTAAAGCGAAAGCCATTCGTTTTTCAACTCTAAACGCAATATGTAAATACTTAAGTTGCGAACCAGGTGATATTTTAGCGTTTCGAGATGAAAAAAATGAATGAATTTTATGCTGGTAAATTTAGAAACTAAACTAACTTAGGAAGTATATTATGAAAATTAACTACTTAATTCCAGGACTACTATTTTCATGTTTAAGTCACGCAGATATTTCCGTGTTAAATGCTGAAAATTCAAGCAATGATCATCAAAGTTATGTTCGCATTAGTTTAAATAATCAAGCGAATATGGAGATAACAACTGATTCAAATTTAATTCCAGAAGAGGCCCGGTTTATACCAGCATATGGCTCAGTCGTATTTAGTGTTCCAACACCTAATGATACAGGTATACAGCACTTTCGTTACATTAATGGTAATTCTGGTTGTGATTTTTATCTTGATACCAAACGTAGTATGAAATCAACAGGCCCCTTTGACACAATTACTTTTATAACCGGTGTTCCAATAAATAGCACAAGTGGGTGTTATGTTGAAACAATTTATGGCGTGAATCACTTAGCAGTTAATTTTTCAGAGAACAATAGGAATAGATGATCCGAGAATTACACCTCTAGGATGAAAACATATTAATTTTCTGGGCAACTTTTCATCTATGTTGCCTAAGTCGCAGCAAAAAGAACAATTAAGAGAGCTTAATACCACTGAAATACTAGAACTGGCTTAGTGATTTTTCCTTAGAGTACCTTTTCGTTCCATTGCTTGTCACACCCCATCTTCTAAAGATTTTCATGCGCACTGTTTTTAAGTTCGCTATATTTAATAGCCGCAGCCTGCTGTAGCTTCTCAAAATCCTCTCTATCCAATTTCAACAACTCAATTGACATATTTTTAATAAGCGCATTCATCTGAATAATTAGTTGATGGCAGTACTTTTCGACAGCTGGATTTGCTTTGAAGTTTCCGTCATTTTTAAACCAGTGATGTAATCCAACTTGAATTAATTGATTGATCATATTGGACATAGAATCATTATTTTTTATAGCTAATGCTGATATGTGTTGATGCAAATTATCTGGCAATGAAATGGTTAAACGTGACATATAAACTCCTCCTATCTTATAGTTCTAATTCTTTACTTAATTGCTTGGTTAAATGAGGTCCTTTCTTCTCAATAATGAGATCATCTTGATTCATTGATTTAGATATTTCTTGAATTTCAAGGGATTTTTTCTTATCAATTACTGATTGTATGGATAATTGATTTTGCGCCCCGAATCGACGCTCATGATGAATTAATTGTGCGCTTGAGGTAATATCCATTGAGGCTGGTTTTTCGTTCGAATTTCTTCGAATAGCATGAACTAATTCTTCTTTATTATCCGTTACCAAAGTCATACCATGAATTGCTCTGGAAATTTGGACGTAAAAATTGTTTAAGGTACTGCCAAATCGGTGAAATGATTCCATTAAACCAATGCCATAGGGTGCATCTTTCCCTTGAACCTTGTAGTTAGTAAGAACATAGCTATAATCAAGATGTTTTAAGGCGGGATGGGATTTTTCGAGTGTTAATAAACGCCCTTCTTTCGTGATAAACATAAAAGAGTTGTTTTTTATTTCATGAAGAGTCGCACATTGACCATTTCGTATATCGTTAGCTTTAAAATTTCGCGTCCACATGACCTTATCACCAACCAAAAGCTCCAAGGATTTTGTTTCATATACTTCAATGGTTCGTTCAAAAGGGGCTGTATGAGTTTTGTAGTTTGGCAGATTGTTTAGATTAAATTTGATTAAATTACCACTCTCATCAATCAGTGGTAACACATTATCTTGACGATGCTTTTTACTAATTTCTCCTACCGTGTAATAACTACCAGCGTGAATTTTATTCCTTTTAAAACTTTGGTTAAAACGCACCATATCGCCTTTCTGGTAATAGGCCACAAATCGGCTCTGGATAGGTTCCATCATTTTTGTTTTAAGAATAATTTGACTAAACTGCTCGCCTTTTAAGGTCCCCTCTTGTTTTAATCCACTGCGAATAAATGTGGTAATTTCTTCTCTATTGGCGTGTGTTGGCGCAAATAGCAACGTTTCATCTCGCGCGGATGCGGATAAAGAAAGCCAATGATTGGCAATCCAAGCAATACGCTCTTTATGAGTCGCAAGCGTTTTAACATCCAAATTATCTAATGCTTCTTGCACAAAACCTTTCGTGGTTGCTATTACAGCTTGCCTTAAGATCTCGTTTTTTTGCCGAACAACTTCATCCATGACAGCGGTTTCAATACCATATTCTTGGGTTAACCCAAAGATTCGCCCTGCATTCACACTGGGTAGCTGAGCTCTATCCCCAACTAATACGAGCCGTGCACCAACACGCTCAATTTGCTTCATCAACTCATGGCCTTGGTGAGAAGAAAGCATGGATGCTTCATCGATAATAAATAGTGTTTTAGTTAAGGAAGCTGTTTGTGCTTCTTTCAATTCCTGATGCACCAAGGGGAATACATCAGCTTTAATCCCTGCTTTTTCTTGCAACTCATGTGCTGCAGAGCTTGCAACCGTAATCCCACGGAGCTTATGCCCTTGAGCTTCGATAAAAATTCTCGCCTCTGAAAGCATAGAAGTTTTGGCAACTCCTGCATAACCTTGAATAGCCAAATATCGATCTTTGCTCGTTAACAACACCTTCATGGATTCTTTTTGTGAATTGGTCATGGGGTAAGGTAACAAAGAGCTGCGCATTTTCTGGAAAGCTGTAACTGCATTAAGGTGGGCAATAGCGGGAACTGCACCTTTATTGCGATCAATTCTGGCTATAGTTTCTGTTTCCAAAGTTAAAAGCCAAGGTGTTGTGAGCAAGCGTTCTCCACGATCGAAGCATCTTGCTTCATATAGCGTTTGACTTTTTATTTCTTGTTGGATAGATTCAATAATTGATTGCCTTGAAACCGCTTTTGGATAAATAAGACTATGTTTCATCGCTTCTTGAGTTAACATTCTTTCTGAAAAAATTGAAGTTCGCTGACTTAACGTTTCTATTGCGACGACAACACAAGCGTGTGCTGCTTCTATCTCTGATGGGCTAGAATCTTTTTTATATTTGTTTACTAAAGCCAATAATCTATCTTTAACCCCTGAGAGCCAAGAAATAGATTGCGATTTATCTCGATGTTGCATAAACGCTTGAGCATCAAACCCTATATCTTTTGCGCGTTGTTTCCAATCTTCTGTAAGGAGATTGATATCATGTTCTTCTTTATTCTTGCGAGTCAGTACAGTAGCAGTGGATGCACTTTTTGCACCATTCCAACCCTTCTCATCCATATACCCCAAAATATCCATTCGCCTTGTTGAAAATTCATGTAAAACCTCATCAGGAACACCATCAATTTCAAACAAACCTTTTCCTGTTAATCGCAAATGAAAGCCCGTTTCCTTAAGCTTATTGGCCAAATGTTGACGATAAATTAAACCACAATAGTGAGCATTATTTTGAATCTGCTCGATTACCCCATGTTCTCTTGAAGGATCACTTGACAATGATCGCGCTTTACCTTCATGAAATGTAATATTCATGGTGACACAGTGGGTATGTAATGCTGGATCATTAGCACGAGAACTTGGCTGTCTGAATGCTGCAACCAATAAGTTATTGGTCTTCTCAAAAGAAATTTCACCCCTACGGGAAACCCTGGTTTCTGCAAATTCCTTTTCAATTTGTCGGATAGTCAATTGCACCGCCTCATCATGAAACCGTACTAATTCAGGTGCTAAACCTAATCCTACTAAAACTGACACTGATTTAGGAGCAGAAAAGGTCATATCAAAACCAGGCCGATGTTCTCCTTCAAGATTTTGTAAAACTTGGCCATCTGGCAATCTACCTTCTAATAAAGCCAGCATCTGTTCTTTTTGCACAACACCAGAGAGCTTCAATTTTTGACTACCCTGCCCTAGCCACTGCATGGCTGTGGCATCGCCTGAATAATAATTGAATGCTTTAGAGTAATAATCAGCAGCACCTTGAGCTGATTTAAGCGGTTCTACACTGAGCATGCCTATTCCTTATTCTAAACTTCAAATTCTATTTCCACGGATTTTTTGTTATGGCATTTGCGCTTCGCAATAGCTTCATCCTCTGTGCTCTCAGTTTCTTTAACGAGCTTTTGTAGCATTTCATCAATAATGAATTGGCGCTCAACAAACCCTTTCAAATATTTAGGCCGATTCTCAAGTTCAAGCGTGAGTTGAGTAATGGGATAACTTCCTGGAAGACGCACAAAACATCTTAGATCTTCCAGTTCCAAAATTTGTGGATAGGATACAATGGGACGTGTCACACGCTGGCTACCAAGAGATATTCCATCTCGAATACTATTAGCTCCATAGGAATAATTTTCTCGTGATTCTTCAATTTCTTCTTCTCCCAGCTCGCTGGCAACCAAACGAGCCATATCAGCGCTTGGGCTTCTAAAGAAAAAACGGGTGTTCAGCAAGTCAAACAATTCCTTAGCACCGCCTGATTGACCATACACTTTGGTGAGCTGAGAGAAACTTTGCATTCCTAATAAAAAGCAACCACCAAATTTTCGGACTTCTGCAATGGTCTCACCTAAAAGCGGTAATTTATGAAGACTTGGCAATTCATCACAAATGAACCAAATCCGGCGATCTGGATTAGGCGTAAGACTTAACAATGTGAGGGAAGCCATGGCTAACCACATAGACATTAAAGGCTTTAATGATTTGTGTTGTTCGCCATTGGATGAAATAAAAAGCCAACCACTGTGCTGTTCATTTAAAATGTAGTCACGAATAGAAAATGGGCTTGCCCCTTCTGAATCAAGTCCTGATAAGGTAGAAAGCGATTTTAAATAAGTGGTAATAACTGAACGAATGGAAATAGCCGTTTTTTCAATTTTACCGCTAACTAGAGTTGCAGCAGCTGTTCCTTTAAGATAATCCTCTAAATGAGAAAACTCACCGGTCAACAGCAACTTAAGCAATTTTTCAACGGATCGATCTTTATCTTTTCGCATTTTAGCAGCAACCGAAGAAAATACAGTTCTCGCGGCATTCACCCAGAAGGGCTCAGAATCGCCATGCATCGGAATAAGGCTTTCTGCCATGTTTTCGAAATCAGAATCCCGAGGTGCTTCAAGCCACATATCCCAATTAGGACACCTCGCATCAAAGGGATTTAGAATGACATCCTGATTTGAATCAAAATAATGCGGAATAAAGGCACATCCCTTATCATAGACAATAACTCTATCTCCCCTCTTGCGTAAGGCATCCATGATTTTCATAATGAGCTGACTTTTTCCAGTACCTACAGTTCCATGCACCAACAGATGTTGAACTTCGCTGTTCGCTTTGAGGGGAAACCCGTCAATAGTGATATCAGAGTTTTCTTTTTTGTCCAGGATTTGTTGGATTACATTTTCCTTTGTATCAATACGGCTGCCACGAATAAACTGATTAGCACGCTGCGCTTTTCCCCTGTGGATAAAATAAAAGGCAAAGCAAAGTCCCAAAACAAATGAAAATACGAAAGCTGCCAATGAAGATTTTCCTAATAGATCTACCATATGATCGGCATTCTCTTTGTAATAAGGATAATGCAGAATTGTCTCCACGTTTTGTTGATAGTTTTTTCCGTGAAAGGGAAGCGTGAAGGTATGCTTTTGCCCAACGAGATTTAAGAAACTTGCATAGTAATAAGCAATGGCTTGGTGGAATTTTTCGGGAGATATAACCAACCAGGTAATTAAGCCGGTTAATACGACCCAAAGAAAAAGACAAACCCATACCAACGTTTTAGTAATTTGATCCCACATCCGCAGATTGTGAAAACTGATTTGCCCGCCACGAGTATAGTGTTTGAAATTCGGCTCTTCACGCACAATATTTACTCCTTATCCTCTTTTTTAGGCAAAGCAGTAGCTACCATTGCCTGTAAAATGGTTAAAATTTATTCTTTTTGCGTTTTATTTTTTATTTCTGGGCTTCTTCTATTGAGACAGTTTTTCCTTTAGAAAAGAATTCATTACATAGAGTAAATAGGCTGCTAAAGCCAATTCGGCTTAATTCCATATGGACCGCAATATGAGTCGCTCCTAAACTCAGGAAGAATGACACTACCAACATAAAAAAAATCTGCTGTCCAGAAGCATAACTGCCAAACAAAATACACAAGAATGCAAACATGCCAAAAAACACCATTGAAATGTGGTTACATTTTTTTCTTATTAATGCACTAGTCTTTAATTTTTTCTCCAGATGAAACTGAAATTGAACAAAAAAACTAATGGGAGTTAGCAAGATAAGCATCGCAACGATGCTTAAGAATAGAGCGGTAATGCCTGAATCAATAAACAAGGAGGAAAAAGAGATCGGCTCCTTGTCATCACTCATAACATAGCATAGCGTTAAAAAAAGGATTATAGACATCCGCCATACCCCATTAAAAACTCCTTTTAAGAGCCCTCCGTAATAAAAACGGGCAGGAATAATCTCTGGGTTTAGCATTTTAATAGTTTTCATGTCCTCTGCTATGGCTTGCTTTAATTGTTTTGGATCCACTCTACTCTCCTTTTTTATGTAATTTCTTGTCCTCAAAAGGCAGGTGCATATTCTCTGGCACTACTACATTTTTTTGAGCATTCATCATGCCTTCTTGTAACCTCAAATCTTTTTCATTCATTAGATCACGGCTCCCTGACTTAATCAATTGCTCTCCTTGTTTTAGATTTTGAGGCAAAGTACTCTTTTGTTGATGCACCTCTTGATGAAATACTCCAAGCTCTTTATCATTTATGCCAACCTTCATTGATTGTGCCTGATGAAGAAACTCTTCGCTGTTTTTTTGATAATGGGATCCTAATTGGTTTTCTTTGGCAATAAAGCCGCTTTTTTCTTTTTGATAAAACGATTCTATCTGTGATTTATGTTCTGTATTACCGAATTGGGCAATTAACTCGTCTCGTTTGGATGCAATAAAGTCATGGCCTAATGCCTGAAGTTTATTAAGCGCTCGCAGATCCCCTGGGTGACTATACAATTCATCGCGCTCTGACTCATTAAGCCTAGCAGCTACATAAGCTTGAAATGCTTGATTTAAATCAGTGGTAATTTGAGATGAATGAGATTCCACGAAGTTTTTGGCATTCTGAATGCGTGTGGCTTTGGCAAGGGAAGCGTCCACATTACGGCTGGCTGTTTCTGCCTCTCTCAGATCAGCACCCAATTGATTAGACAATGAAGCCGCTTGTGAATGACTATCATCAAAATGATGATTTTGAGAAAACTGTTTCACATAACTTATCGCGTCATTAAAATCACGCGATTCACGAGACGAAAGGGAACCGTCCATACCGGTGTGATATTTATCTTGACTTGTAGAATTACGATCGAATTTAAGATGCGCATCAGCGCTTGCATGAAAACCAGTTCCCCATTGTGCAAGCTTACCCCATATACTACCCTGGCTTTTAAAACCAACTTGCGCACTTAAACCACCGCTTGTCAAATGTGTTAGTGCGTCTTCTTTACTAACACCTAAGCGTCGCGCCACATCCTCTGCAATATGGCTAATGGTTGATAAGGCTTTGGAGTATTGACCTGTCTCACTTTCCGATATGCTATCTCCCAAACGCATGTCATGCCCTGCCAATTGTGATAATTGCAGGGCTCGATGGGCAAAATTTGATAATGAATTCTGATAGTGTGCAGATTCGTTTCGAGCAGCTTGTGTCGATTGCTCATAAGCCTGGTTCAGTGATGCGCTTAAACCTTCCAGTGCATTTATAGATACAGCACTTCTCGTCATTCCTGGACTGACATCAAACACTCTATCACCGCTGCCCGTAATGGTTTTTAACACACCACTTCCCAATTGGGAAGTCCGCATGCCGTGCAGGTGAGTCCAATTGGAATCGTGTTTATTGGCTGAGAAATTATTAGCAGTAGTGTTATAGAAACTGGTTTGACCAAGACCAAAAGAGGCGCTGGCTGCCTCCGCTGCCACTGACATGCTGGAGCCTTGCATATGACTCATCATGCTGGTTGCGAGATTACTGAATGCGCCGCCTAGATTAGAAACCAAACCATGCGAGAGAAAAGGAATAAGCATCATCAAATAGCCACATGCTCCTGAGATATCCGCATGCAACTCATCAATCTTATCAAGATTCACCATCGTAAATTGACCATATTCACCCGATGAGGAAGCGCCATAAATGGTCATTCCTGCGTTGAGTATTGCAAAGAGCACTGGCCAAAATTGCAGCGACATAAAAAACTGCATATAGCCATAAAGAATTCGTATCCCGCCAGGTAATGTGGTTAATGCAATAATCAACGGAAATACACCAAATAATATAAGTGTTAAGCAGGTGTGGGTAATCGGCAAAATCCATAAGGCTTTTTGCCCTAATACTTCCCAGCTCCAGCGGTGTTGTACCTGGGATTTTGTAAATTGTTGGTTCACAATTCCTGCGGTTGCATCGGTAAACGCCTGATAATGCGCCACGCCATCGCCTATGGCGTTAATCATCATGCTTTGTAAAAAAATGTTACTGGATGAGTCGGTTAATCCCTGGTAATACTCAAAGGCTGATTTAAGATGAGTAGCAAATAACGCTTCATAAGTGGTATTCTTAGGCTTTCCAAACAAATTCACGCCAAAAAATGTGTAGGCTTTTTTAATTTCAGCATCCAGCTTTTTGCGCAAACTGTACTGCCCATCAGGTTTTGAGGCCTCCAAGCATGAAACTAATTTGCCATTCACAGAGAGCATACGAAGCGGTGAAGCTTTCACAGTAATAAGATTCCAAATGTCCGTGGAATGCGCTAAATCACTGACACTGTACTTTCGATTTAATCGAATGTCTCCTACGACACAGATACGGAAATACTCATTCATTTCTTCTTTAAGCACGGGATCTTTAATACGAAATGAGGTTGATGCTGAAACCAGACGGGAACCAAAAAGAGCTCCTGTTTTGGTGTATTGCAAATCATTGGGCATGGTAAGTAATGCATCGTAGGATTGAGCCAAACCATAGCCAATGGTTGTGACTAAACTGGAGCTTAACGCAAATACCACGGGTACATTATCTACGAGTTTTGGTGTTTGAGAAGAAATATCGTCAATCATTACGGAGGTTTTAGGTAATATCACCAAATTCACAAACAGCACATAACCTAAAAACCACCGAGCAAATGCCATCGGATCACGGGTTTTAATAAAACCGATGGTGGCCATGACGATTCCAATTAATGCGGTAATTCGTAAAAGCCCTAAAAAACTGTCCTGCTTCATAAAGGCGCTAATGGCATTTAGTACGTGTTGGAATAATTCACCTCCAGCCAAGACATGAATTGTTATCATCTATTGTCTCCTTAACCCGCAGTACTGTTCATTTGAGAAGAGACCTGTTTTTCAATTTGCGCCATACGCTCAATCAGGTTGAGTTTTTCTTGTAGTTTGCGACCTACCTTTGGATCAAGTGATTCCACGTGTGTGGTTGCTTCATTAATGCGCTTTTGAATTTCTTTGACCAAATCGGTATTTAATTCAGACCCTGCTGTGGCTACACTGACCTCACGCAGTAATTCGATTAGGTAATTAGTTAACAAGTCCTGGGCTATCAGCATTGAATACTCTTCTATGTCTACCGCACTACTGCCATAGTGCATGCTGTTTAATACCGACAAAAACTTCATCACAGGCAGCGATGTCATACTTAAAAAATTAAGCTCACGATTACCAGGTTTTTCGTCATTAATGAGTTTGGTATTGATGGTGCGAATAATCTCGCGTACTTTATAGGTAAGCGTTGAAGTTTCTTGAATGGTGATATCTTGCAAACTCACCTGCATACATTGGCTATTGCTGCCCGCATCCTTGCAACGCCATATCTTTGCAGATCTCGGGCCATTTCCAGTACCAATTAGCGCATTCACTAAATCAGCATTTCCAGCAAGGGAAGGTACGTTGGTTACCTTACCTTCTTTGTCAATAATCAGTGTCCCAGTTAAACTCATCACCATTTCAGCCAACTCTCTGTCACTGTTTAAGAATGATTTGGCTTGCAACAGTGACCATACAAGATTTTTATTTAAAACCACCTGCTTTTTACGCTCAGGATCTTGAGATGCTTTGCTCATCACATTATCAAAGCCAGTACCTGCGCAAACCATTCGCGCCTTCACATAATCACTGAACAATCCCTCTTTTCCCATGGCCGCCTGGTCTTTACAGATTTTTTGTTGACTTTCTGCGGTTTTTGGCCAAATGCCTCCCACCATGTTTTGTGAGAGCTGACAGGAGTTAATGCTGGCCTGGTTAGCCATTTGTTCCAATTGCTGCAAATAATCCCTTACCTGTTTCAGTTCAGGAACCGTAGAGGCAAGCATCACATCCACTGCATAAGCACCAGCATTGGTCATCACCGATTTTCCCAAATCAACAAGCTTTTGCTCACTTAAAAAACTCATACTGCCAGTATATAAATCAATGCCTCCACATCCAGCACGGTAACTGGGCAAATCCAATTGCACCAACTGATACTGACGTACCTGATTACGAGCATAGAGTGAACCCCCACCAAAAAATCCTGCAGCTTGAGATTCAAAGGCATCGGGCGAAGTCACATTAGACGCATAGCCCATCCCGTTAAAGAAATTATCGAGATCTTGACTTACATTAGCCTGAACAACAGGGAAAAAAGCCCATAAAAACAGAGTTATAACGGCTTTTTTCATTACAGTCTCCCCTTGATTTCATACGCTTTGATTTTTGAAATGAGTACAGCCATTCGGTCGTTCAGTTCAGCGTTCGTCATGGAACCAAAACCCACTGGATATAATGTTTTTGTTTTAGGGTTAACCACAAAAAGTGCCGGATAATTAATGGAATTACCACCAAATGCCGCATTAATCCACTCTGTAGTTGCCGGTAAAAATTTTGGAAATTCAGGCAATGGTTGATTATCCAACGACAAAGGCAAGACTTCTGCTTTGTTGCGATTTGCCCACCCTTTTAATATCGGTGCAAACCGCTTGCAATGTGGGCATTGGCTTCCATAAAACAAAATCAATCCATGGGTGCTAAAAAATCCCTTTCTTTTTGTATTTTGTGGCTCTTCTCGTTGGTGCGTTACTAAACCTTCTTGTTCGGCAATCAGGTTAGTTAGCCATTGAGATCCTTCGGCCTTAGCACCCAAGCCAATAAAAGCGAACATCACAATCAAAAATACACGGGCAAACATTATTCCTCTCCTTTAAATTGGTTGACCACTTGTTTTATACGTTCCATCAAGACATCCTGCGTAGTTAAGCCATATGCCACAGGTGAAACCTGTTGGCTTGCAGGATTCACCAACAGCAGTGCTGGAAAATAACGAACACCCAATCGATTAGCTTGCCCTTGATCCATTCGAGAATTCAGCAGTTCGGGAGAGGTTGCGCCATCAACACTAACTGGGATCAGTTGAATGCGAAATCGCTTGCAAAAATCAACAATAATGGGTATTTGCTTTAAGTCATAAGGGCTTTTTCCACGATAAAAAAACAACAAGCCATGTGATTTGGACAAGCGGTTTATAACTTCTATGGTTTGGGATTCGCGCACCTCATCGGTGATTTTTGCGCCCAGATTAGAAGTCGGATGAGTCACTGCATAATCATATTCTGGATGTGCCAACATCGTTTTCTGAAACAATGACTTAAATCGGGAGGACTCTTTAAGCCAGTAATCTTGCAGACTTAAAAATACGCGCATGTCCTCCATCTTTTTGGTGTACCGTGCTTTATGAAGCGCTTCCATGGTGTAGAAGCGCAGAACAGCATCGCGCTCTGTATAGCTTAGACTCTTAAAAGGAATACCCGAGGTTTTTTTCTCGACTCTTTTTGTTTCCCTTTCTTTTGTATACCATAGAAAACCCACCGGTTTATCAGCAAACGCAACCCCACTAAGTAGCAAAAAAACAATTAGCATCCTATTAATCATGAGCACGCCCCTGTTGCTTTAATCGTTCAATATGGGATTGGTTGGTCTGTTTAAGAGAATCATTCTTAGGCAAGACCATGCGAGCCACCAGCTCTTCCTGGATGGGTGATAAATCCAATGAGGCGAAATTAATGCGTTCGAGTTCTTCAGGGGTAAGTCCTCGACAATCAGGATACTGTGCTGTTCCATACGGAATACCTAATTGCCCCCCACGCCCCTGAATTTGAACAATTGATGCTAATTTAGTAGGAAATATGCAAAAGGTATAATGTCGAGCACCTAATTTATGGTTTTTATAAGAGCCTAAATACACCACACGGTTTTCATGTTTTGCACGTTGAAGCACCTGCAGTGCTTCCGGACAATGTTTTACCCAATCACCCCATCCTGAATCAGTACAACAATCGCGAAAACCCAGAGGATATTTTTTACATTCTTGCGCACTTCCGTTAAAAATTGCAGGAGTTCCGCTCCTAACCTGGTTTGCAGTCACGTCTCCAGCCACGCCGGCGAGTAGCCCAAGCCTTGATATACCTTCTGCCATGTCATCACTGGTTTCATCTCTTGAGGTGTCGCACTGTCCATCGATGCAATACATTTTTCCCGGGCATGCAGTTTTTTCTGGCATACAAAATTGCTGCATACATTGGAATGTTTGGGAATAACGCTCACAGCGATTAGCTTTTGACTTTACACAGGTGGATGCAGTTTGCGAGCAACCCTGATTAATGTACTCAGTACAAGTGGTGGATTGAACTGATCCACATTGATACTGTAATGCCCTACCCCAACAAGGTCGTTTAATAGCAACTCCTCCAATCACTTTCACCTGATTAGGCTCTAAACACGCTTGACTCTCTTCCAAAAAACAATAGCCATTCAGGTTCTCTGATTGAATAGG
This sequence comes from Legionella sp. PATHC032, assembly GCF_026191185.1. Lineage (NCBI taxonomy): Bacteria > Pseudomonadati > Pseudomonadota > Gammaproteobacteria > Legionellales > Legionellaceae > Legionella > Legionella sp. PATHC032. The sequence goes on along the minus strand of NZ_JAPHOV010000002.1, from coordinate 17,862 downwards.
TTCACAAACCTGTGTTTGCCATTGGTCATCGCTCACGTATTCTGTGACTGTTACCTGCAATGGAACAGACAGCCTTCCATTGCCTGAAAGTTGCACTGTAACAGTTGTGTCGGTACAAGTCGGTTGTTTAGTCACACGCAAAGGTTGGCCGTGGTGTGTGACATGAACAGAAATCTCTTCACAAGGCTGTGTCAGAATAACGGTATTAGCCGGTGAGCACTGCCTATCAGCTGGGGAACAAGCTGTTAAATCAAATGTTGTCACTGACTTATATCGTTGTGGCACCACAGTTCGAGAAAAGCTCATACTGAGTGATTTTACTGTCACACTCAATGTCATCTCTTTGCAAGAAACCATGGAGTACTGCAGGGATTCTTCGCAGGATTTAACTGTTGATTCGATTTTGCAGTGGCTTGCCTCTTTATAGCAGGTACCTTCCAAGACGCCATCTGGATCACCAAGAATTGTTTCAGCATACTGCATTTCAGGAGTGTTGGGATTCGCACGCACTCGAGATCTGTTTAAGGCCTTATTATAAACCTCATGGGCAGTCGAGTTGTTTTTAAGTGCATTTAATCCAAGAGAAGCAAAAGGATTGCTTCCTTCTTGCGGTTGAAGCGAAGTTTCTTGAGGATTTATTGTGTAGCCTTTTAATGCAGTTGCTGGATTAAATCCTTTTAAGTTTTGCAAGGCTTCATCACGTGCATGAAGTGCATCAACCTGGTTTTGAGAAAAAGAAGAGAAAGATAGGATGCAGAAGAAAATTAGTCCGACTTTACTCACCGATTACCCTCCTGATATCCCTTGGTGTAAAATCAACATCCCCTCTTCCTGCCATACGAGCTAATCCTTCTTGAATGCTCAAATGGCCATAAATCACATCAAAGGTCTGACCATCATCAACAATTACAGCAGGTACTTGCTGAATTCCGAAACGCTCAAACAGAGTGGGGTCAATTGCCAAGTTCAAATTAGGAATATGCTTGCTTAATGCCATCACCTTCAGTGCCGTCTCACTCATCGAGTCACGATAAAGTCCGTTTAAATAGGCTGGAATGTTTAATTGAGCGCTCTCTTTTAATGTCTCTTGCAAAAGAGTTTCCGGTATGGAAAAGCTAACCAATACAGATATTTGTGCTGCAAAGGATGAGGTCATGATTACAGACCCAATCAATACCAAAATTCCTTTTCTTAACATAACAAACTCCTGCTTAAAGAAACGTACAGTTTCGTTTTCGCCACACCAAAAACCCATATTGGTCAGGTGTATGCGGCTTGATTTTTCCGGCTTCCCAGGCTAGAGTGCTTGAACCCCCTGGATAACAACGCTTGCCATCAGCCACCTGATTCACCAGCTCATAGCGATAACGTGATTTAGGGGTTACGGTGTAATAATGCTCTTTGCAAATTGCATCAGATTTAGGGCTTGAGTCAGACACTAAAAACTCACGGTGCATTTTGTAATTCATGCGCTCAGTCAGAAGCCACGCTGTTTGCACGGGTGATACAGACGCATTAACGTGTCCTGTCATCGGATAATGCGTTCCCTGACTGCCAGCACACCAAAAAAGGCTATCCAGTGGTTTACTAGCGATGGTAGATGAGAGTGCATCCGCAGCACACGCACTTGCGGCCACAGGGTTGCCAAACAATACTGACTCAGGACTTAACACAAAGCTCATCTCTGAATCAGACCATGTCGGGTCAAGTTCGGTCAGATAAGCAATGTCAAAATCACCTTTTTGCAGGCAACCTGAAGAGGTAATCAAATTAAGCCAGTTAATGAGCGGATATTTATACCAATGCACATGAAAAAATGCTCTCTGCTGCCCATTACCAACCACATGGCGTCCACCTCTTCCCTGCTTTAATCCCAGATTTAATTGAGTGCCACCAAGATTCACCAGACAATAAGGTGTATCCGTGACATCGGTAAGCGCCATCGGCTCCCAAAATCCGATATTCAAGCCCAAGCGAACACCGGTGCTGGCTGGACAAACGCCTATAGGGCTGGATGCATTTTCAGTATCAGGAAGTGATGAATTCACAACCTTTGCGTTGCCAATAGATAAGGGGAATAAACATCGCCAGCATACATCAGTAATAGGGTTCACAAAATGTCCTGTACAAAGCTTCGCAGAAGATTGATAGGACACAAGGTACAAAACAGTTAGAAGCAGTACTCTAAAGTACATCGCCATTCTCCTTGATTGCTTGTTCATGAATGACAAGGCTGTTTTGATGACGTATCACCTTTGCTGGAACGTGACCAATGTGCAGTTTGCTGGTAATTTTCCCTGCCTGGTCGAAATAAATCACCGAGTCCAACCTTTTTTCAGCTTTATTGACGGCACCGCCAGTCAGAATCAATTTAGGGTTTGCACACTGAGTTTTTTGATGATCTGCCCAATTTAACTGAGCATCATCATCAGCATTAAAGAATAACCAACACGGTGTATAGGAAGGCATATGTTGTAACGCATTCACATGAGTTCCTTTTGAATACAGAATCTGGCCTTTTTCATTGGTTATGTCTTGGCTTAAGGTAATCTCAGGAACGTACTCGTGTTTAATTGAATGGTGTGTGCGCACAATGTTCAATGCTGGTGGCCTATTCGCATGCTCGGCTGCCGTTTGAATCCAGCGCTGATTCAAAGACTTAAGCTCACCACTTGCCTTCAATGAGGCTAACCGTTCTTCAATGAGCCTTAAAAAGCTCTTTTCAGCAATAGGAAACACTTCACCGACTACACCAAAGGATTTGGCGTGAACTTGCCCCATTGAAATCATAAGAAGAAACAAGTAAAAAATAATGTTCACAATTTGTTCCTCATGGCGTGGCTCATCTTAATTCGCATCTCATCCGTAATATCAACACCTCCGGCAAGAACATCAGACGCCCTTAAAATGATGACTTTCTTTTGCTGTGCTGTATCAACCAATACCTTATTCAGTAATGCATTAAATCTTCTTGTTGATTGCTCCACTTGGGACTCTGTCGCTTTTGCTTCGGCCAATTGGCGAATGAATTGACTTAAGACTTCCTTTTTATCAAAAATAACAATCGATTTTTGAGGTGATACACCATAAAAACCCAAAACCACACCAAAAACCGCTAATGCACAACCTAAAAATAGAGGAGTTAATCGCATAATTCCTCCCTATAATATTTGTTTGCAACGCGTTTTATTGCCTCACTTAAGCTGACCCCTTGTTTGGTTAACGACTCAATGAGACTTACTTCATCCCCTGAGGTTGAAAACAGCACGCGGGAAAAGGGATCGCAAAAATAACGATGAAACGTGGTGACATTTCCAAACTGAATCATCAGATTGGAAAACCCTTGAGTTTTTGCCTCACCAAAAGATTCGATGACACGTGCTTCAAGCGGACTAAAATGCTTTGGATGTTCCTCTAGGTATTGCTTAAACGAACCCTGGCGCATAATGATTTTAGTATCACTACTTGCCGCAATAGCACGTCCCTGAATAGTGTTCATGGTGTCTAAAAGGTTTTGTGTGATGACTGCAAAACCACCCATATGCTTTCTTGCAGTACGAAAGCCCTGCTCGATAAAGCTGGCACACACTGGATTAGAACCACGAGCCAAAAAACGCCAGGCTTCATCAATGATACATCGTTTTTCGCGCCTTCTATCCGAGTGATAAAATTGCCCCTGGATAATCACGATCATGACAAACATGACAATGGTGAGCAGTTCAGGGTTAGATTCCAGCTCACCCATTTCAAGAACCACCAAATTGGAACCATTGAGTAGAGGTGTATCGCTGTTAAAGAGGTGGCCGTAAATGCCCTGACTTCCATATTTACTCATCAAAATCAGCAAATCCTTAAGCCGTTGGTCACCTTGGGATTGAGGTTTTTCTAGCATCCTTTGAAGTGAGGTTAAAACATCATCCATTTTTGCGTGACGGCCCCGCGCTTTCCAGCATTCAGTCACAGCATCTAAAAGCCATGCTTTTTGAACTTCCCCTAATGCCTCTGACGGGCTTGCCATGATTGCTAACAAATCTCTGATTTGAATGTAATCGTTGACTTGTTCCCCTTTAATCTCGGTGACCCCATCAAAATCAAACAGCGTAAATGGATTAAGCGTCAAAGTGGAGGCATCAATGTAGCTGCCACCAACCATCTCGCATAAATGCTTGTAAGAGCCGCCTAAATCAATGACGAAAATTTGTTGGCCTCGCGATAAACCATCCAAAATTTGTGCTTGCTCAAAGAAAGATTTACCAGCTCCTGTGGAAGCCACTGTGAGTCGATTAAAATTAGTTATGGGCAAAACCCTGTCATCAAAGGTATTTAAATAAAACAGTTGATGGCGATACGTAGGTACAATGAGCCCCTGTCTTGCTCCTTTAAAATCAGCAATGACCGGCAGAAGATTAGCAACATTGGCGTGACTCAGTTTTTTGGTCATGCCCAAGAGCTCAAGACTCGAAAAAAGGCCGGAAGTACATATAAAAGGAAGGGAACCTAAAAATCTTAACCATTGTTTGCAACGGCTCTGAGTTAATGTAAAACCCATTTGCCTAAAACTTGCAATTGCCTTGGCAACATGCTCACGTTCGTGGTCGCTAGTTGTATAAAGAATGACATTATAAAAGGTAGGTAAAAGGTGCAATTCGCCTTTTGATGCATGATCGTGCACAAATTGCCACTCGGCTGCTTCCTCACGAATGGATGGGTTAATAAAGGATTGAACGGGATTATTATTCGCGTTTAAGGATTTGGCACGAGCACGTGCTTTCGCCTTCATCTTTTCCTGATTCATACCTCGAATGGTGAATGAAATTAAAAAAGGACATTGGATCCCCTGCTCAGTATCAAGCAAGTTGGCAAATAAATCCGGTGTTTGCCATAAAGCAAATGGCTTGGCTGGGTAGTGACTCACCTCACAATTAACCAGTCGAGTTCGCACTGTTTGTGCTTGAGAGTCAGTAATTGATACCTCGATAGCCTCATCTCCAATTTCAATCACGGTTGAGGGACAGGGTATAGCTTCTGCAATAAACCCATCTGATTCATTAATGATTGGCCAGGACAACTCATTGAAATCAGGCGAAATTAATGCGCGCATCAGCACCTTAAATTCATCTTCCCCACACCGCCTAATTCCAAAACCCGCGACTTTAAGTTCGGATTCAAAGTCGGCTAGCAACAGTTGGAGCTGCCCTTCCACATCAGATTGCATCGGTCTTGAAACAAAAAGATAACCACAATAATCACTTAAGCCCGCCGGCACATTACGGCCATTTTTATATCCTTTTTTAATGGCATTCAGATGGTATTTCAGCGTCTCCCGTGCAAGCTCAGCATAAATACCACCTTGTTTTAAAATAGGCTCATAGTTTTGCGCAAGTTGTTCTCCAATCCATGGGTGTTTATACAACAACACCGTGCAATCCGTCCCTACAGTTAATTTATTTTTAAACAGTTGCGACAGGCTGTTCATTAAGGACTCATCCGCACCCGACATGGGCATTAACAACAAGCCAAAGCCCATTGAGTTGCGATTCACAAAAAAACCGGCTTCATTCACCGTTTCATAGGGTAAAAGGCTTTTGATAGAGGGCAAATCTAAAGTACACGACTCATATGCTTTATCATAGGAGCAAAGAGAATCAGGTTTCACTCCTGAAGTTTCTCCAAGTAGATGACTTGTACGATGCAATAAATCTCGCGCTTTATCGCGCCAAAGAGAGAAATTTACGCCCATGATTTCTCCTCCATGTTTCGTGCAACCCATAAAGATTGCCCGTTATTTTGTTTGATTATTTTCCCTTGGCGATTTGGGATATTATTTTCCGCTTTCATCATGCCCAAAGACTGCTTTGTTGGCTTTATATCATCAGCAAAACGAGTCATAGCATCGACCTGCTCAATCGTCAAACAACTGTCACCTGCCGTGGCATTGCAGCTGAAATTAGAATTCATTGGGCCACAGCCAGTTAAAAGAACTGAGATAATCGGCATTAGGACAACAATAGAGTGTCTCATTGTAAACCTCCTGTTTCATTGCGGCTTAAGGTATTCACACGGTTAATTTTTCCCAAGACTTCTGGAGGGACTGTAAAATTCATTTCCGAGTTCTTCTCTTCCTCACCTCTAGAAATCAATTCCTGTGTTTCCTCCTGCGCTTTATACCTCTGCATCGCATGTTGGCTCTTGTCTTCATCGGGCTCCAAGTAAAAGCCATCTTTAAAGACGATGGTAACCACATTGCCAGAACCTACCTGAATCACCGGATGGTATTGTTCTGCTCGTTTGACATAGTACTGAGATAAGGTGTCAGCTGCTTTGGAAGCACCACCATAAGCTGCAAAGGGTGCAATTTGACTGCTTGGCACAACGGATGTTGCGCCATATGGTCCAATGGCTTGTACGCTTTGCGCGTATTGTGCAGCACTTGCAATACCAGACAAGGCACCACTCACACCAGCCCAAGTCATCACTTTGTTATCTCGCATCAATGGTTTCCCTTTAATACCCACCTTGCCATTGAAAAACACCCAGCCTGTAACTTCCTTGTCAATAATGGGTTCGCCTGGATGAGCGCAAGACAAACGATAGAGTGTGGCAAAAGCACGCTCGCTGGAAATATCACCGTAGGAATTGGCACTGACTCGGCACCCTCTTAAGCGTGAGCGCTGACCATTCGGTAGCGTACCGTCTTCTAGAAACTTAAAGAGCATCACGCCATTATTTTTCGATTGGCCATTCACTGAAGCATCTGCATCCGCACCACCTAAAATGACGGCACGTACTGATGTATTAGAAGGCACATAATGAGCAGGATTAAGATAGAAATTGTGGTGCTTCTTTGTAATGTGTCGTTTTGGACGAAAAGAGACGGTGTGGATACGTGGAATGGCATCAGACAAAACCGTACCTCTATTCATCGTATTATTCATGGAATACACGTTGGGGTTATGCCATAGCTGAGGGTTTTGAACTTCCTTTAATTCGGAAGGGTTATCTTGTTGTTCCGAATTACTTTGTTTTTCCTGATTAGCTAAAACCAATTCTTGTACTTGAGAGGTCAATTCTTCTTTTTGCGCTTGCAATTCTTTTTGATGTGCCTCGGCCATTGATTTAATGTTAAGGGTCAATTCACTAACTTGCTTTTTTAATGATTCAAGCTCTGTTTGTTGTGCTGTGAGTGCATTGTCAGCCACCGCATCAGTAAACGATTCCTCTATGATTCCTGTTAAATTCACTGATTTTTTAGCCTCAAGATTCTTTTTGGGACGATCATCGGCCAATAGCACAATCATCATAGCAAAGAGAAAAAACAGACCACATCCTACGACAATCAAGGTGCGCACTTGACGCCCTTTAACCATTTTATTCCACTGCCAGTTAGCCATGATGACTCGCTTCCACACGATACAGCATGGCACGCTCTCCAGGTTTAATGGAAGGTTTGGAAAACTTAATCGCAAGCGTACCTTCTTTAGCAAACCAATCTTGCGCTAATTCCAGGGGTTCTTTACCGCCATTGTACAATTCGATGGTTTCGCCCTTTAACAACTTGCTGTCCCACGACTCTTTGGGTAAAAGCGTTAATCCTTTTGACCAGTGCTCCGCGCGGCCAAATTGACGTCTTACTTTCACATCGGCAAATGGCTTTTGTTGTTCCATGTGGGTTAGCATGGCAATAATAGCTTCAGGGACTGCTTCCTGAGTGATTTTTTTAGGGTTTGTTATTGGGGCGTGAGTCTTGGATGCAGCAACCACTGGCAGCACGGGAACCAGTTCAATGGTCTTGCCCAGTGACTCTTCTCCATTTACGGTCACTGAAAAATGTCGGCCTGACTCAGTGGTTAAAAATAAAGTAAAGGGATTGGCGGCTGCGAGCATAACATACACCGAGCCATCCTGCTCATCACGCTTAATGGCCATAGCGTTTGGTGGGAATACAGCTTCCATAATTTTATCGTTCTTGACTACAAGACGGTTGTAGTTACCCTGACTTAAAGTTAATGCAATATCACTGTTGTCTTTCACGGGGATGCTGTTAGCTCCCATTGCAACCGTTGATAATAAGGCCAGCGCAATACTGAATGGTTTATGCATCTTGTTTCTCCTTTAAAGGCGCAAACTGAACTATGGATAGACGGCTGTCTTTGTATTGGAACTGCAAAACATAAGTTTTACGCTCGTCATTTACTGCTTGAAGCCCTACAAACCGCTTCAAAATCCCTGAAACAACGACAGTCAGTTCGTGTGGGTTGGCTTTATTTTTATCAATATAAAAAATGGACGACATTTTTTTATCTTTGATGACCTTGGCCTCATTAGTTAGTAGCCGTAGCATTTGGTTGTAGTTTTGATGCCCAACATAAGAAAGAAGGCGTTGATGGCTGGCATCTACCGTTTCTGGTGTGACGCTTAAACGTTCATTAACAAAGTTTTCTGCCATCAGGCTTAAATAGTGGCCATCAACACTGGAAGCTGATTTCAAATAAGAAGGCGCACCACTAAAAGGAGTGACCTCAATCGTATGTTGATTCCATGCTTTAAATAAAAAGCAAGACAGCAAAACGTTCGATATCAAAAGGCCAAATACTAAAACAACCATCAGATTAAACCGTGCTGACAGCTGACTTAAGCGGCTTTGATAACTTTTAAAATCCATGCTCTCTCCTTAAGCCACATACACACGGTGGTGTGATAAAGGTAATTTGGGCAGAAAAAACTGAGTGATATAACTGGGTAAATACCAATAAGCCAACACTAAAAGCACCTTTGGACCCTCCCCTTTCTTCAAATGCCGCAACCCACTTAACAAACCCAATCCCAACATTGATACCAATACTTTTTGATTGGAGAGGATGAGCAAGATAAAGCTTAAGGCCGTCACTACCAGCTCATCCATGGTTAGCGTTAAGACCCTCTTGGGCGCATCAATGTGGTTTAAGAATTGATAGTTCATGTTACTCATCTCCTTCCTCCATCAAAAAACAAAGGTTTTCAGTAAAAAGGCTGGAATAAAGGCAACCGCAGTCACGCCAATAAACACCATGGGATTCTTGCTTTTGACGGCCATTGCGGTTGCAAGAATGATGTCCACCAAAATAAAGATTTTCCAAAACATCGAACCACTTCCCAGCGAATCTTTGACATCTCCTTCTAATGCACGAGCCAATAAGTCATTGGCAAAGACACTTTTTGAAAGCATTGCAAACATGAACGCCGAGCCTGCTTTTTGCATCAAACTGACTATCTTTTTACCCATTTTCATTACTTTCTCCGTTTTTAGGTTATAAAAATCCCTTAAGCACCTAAATTGCTTAATTTTTAAGCAAAAATCACAATGTTTTTATTACGAGAATAAAATCTCTTTTTAAGTTCTTTGACTCATTAGAAGATTCCTGAAATCACTTTGACTAATCCCTGTTCTAATGAAGGACGAGCCTCTTGAAATTTTAAATTGACTTTGTCTGCGTTAGATACCACGCGGGTTCTATAGCGCTGATATTGACTATCGCGCGATGATGTTTGGGAAGTAACCGTGCTGCTACCGTTTTTTAAATGAGATTGGAACTGCTCATTGATTTTAATGCCCTTACCGACTCTCTCACTGATTTGGACATCGGTTATCATGGTGTAATTCACATCTTTGACTAAAGAATCAGTAGCCATCCCAATGACCCCGCCAGCAAGGCCACCCACTATCATACCAGTGCTTGATTGAGTCAAACTTCCTGCAGCACTACCTGCTGCTGCGCCCGCAATGGCAGAACCATAACCCCCACCCAACGCAGATTGACTTGCAGCAACGCTCATTTTACCCACCTTGAGTACGTTGGCTTGTAACAGATAGTGAGCTGAACTTGGACTATTAACAACCTTATAGCCATGCGCGCTTAAGACTGTTTTTAATTGAGGAGCAATATCCACGTCTTCATCCGATGTGTTTTTTACTGAAACATAAACTGTCTTCTGAGTGTTTGGGACTGGATCCAAAAAAATCGTTTCACTTTGTTTGGTGCTGACTTGTAAAGAACCGTGCTCTATAGCAGTATGAGTTGCTGCACATCCCGTAAGCACTATTACAACACTAGCCAGTAGGGTTTTAGTAAGTCCTGATTTCATAGTTTCAATCATTGTATTATCCTTATTTGTCCTAACAATTAGTCATGAATTCCAGTAAAACACTTCCTAAACTTTTTTATTAATCGATTAATCATAGTTCCATCCCAACTGATTTCTCGTCTATAAGCTCCATCCTGAATTTTTTTCATGAACCCTCTTGAATTTCAAAACGATGGAATGGAACACATTCTGGCGCATCAAACGCTAACTTCAACTGACCATCCCGTTGATGATCCAGTACCATACAAAACACTTTGTTTTCTATCGCTACTGTCTCCCCTACCCTGCGTTTTAATATCAACATATTCCCCTTCCTCTTCTATTGATTATTTAGAAAAAGTAATTTATTGATAGCATCGTTTAATGCACTGTCTCATTCTCAAATGGATAAATTAAAAACAATTGCTGCCGCTTTAATAAAGAATATGCAAACACTGCTGCTTGTGCGTGTTTATCAAAATCAAAGCCACCGATTTCTGTAGCTGCTTTTTGCAAGCACAAAATACAACCTTCTAAAATATCGAACACCTCTTGTTCTGCATTCATAATGAATTTCTTTGATAAGCGATAATGCCATTGAATCATCATTTAAGATCAGGTGCATTCACCTAGGTGCAAGGATAATAAAAAAGTGGAAAAAATTTTTAGGGTGTGGAATTTAATTGAAATAGCTATTGTAATCGTAGGTAATCGCAAAGTATTTAGATAATTTTACATAGTCGTAAAAGAGTTGCTCTAGATTGGAGTCATACAAACCTCTATCCTTTAACCAATTAACAAACTCATCTCCCTTCAACAGATTACGCTCCTCTCTAAATAGTTCTACCTGGTAGATAAGCTCGCATTCGGTTATTTCGTATTCTTGTTTATCTAGCATTGCTATTATAGATTGATAATGAAGCATATTAGCTTTTGTTTTAGGAATGGATAGTAATTTAACAATATTTTCAGCTCGCTGAAGATGAGCCACTTCTCCTATTTGCTCTAGTTCATGAGAATTCAACCAAACAGGCGATAAAGTAGCTTCAATTAATTTTTTTTCAAAAAGGGTAAAATTTCTTTTTTTCTTACCAAAGGCTAAAGTCATTGGAAGGATTTGCTGGTGATTTAAATAAAACAATAAGGATTTTGCATCCTCTTTTTTCACGTCCGCATAATTGGACTTAATTAAATGATAAAGTTCCTCTGAAACCTGTTGGGCAATCCTACCCCATGTTCTCTCAGCATAAAATATTGATCGAATAGAATCTAAAATCGTTTCCTTATTAGTTATATTTATTCTTTCAAGCGTCAGACGAATATTGATCAAAGGAATGGTTTGCTCATTGTTGTATTTAGAATAAGCAATGGCAACTTCATCATCACCATCAATTTCTTCATTCTTATACATCTCATAAATACGCCCATACCCTTTCATACCAAAAGCATCCAGCTCTGCTGCTCTCAAAGCCCCCATTGAAGCAGCTCCGAATACCTCTAAACCATAGTCTAGGGCAGTTAATATTTCTTTATGCCAAACAGAAGGAACACAAGAAAAATTTCCATCAATGATGACAATTCGTTTATATCCATCATTTATTGATTTAAGCACATCACCCTTTTTAATTGATGGTAGATACTTTGCATCTGGCAATAGATGCATCGCTTCTTGATGGGATAAAGAGGTTTCTAAAAAAACGACTGTTTCATACATGGCTTATCAAGTCCATAGAAATTAGTTTAACCTTCACAATACAAATTTCTTTGTCATAATACGTGTACACTAAAATATCCTGATTATTTTCTTTAATCTTTTCATAGAGTACAGAAAGTGCATCCTCTATTGTCCCTACAGAATAATCCTGTACTTCATCGAAGTTCTTTTTATTCATAACAACAGGAAACTCACTGGCCTTAGAATCATATTTAGTATTAATTAGATCATCTCGAGAACCTGCTATAGTAGTTACTCGCGATTGAATGGCTTCAGTGAGTGCACGATTTAAGGCTATTTTTTTATTTAAATGGCTTCCACTACCCTTAAATAGGATTTGATTTTCAAAAGGATTTTTTGATTTAAGCAACACTTCAAATGAAGGAACTCTATAATAATTTTCTTGATAAGTAATGAAACAATCAAACCTTATTGATAAATTTTCAACTAAATTGCTATTAACAAAAGCAATCTCGGTTATCTGTTGCGCGTCTTGCCTCTCAATTACTTCCAAAATTCCGTGTAACAGAGCTTCTTTATAGTTATTTCCTCCTGCGAGTCCTGTTGTATCAGGAGAATAAATTAAAACTTCCGGTAAATAAGAATTTAATGAATATTCTGCAAAAGGTACAAGAATGGTCTTCCCTGAGAATACTAAATCAGCATATACCCAATTTATTGGCTGTGAGGGATTGGTAAACCGCACTGAGTTTGCAAGTTGATTTATTGGTATAAAAAGGTTATTACTTTGTGTTAATTCAAGCTCTGATTTATTAGTCACTTGTGGAATTATTTCTTCAGCAAAATACACCTCAATCGACTCCATCAAGGCCGAACATTTAGCTGCTTCCTTTGTTAATCCTTTTCCTTGACTCGTTGTTAATGATTTTGCTCTAGGCCTTATTGCAGTATAGACGGGTAGGCTGGTGTAATCTAAATGTGTTAAGTCTGCTAATCGAGTAATTCCCGCTAGTTTCTTAAACTGATTCAATAAGTTTAGTGTTTCACTGAAATGACGTGCTCTAAAAGAAGTTTCTGCATGCCTAATAATCATTTAGACAGACTCGTTTTGAGGTAATAAGCATCAACGCCTAACGTTCTAAGCTCTGAAGCAAACAATTTACTTCGATACCCTGAAGCACAATAAAATACTAATTTTTTATCTTTATAAGATAAAAAAAACGCATAATTATTATTATCCTTAATAGGAAAAAATAAATCATCATCTAACTTTATAATCTCTCTCTCCTCTTTTTGCCTTATATCAACCAGAAAATGCTTGTTTCTATCAAGATCTTCTATGGAGATCCCATAATCAGCACTACTGGTTTGCAAATAATCAAAGTTGATTTTCTTTTGTTTGCATGCAATGCATTCATTATTTTGCTTTATAGTCAAAGAGGAGATACTAAAGTTTTTTGCATCTACTATTCGTACTTGTGGTGCTTCCCCATCCTCTACCTTAAGTAAATAATTTAGAGCAAGGTTAGCGGCCATGGTTCCGGCTATTCCTGTTACTGTGCCTAAAACACCCGCTTCGGAACAGTTAGGAATTGCACCTGTAGGAGGCGGGTTAGGATATAAACAACGATAACAGCAATGTTTCGTATCAAATAAAACAAGCTGAATGACATTTACAAAAATACTACAGCTTATAAATACTTTTTCTTGTAAGACACAAATATCGTTAATAAGGTATCTCGTTTCAAAATTGTCTGTTCCATCGATGATCAGATCGACATCTGAGACTGATGAGTAACCGAAATCTACATCAAATTTATTGGTGTATGCTTCAAGAACTATATTGCAATTAACTTGACTTAGAGCAACTTTCGCTTTCTCAGCTTTATAATCTCCGACATCTGCCTCATTAAATAAAATCTGTCTATGTAAATTAGAAAGATCTACTTTATCATTATCGACTAGGATTAACTTTCCAACACCAGCAGCGGCAAGATATTGAGCAACAGGACATCCGATACCGCCTAGACCAACGATCATAATTCTTGCATTACTTAGTATTTTTTGACTTTGCTCTCCGATCACTGCGATCTGGCGTTTATACCGTTCCATTCCTCTACCCCCCTGATATCGAAGTTACAATACAGATTTCATCATTAGGGTTAAGTGCAATTTCTTTAACTGATGTAATTTGTTTTGAGTTAACAAATACAGAAATGTATCCCTTTGAACAACCGTCTTCATCAAACATCTTTTCAAACTTCTCTTTATAAAATTCTAATAATACTTGTTGCAAGTTTGATTGATTAGAAACCAATTGGATTTCTTTTTTGGACGAACTAAACTCTATTAATTGGTATTCATGCATTCTTATAACCTGTAGATTTTTATATAAACGATATATATAATTTATTTATATTTTTAACAATTGTGGTGAAATATGAACGAACAACTGTTTAAAGATCTTACTAAAAACTCATCAGCAGCCAAAATGAGGCTATAATCTATTTTTAATTCAATAAACCTCTACAATATCTTGCTCTGCAAGAAAGTTACCAGTCTTATTTATTTCAGTTACAGAGTCATCCCAACAAAGAACCATCGCTGACTTAGACATATGTGCCATTTGTTCGCTTGTATCATCAGGCTTAACAAAAAAAGTCCATTCATTTTGAACATGAAGTTCAGGTTTGTTTATCTTTTTTATAACCCCCATCTTTGTAGGAAAGTAACCACATACGAAGTGACTTTTATTTTCTACCATGCTAGGAGGTTCAACTCCACAAACAATACAACATAAAATTGTTTCAAGGCTTATGGAATATTTTCTCTGGTACAACTTATTTAAACCAATACCTGGTGGTCTAGCATTGGTTTCGATAAATTGAATATAACCATCCTCATTCATGAAGAATTCAGTATGAAGTACCCCATTATGGAATCCCAATAACTGGCTCACCTTAACTGAAGCATCAATAATTGATTGTCGTTGAGGCGCTTCTAAAATATTCAAACTAAATATAGGAAAATTTTTACTAACCATTAAATGGTTTGGATGGGTATATTTCCTGGCTTCTACAAACAAAATGTTCCCATCAAAAACTACCAACTCCGAATGATATAAATCATCTGCCACATAAGCTTGAGCGATATAGTTTTCCTCATCCTCTTTCTTATTGGCTAAAAAATTAGAAAACTCTCTCTCAGTCTTAATATGATAGGTCTCATAGGAACCAGAGGAATTAATAGGTTTAACAAAAATCTCTTGAACACCTATCTTTTCTTGAATTGATTTTAAATTTGGAGATTCAATCAATGTGGTTGTTTTAGGAAATGGAAATGAACCATCCAACTTTTGATACATAAGATCCTTGTGGCTTAATAGCATTGCCGTATTCGAACTCATACCAGCAATCTTTAGATGTTCTCGGATTTTTGCTATATCCACGAACATATCCTCAGAAAAACACACGATATACTTTGGACGAATTGAATCACAAATTGCTAGGATATCTTCATATGAAAATGAGTTTACTAATACATTTTCCCGATCCTTAACAGCCTTAGATGCATCTTTAATCAAAAAAAAGGGAGTAATGCCCAATTGAAGAAGCATCTCACAATCGATTAATTCATAGTCCTGAAGAGGATCAATGCATAACAGTGTCGTTATTCTCATTATATTTAATACCAAAACATCCTACTAAAAACGTTGTTTTCGAAGGGAATTGATCAACTGAATACCCAAGTTTATTTGTTACTTCCAAAAATCGAGGATCGTAAGAAAAAATCGTCTCCCTAGGTAGTTTAAATAAGTTATTAGTCACTTGATTGTTCTTTTCATGAAAAAGTGTTAAATCGAGCATTGTTGCACTTTCAAAAAATGGCGTATTCTTAAGATGGCCTAATTTCTTTATATGATCAGCGTACTGAAAATAAGTATCGTATATTAATTCACAACGCTGTGGTTTATTTGAAAATGAGGTAGGCTTAAAAGCCATCTCTTCTTTGAGGATCGAATAAAAAACAGGGTTGTTTTTATTTTTGTCAAAATGAACAGGCTCCATAACAAAAGGAGTGTATTTGGATTTATATATATCGCGATACGTCTCAACAATAAAATCTAAGGGCAATAAATCATCCCCTACGGCTAAACCGTAACCGGGAACTTGTCCCGTACCTATAGTAATCAATTGACTAATGGCGTTATTAGTAAATTCATTTTGAGATATTTCAGGATTATTGGCTCGGACGTAGGCCATTAGATAATTATAAAAAGGTAAGTTTGCATAATAACCTGTCTGATTAGAATCAAATTCCATGACTAAACTCAAAAGAGTTGGCAATTTATTCTCTTTAATTAACGTTACAATTTCAGAAGGAAACACCAATAATTTTGAACGCCACTTACAGTTGGCTGCCTCACATAAACTCTTAAAGGTTAAATAATGATTTCCAAGCTCATCTGGCACAGGAATGTCAGCCTTAAAATATTTTTCTAAACTGGCATGTGGCCTTGCGTCTGCCACAGGACAAAGTAAAAAGGTATTTCTTGCACCTGATGATATTTGCAGTATATCTGTGGGATGATGAGTATTTGAAGCATTATAAAGTGAACTAACGCTTAAAAAATCCCCTTCTTTATAGACTTGGTGTGTGCTTGACTTCCCTTTAAATTCAATAAACATTTCAAGATTTTTTTCTAAAACCATTGAAAATGGAACCGAGGATAGCTTTCCACAAGTATTTGGCAAATAAAAATAGTCCTCATCCGCAATGATTTGTCCATACTGATATTCAAGGACAGTAAAAAGCATATTTTGAATGCCATCTATGGTTTCTAATATTTCATAGAGGCGTTTATTAACACGAGCTATGTCCGTTTTTACCCTATCCCAAGATAATTCACTCATATGACATCAATCTAAAATCCTATTAATTAACCGAATCATACAAGAGAACATTAGTGTATTCAATGAACCTGTATTTCATGCAATAAAATTTATTGCTAAAAATAATAATATTTCTTGCTTAAATGCATTTCAAGTTATAAATTATATCACTTGGGATGCATTTAAATAAAAATGGAGCTTTTAATGGTAATTGACCATGTTGATAGCCAGATAATAAAAATGATAATAAACGGTAGCCAAGTTACCGAAATCGCTGAAGATACCAAAAAATCAAAAAGATACATCCTCTATAGACTTAGTGACTTAAAGACTAGCTTTAATTGCAAAACCACGCCTCAGCTAATCTATATGTTGGCCACGTCAGGGTTAATTAAGTAATTTCACCACATGGATGTTTTATGAATAATTCAATTTACTATCATAGATTTAACAAGCTTCTTTCATTAACTAACTGCCCTAAAGAAGCTCTGCTTTTAGATAAAATCATATTTCATTATCAAGGCACTCTTTTAAAACGCGAAAATAAATTATGGTTTACAAAAAAAATTCCTGATCTTGCTGCGGAACTCGGTTTTAGTGAAAGCAGGATTTATATCTACCTAAAAAATTTAGAAGAAGAAGGACTGATTATCCGAAAAAGATTTAAATATTACGGTGTACCTCGATCTTTTATAGCAATTACAGAAACACTTCAAAGCAAATTACAATTTCTCTCAAAAGAGAAAGAAAACACTATAGAAATAAAAGAAAAAAAACCTACATCTAGAAATGATATAAACGAGAGAATGGATTATCTTGTTTCAGCAGATACCAATAATAAAGAAAAAAATAGAGTAATTAATAATATTACTCTTAATCAATTAGACGATAAACTACCTATAAACGAACTCAATATCGTTAAGGGGATGTTATTGAATGTTCAAAAAAGCCATGGAGTAAAGCTATCATCCCCTCAAAAGGTTTTAGACGAAATTGTATTTTCATTAAGCAATAAAGAGCAATTTCAAAATATTGACACTTTTCAACATAAAATTAATATCATTTCTCAACTCCTTCGTAACAACCGCTGGAGAACACCGAAAGGATTTAACAAATACTCACCTGAAGCTAAACGTTATCAAGAACAATGTGATCAGGAAAATACTGCTCGATTGAAAATCAAAAAGGACGAAT
>NZ_JAPHOV010000001.1:370000-610000 GCF_026191185.1 Legionella sp. PATHC032 | reverse complement strand
TCAATAAAAACCACGTTAAAAAAGATAATGAATGGCAAATAGTCAATCCTCATTCCGGAGATTCCATGGCGACTATTTTCCATAGGTTAGGACTAACCGCACAAAACTTAAATGCCGTGATAAAAAACAACCCGCATGCCAAGATGCTAACAAGAATCAAACCAAACCAGAAATTACAATTTTTAATTAAAAAAAATAAATTGGAAAAGTTAATTGTTCCTGTAAATGCTATTCAGACACTGACAGTTTATCGCGCAGGGAAAATATACAAAACAAAAATTGACTCAAAAAAAACAACCACGCAAAACCGGTATGTGACTGCAACAGTTCAAGGTTCTTTGTACACAACAGCCCAACGTTTTAATATCCCCTCAAAATTAATACGTCAAATGACTACTATCTTTAACAAAGAAATTGATTTTTCAAGATCTCTGCGCTCGGGAGATCAATTCTCGATAATTTATGACGCTTATTATATTGAAGATAAAATGGTAGGAGTCGGAGACATTCTAGTAGTAACTTATACTAATCGTGGAAAAACCTATCAAGCAATACGCCATACTAACACTCATGGTGAACAAGACTATTTTACTCCGCAAGGTAACAGCTTTAAGAAAGCCTTCACTCGCTATCCAATTAAATTTAGCCATATAAGCTCGACTTTTGCTTTATCCAGATACCACCCGATTCTTCATTACAGGAGAGCACACAAAGGCATTGATTTGGCAGCGCCGATTGGAACTCCGATACATGCTACTGGAGATGGTATTATTACCATCATCGATAGGCATAACGGATATGGCAATATGATTAAGATTAAACATGATAAAACATACAGTACAGTTTATGGGCATTTGCTCAAATTTCAGAAAGGCCTATCAAAAGGCAGTAAAGTGAAACGAGGCCAAGTTATTGGCTATGTAGGTCAAACTGGTCTGGCGACCGGGCCTCATTGCCATTATGAGCTTCATGTCAATAATCAACCAAGAAACCCAACTACAATAAGCCTGCCTACTGCAGCACCAGTTCCAGCAAGAGAAATGGCAGCATTCAAAGCAAAAGTCAGTACACTTTTAGCCCGACTAAAGCTTTTTGAACAAGCTCAACTGGCAAGTAAAGGGAAAAAGAAAATTGATGTTGGATAAAACACACATGGGGAATTTTATGTACATCAAACCCTGTCCAATAAAATTACAATACTTAAACTCACTCTCCTAAATAAGAGCAAATGCCTCTTTATAAGGCTGATAGGCTCTAAATAATAGGGATATAATTTTGTTTCATATCAAGTAAACAAATAACGACAAATTAATACTGAAGCAATGATTCCGGCTAAATCTGCCAATAATCCCGCAGGAATAGCATGTCTTGTTCTTCTGATACCTACTGAGCCAAAATAAACTGCAATCACATAAAAAGTAGTTTCTGTGCTTCCCATCATTGTTGCTGCAGTTTTTGCGATGAATGAATCACCCCCGTATTTATGAATCAATTCTGCCATAACTCCTGTTGAGGCACTTCCAGAGAAAGGCCTGATAAGAGCTAAAGGTAATAATTCGGAAGGCATTCCTATCATAGCCAACACTGGAGATAAGATCTGACTCATTAAGGAAAAAAATCCTGAGGCTCTTAACATACCGATGGCAACCATCATTGCAACTAAATAAGGTATGAGCTTTACGCTCACATCAAAACCTTGTTTTGCGCCAATTATGAAAGCATCAAATACATTTATCTTTTTAATTGCACCATACAAAGGGATACCAACGATGAAAGTCAAAAACATCCAATTGGATAAATGATTAGCGAATTCATTCATAAGCTATCTGTCCTTTCAATTTTAAATCGCGGTAATTTAGCTAATTGTTTTACTGCAACAATAGCTACCAAAGTAGAAACAGTTGTTGCAATCAAAGAAGTAAAGATCACGCTACTTGGGTTTGTGCTCCCATTTGCAGCAAGAAATGCGATGGCGGTTGCAGGAATTAATTGAACGCTGGACGTGTTTATTGCCAAAAAAGTGCACATCGAATTCGTAGCAACTTTCAAATTCTGATTAAGACTCTGCAATTCTTTCATTGCCTGTAATCCAAAAGGGGTCGCAGCATTAGCAAGGCCCAACATATTCGCAGCAATATTCATTACCATTGCTCCCATTGCAGGATGCTCAACAGGTATATCGGGAAATAATCGTTTTAACACTGGTTTGAGTATTTTACCTAAAATGGAAACCAAGCCTGATTCTGTAGCAACAGACATTATTCCTAACCAGAGGGTCATTATTCCAGCTAAACCAAGTGCCAGCTCAAATCCAAGTTTGGCAGAATCGGTCACCGCCCGCACTACGTCGTCAATACGCCCCTCAATAATCCCAACAACCACTGAAACCAGTATCATTCCTAACCATATTAGATTGAGCATTATTGCCTCCAACCTCTGAAAAAGGTTAATATGTAACCAAAATTAGATTTAAAATACCAAACAGGACTTATGAAACCTATTCCCACTCCAAAAAGATACTTAATGTATTTCGCTTTTTTTATTACCAGCATTTCCAGTTATAGCAGCCAATCAACCAATATTAAGGAACATGCTGATACGGGTTTAATCCAATCCACCCCTTCGATTACTACTAACTCAGCTGCTATTGAAGAACAGGCGAACTCTTCAATTAGGAAACTATATCACACACTCAATACCATGCCGAACACTTCTATGGCAGATAGAATTGACCAGATCAGCGCATACTTTAAAGGAACAAAATATATCCTTGGCTCTTTGGGCGAAGGCCCGGACGCTCGCTATGACCAATTTCCCAGATATCGAGTTGATGGCTTTGATTGTGATACTTATGTCAATACAGTACTTTCTTTAGCATTGGCTAACTCTCTGGAATCATTCCAGGAGTGTTTAAAACATACTCGCTATAAAAATGGGAAAAGATCTTATATCAACAGAAATCATTTTACTTCTATAGACTGGAATAACTATAACCAGAAGAGAGGTTTACTTAAAGACATTACCCTCTCCATCAGAAATGAAAAAAAACAACCTGTTGCTCTAGTTGCTAATGCATTAATCAATAAACCTCAATGGTACGATCATAAAACGATTGATACCATTCGATTGCAAAAACAAGATAAAAATGAACAGGAAAAACGTCTGGTAGAACTAAAAACCAAAGGTAAAAAGCTGGAAACTTCACTTTCTAATGTTCCTTATATTCCGTTCACTGCCTTATTTTCAGAGAATAAACCTAACCTTCATTTGTTTTCGCAAATTCCTAACGGGGCTATTATCGAAATCATTAGACCTAATTGGGACTTGCGCCAACAAATAGGAACAGAATTGGATATTTCGCATTTAGGCTTTGCTATTTGGATTAATAACGAACTATTTTTCCGGCAAGCCTCTTCTCAATACGGTAAGGTCGTTGATGTCTCTTTAATTGATTACCTGGATAAGGCGCGCGGTAGTCCGACTATAAAAGGGATTAACATTCAGGTTGTATTGCCTGCAAAACCTGTCTCTAGTGGATGTCAGCTTTTTGATATTCGATAGATTATAAAATTGGTAACCTATAATTTTGAATGCTTATCCAGTATAACCATCATTTGTTTTATGAAATGACCGATGCTTTTATTAGCGCGTTACTCGTCTATCTTAATGAAAAATTTTAATTGCCTCACTTACTACCTATTACCTAGTACTTGGTGCCTGGAAACATACCCAACGGTATGAAAATATATAAAGGCTTATTTTTACCAAATAAGCCTTTTAAAGGAATTATTTCTTTACTTCAGCAGTTGTTTTTTTAGCTTCTTGCACAAAACTTAACATGGCTTTTTCAATAATTTGAAATGATTTTTGCATATAATCCAAAGCCTTGTGCCCATTTTCCACTGCCAAATTAATTTGTTTTTCCAACATTTCTTCAGGTTTTTTAACTTGAGCCAGTTCATCAGGCTTTAAATAACTTAACCCTTGCAGAGTTTTAACATTTAGTTCAGCTATGGCTTGGAAAGGCTCTTGTATTTTTTTTGCCATTTCACTCCATCTTTCAAAATTGTATTGGGTCATAACATTCTCCGTTTGTTGCATTGCACAATATAATAATAGACCTTATCTTTATTATTTGTCAATATCTTATCTAATTATTTTTTGCAGTGCACAAAAGCAGGATTGCATTCATGAATATTTAATGTGGGTTGTATTTCCCGAGTCATCAGTAAAACTCGTAAAGCGAAACATTATTATATGAACTATAAAAAATTAAGGAGGAATTTTTAAACTTTAAACATTTTTTGCCATTGGTGCATCATTTGTTGCATTTGCTTATTCCAAACTTCAGTTGCTTGCTGGTAAGGATTACTTTGTAAAGGCTTGTCCATAGCATGAAACATTTGTTCCATCATTTCCTTAAAGGAAACATGCATGGGATGATTGGCTAATGAAATGATTTGACGTAAAATTTCAGAAGACAAAAATTGCGTTGGACCCGCCTCCATTTCCACTATGATTTGCAACAGAACCGAATTAGTTAAATCCTTGCCTGTCTCTGAATCTTCTATTTTGAAATCAATACCATCCACCACATATTTTTGTAGTTGCTCAACAGTAATATATTGACTAATTTCAGTATCATACAGTCTTCGATTTTTGTATTTTTTTATGAGTCGAGTCATTATTTTCTCAAGTATCAATCATAGAAATATAATTATAAAATAACGTGCAAAATTGGTATAGTTTGTTTCTTTAAGCCCAAGAATAAATTTTACGCACTGCTTTTATAAATTCTTTCAAAGTTAAGAATTAATACATATGCAAGCCACCATTCACACTAAGATTTGCTCCAGTGATATAACGACTTTTTTCACTAATCAGAAATTCAATAGCCCAAGCAATTTCTTGAGGCTCTGCCAATCTTTTTGCGGGTATCAAATTAATTATCCCATCCAGAATGTCCGGTCTAATACCTTTCATCAGGCGAGTATTAACATAACCAGGGGAAATACTGTTTACTGTAATATTTTTAATCATTAGTTCCTGAGCAAGACTTTTGGTAAAACCATATACACCGGCCTTTGAAGCAGCATAATTTGCTTGGGAAAATTGCCCTTTCTGAGCATTAACTGAAGACACATTCACTATTCGACCTGACTCCTGAGCTTTCATACTCTCTACTACTTGTTTGGTCACATTAAACATCCCATCAAGATTGACACGTAACACCTCATCCCATTGCCTTTTGGTCATTTTGGTAAATACTGCATCTCGAGTAATTCCAGCATTATTAATCAGTACATCAATACCGCCAAACTCTTCAATAATTAAGCCTATTACTTCAGCACATTGCTCATAATCAGTGACATCCATATGCCTAAAATTAATATTTTGATAGCCTTGGGTCTTCAAGTCATGAAGCCATGCTTTTCCTTCATCATAAGAAACCAAATCCAAAGCAATGACATGTTTAAAAGTTGAATCCAGTTGTTTAGCAACTGCCGTACCAATATCCCCAGTACCACCAGTAATTAATACCACATTATTATTCAGCATGAATTTCTCTATTAGTTTTTTCCTATCCCCAATCGATGATTTCAAATTGGAGCTTATATTTTATTCATTGTTAGCAGGGAGCGTAGCCATCCTTTCAAAATCCCAAGATGCCTTGTGAACATTATATATTATGTTCACAAAACCTCTTGAAATTCTTAGCTGTTGAATCAAACTCCAACTACATATATTGGCCACCATTGACGTCCAGATTTGCCCCCGTAATAAATCCGCTATCTGGTGATGCTAAAAATGCAACGGCATCCGCGATTTCTTTTGGGTATCCCAATCGACCTATGGGAATACTGGATATGATTGAATTAAGCACTTCTTCTTTCAATGCAGCCAGCATAGGAGTTTCAATATATCCCGGTGATACCGTGTTCACGGTAATACCTTTACTTGCTACTTCTAATGCCAGACTCTTGGTAAAACCAAATAAAGCGGCCTTGGTTGAGGCATAGTTGCATTGGCCAAATTGCCCTTTTCTTCCATTGATGGAGGAAATGCTGACTATGCGGCCATAACCTCTTTCCAACATCACTGGAACTACATTGCGTGTCATATTGAATACACTGGTCAAGTTGGCATCTAAAACCTGTTGCCATTGTTGAGATGTCATTTTTCTTAAGCTGCAATCTCTAGTAATGCCTGCATTATTAACCAAAACATCTATACGGCCATAACGCTCCATCACTAGGGATGTGATTTTTTCGCAATCACTGTATTGAGCTATATCTCCATATACGATATCAATGTCATAACCAAGTTGTTTTTGCTCATCTTGCCATTTTTTTGCTTCTTCATGCCTTCCATCTTTATAGTAGCATGCCACAACTTGATAACTATTAGCTAAACGCTGACTAATTGCAGAACCAATACCACCTGTTCCCCCAGTTACAATCGCTATCATTTTATCCATCGACAACTCCTTTTGTTGCTCGGTAACATTACATTACTACAATCTAATTTAACTTTCTTGTCAATGACATATATATAATACTAAGTTAACGACAATAATTCAGCTACTTTATTTTTTCTCATGTTAGATTATAAAAGTTGTTATATTACCAACATAAACAAAACATATGGTAAGTAATGTAGGCACATGACGTTACGATATATCATATAAATTATGGGAGCTTTTATCACCCCATTTACCAGGAGGTTCGGGTAGCGTTGGTCGCCAAGCATCAGATAATAAATTATTTATTAATGCAGTGTTCTGGATATTGTGCACAGGTGCGCCATGGCGAGATTTGCCTCCAGATTTTGGTGACTGGAAAAATACACAATGCTGACTTTGTCGATGGCGACGAGCTTGAGGTGTGTAGGAAACACTGTTAGAGCTAGTCGTTGATGGTTCTCATTATAAATGGCTAATGTTCAATGCTCGCCATCGACAAAATCAGCATTGTGCATTTTCAGAGAGCTAATATTAATGTATTGATGATGACTGATTTGCATTACAAATCGAATGAAGATACCCTAAATCTGCTTTTAAGTAAGGATCGTATATTAGTGTTTCTTAATATTAGAAACAGTATTCATAGAATGAGGGTATTATGTTTAATAAATTTTTAGTTACAACACTATCCGTAGTATCATTGGCACTTTCACCATATGGTTTTGCCAAAGATGATTCATGCGAAGTTCAAGTGGCTGTTTCCACTCCCCCTGTTCAATTTGATCAAAGTGTGGCGTTTAACGTAACGAATGATGATGGGATTAGCAAATCCATTATTTTACAAGGAGGAAGCAGTCCCAAAACTATAGGAAAATTAATTTGTTCTCCACTGCCTTATACCATTAGTGCCACCCAATATTTTACACCAACAGGTTTAACCAATAAGCATGCTCAACCTGTTGGCCAATGCGTATTAAAAGCTGGGAATGTCATATTGAATGGTTCTAACAATAGTGTTGCTGTTGTTTTCCCCAATGATTTCATATGCCACCACTAGAATATTAGCCTCATTATGCATTGATGGGGAGTGCGAAAACGTCACTCCCTGGTATATACAGGGACGTAGCCCTTCAATTGTTGAGCAAATTGCTTCAGCACATCAAGACCTGATTCCTCTGCCTGGCGGCACCATTGTTGCAGAGCTTCTACCAATTCTTTTTGAGTTGTAGCTGTTTTTAACCAAACATTTTGTAATGATTGCTTGTAAGAGTAAACCACTCTCAATTGTTCGCGGGCATCCAGCAATTTTTGCAAACGAGTTTTAGCTTTTGTTGATAACAGTTTATCTTCGCGACGCAGTAATCTGCCTGCCCGTTGAAACAGTTTCTTGTCTTCTTTTGTCTCAATGCTGGTATTTTTTTCATACTTCAAAATAGGCCTGATGACATTCTTATAGTAATTAGACATCACTTGAAAGCGATTTGAAATAACTGCTCTCACAGTATCCAAATCGACATGGAATTTTCCTTCATCCATAGCCAATTTGGGAGGTAATTTTTTTACCTTGGCCAATCCAAAAAAGGAAAGAATGCGAATATACATCCAGCCAATATCAAACTCCCACCATTTCACTGAAAATTTGGCTGAGGAAGCAAAGGTGTGATGATTATTATGTAACTCTTCTCCACCAATCCAAAATCCCCAGGGAATAATATTGGTAGCAGCATCAGGACATTCAAAATTCCTGTATCCCCAATAATGGCCGATGCCATTGATGACTCCAGCAGCAAACAGCGGAATCCACATCATTTGGATTGCCCATACCGTAATTCCAGGAATCCCAAAGAAAAACAAATCCAGTAATAACATCAGCAAAATGCCTTTGCTTGAATGGCGCGAGTAGACATTTCGCTCTATCCAATCGGTTGGTGTGCCATGAGAATATTTGGCAACCATATCCCTGTCCTTACGGGCCTCTCTATAAAGTTCAGCACCTTGCCAAAATACCTTCCTGATTCCCTCAACCACTGGGCTATGAGGATCTCCCTCAACATCAGTAGTTGCATGGTGCTTGCGGTGGATAGCAACCCAATCCGCGGTAACCATCCCCGTAGTTAACCATAACCATAAACGGAAAAAATGACTGACAACAGGATGTAATGTTAGCGCTCTGTGAGTCTGGTTCCTATGAAGGTAGAGAGTAACAGATGCTATTGTGATTTGAGTCAGGATAAAAGTTGCAAGAACATATCCCCAGAAAGACAGGTTTAAAAAGCCGAATATCATAATAACCCCACATTGTACGGAATTATAAAAATATCTATAATTTAAGAGTGAATGTATTTTATCCCTAAATTATAGAATCAATATATGTGTAATGATAACACATTTTTTATCATTTCATTGCATGATTTCATGATGTAGTCGATAATAAATTTACTCATCTTATTTTATCAGGATATAAATATGAGCGATAAAGTTCAGAAATTGATTGAAAATATTGTGCCTTTTATAGTGATTGGTGTTGGGATCGCAATAGTTATAGCCTTATTGTTCATGTTTTTTTATGTGGCCATTTGGGGCGTAATCATCGGTGGAATACTATGGCTTGGGGCCTTAGCTAAGGAATATTTCTTCCCCAGCAAATCATCCCAGAAAGAACAAGGAAGAATTATAGAACATGATGATAAAAAATAATGCCTGAATTACCCGAAGTCGAAACAACAAAGCAAGGTATTAAACCCCATATTGAAGGCCGTATGATTACTGCGGTGCAAGTGCGTAATCGAAAACTTAGATTACCAGTACCTCTAAACCTGAATGAATTATGCCAAGGAAAGCATATAACAGCTATTACCCGTAGAGGAAAATACATCTTACTTCATATGAATAAAGGTTATCTTCTCATCCATCTTGGAATGTCCGGACATTTGCGCATCGTCTCCCAGACAGCAAATCCTCAAAAACACGATCACGTTGATCTGCACATTAATAATGGGCTTGCTCTCAGATTCTGCGATCCAAGAAGATTTGGCTTATTTATTTACATCGATGAAAATCCTGAACAACACCCACTGCTGGCACATTTAGGCCCGGAACCTCTGTCTGATGACTTTAATAGCGAGTACTTATTACGTAAAGCCGCGAATAAATCGCAATCCATCAAGTCATTTATTATGGATAGTCAAATTGTTGTCGGGATAGGTAATATTTATGCGACAGAGAGTCTTTTTCTTGCCAAAATCCATCCAAATACCTCTGCAAAAAAGATAACTACAGAAGAGTTCAATTCTCTGACTGGTCACATCAAAAAGATACTTGAATCTGCCATAGAGGCAGGAGGGACGACACTTCGTGATTTCTATTCTTCTGATGGTAAACCAGGGTACTTTCGTTTTGCTTTAAAGGTTTATGGCAGGAAAAATCTCCCCTGTTTGGTATGTGAAAATAAAATAGAAACTATTGTGATTGCCGGACGCCACTCCGCATTTTGCCCACATTGCCAGCCAATCATTGCATGATAGGCTCAAAAATGGCCACCTGGGATCATTTTTATTTATTAACTGATGCTGATATGGTGACAAAAGGTTAATTTATGGATATTAAAAGACTCAAAAAAGCAGCCTCCGATTTTTTGGAAAGATACCCAGGCGGGTTCTCCCACCCTGAAATGATTGAAATCGGTAAAAAACATAAAATGGATAAGATGGTTGCTTTGGCTCAAGGGAGTTTTGCCAAGCAAAATTTTAAAAACCCTGATGAAATAACAAATGCCATGTTGAAAATTGTTACTCAGTCATCTTTGATTTCAATATTTGAAAAACCTAAATTTAGAGATTTTATCAAAAGAACTCCCCCAAACGATAAAGTACTTATTGCAAAAGGATTAAAAGAACTTTTGTATGGCAATGAACAGGAAGGCTTTGAAGAGCTTCTTTTTCAATTGCAAAGAGAGAAATTTGCGAAGTGGACTTTAATGACTATTTTTCAGGCTTACTTCAATCCCGAAGTGGATGTGTTTATAAAACCTACAACAACCAAAAATATCATTAAAGAACTGAACCTTGATATCGTATATAACCCAACCCCTTCCTGGGAATTCTATGAATCTTATAGGAATATCATTAACCAAATGAAAACAAAAATTGAACCCTCGCTAGCACCTAGCAATGCCGCATTCTGCGGTTTTTTAATGATGAGTCTGGATGGCCATTAAGTTTTCTACGATTACCGCCTTATGGACTATATAAAGATAGGCAATATTATTTTATTGAGCGGGTGATGGGAATCGAACCCACGCCATCAGCTTGGGAAGCTGAGGTTCTACCATTGAACTACACCCGCAAAAACCCACCAACCCTTTCGTTAATAAAATATAAGGTACCATTTTGTAATTCTTGGTTCAATTGAGTTATCACAACGGTGATTTAAATTTAAAAACGGGCTTTAAAACTGAACGATTAACGTTTTGCAGAGTATGGCAAACGTAATTTACAGAACATAACCTGATTGCTTATTTTGATTACAATATTATATTCTTATCAAATAAGATAAAGAAATAGTTATTCTGTAGACTAAACTGTACAGATTCAAGAAAATCAGCCAAGACCTAATATGAAATCCCTGTTACTGCAATCTGCGATTGAAAAATGAATCCGATAAGAAAAATTATCCATATTGACATGGACTGTTTTTATGCGGCAATTGAAATGCGTGATTTCCCTGAGTTGGCAAATAAGCCTATCGCCGTAGGCGGGGAGGCAAGCCGTCGTGGAGTAATAGCAACTTGTAATTATGCCGCCCGTCAGTTTGGTATACACTCTGCAATGCCAACAGCCCATGCACTTAAACTTTGCAAAGAACTCATTTTGCGACCAGTACGTATGGATGTATATCAAAAAGAAAGTCAATATATTAGAACCCTATTTGCAGAATATACAGATATTATCGAACCCTTGTCATTAGATGAAGCCTATCTTGATGTCACTGAATCCACACAATGCCAGGGAAGTGCTACCTGGATTGCGCAAGAGATTCGCGCCCGAATTTATCAAACAAGACAACTCACTGCAAGTGCAGGCATTGCGCCTAATAAGAGCCTTGCAAAAATAGCCAGTGATTGGCATAAACCCAATGGGCAAATGGTTATTAGACCTGAAGACGTTAACACATTTATTCTTGATTTACCTGTACGTAAATTATTCGGTGTGGGGCCCAAGATGGAAGAAAAATTGAATGCTCTCAACATTAAAAACTGCGCTGATTTGCAGCGATATTCCGTTGAATATCTATTACATAAATTTGGTACCATAGGACAGAGACTTTATGAGTTAGCGAGAGGCATTGATAATCGCCCAGTCAATCCTGAACGTATTCGAAAATCCATTAGCGTTGAAGAAACCTATCCAATAGACTTGCCAGATAGTGAAGCTTGCCTTGAGGCCTTGCCAGATCTTATGGTGCGTCTGGAAGCACGGATACAACGAGCAGGTAAAATTTCTGGTATTCACAATTTATTTGTAAAATTGAAGTTTAATGACTTTCAGCAAACAACCATTGAACGAGTTCATGACAAGCTTGATTTAATCGTTTTACGTCAACTGATACAAGAAGGTTTCGCCAGAAAATGTATGCCTGTACGATTATTAGGCATAGGAATCAAATTAAAACAGGAAAACGTGTATCAAAGTATGCAACTGCCATTGCTTGACTTATAACGACTATATTATTCTCAAATAATAACAACTGGAAATATTATTTTGATGCACTCATTAATAATCGATGAAACACTGGTTTGTCGTTTAATCGCCAGCCAGTTTCCCCATTATTCCAATCTCCCTATTAGCCCGGTAGCTGTCAGCGGATGGGATAATCGGACTTTTCATCTTGGTAAGAAAATGCTTGTGCGACTGCCCAGTGCCGAACAATATCAATTGCAGGTTGAAAAAGAGCAACAATGCCTCCCCCAACTGGCTCCCTTGCTGCCTGTTCCAATTCCGATACCTTTGGAAATGGGGATGCCTGGCGAAGGATACCCTTGGAAATGGTCAATTTACCGTTGGCTTGAAGGTGAAGCAATAGCCTCTGCTAATGTATCCAACCTGAATGAAATAGCGAAGGATCTGGCGACATTCCTCACTGCTTTTCATCAAATTGATTCTACCAGCGGTCCAAAACCTGGGCTCCACAGCTTTTATCGCGGTGGAGATTTGAAAATTTATGATCCAGAAACCCGTCAAGCCATCGATTATTTAAAAGGAAAAATTGATACAGACCATGCCATTGAAATTTGGGAAACCGCTCTGAATACCTCTTGGCAAGGTACACCTGTGTGGGTTCATGGTGATATCAGCGCTGGTAATCTTCTGGTTAAAAATGAAAAATTATGCGCTGTTATCGATTTTGGACAGTTATCCGTCGGCGATCCGGCCTGTGATCTTGCTATTACCTGGACATTATTTGCAGGGGACAGCAGAAAAATCTTCCGTGAAATGCTTCCTTTGGACAAGGATACCTGGTCACGTGGGCAAGCTTGGGCTTTATGGAAAGCGTTAATCGTAGCTGCAGGCATTGCAAACACCAATGCTATGGAAGTGCAAAAATCCTTCCGTATTATTAATGAGCTATTTTTGACTGAGTTATAATCGACACCATATCGCTCAATTTGATGCAGGGAATACTATTACATCAAAAACCGTGATATGCTATGAAATAATCTCCGGACGAGACGCGCCGTACCCGGTTAAGACAAGACGACGCCTTTAATCATTTTAAAAGGAGTCCCTATGTTATTACCTTGGCTTTATTTATTTATCGCGGGACTCTTGGAAATCTGTTGGGCTGTTGGTTTAAAATATACGGATGGTTTTTCGAAATGGCTACCAAGCCTGTTTACAGGCACCACACTGATTATCAGTATGTTTTTATTAGCGAAAGCAGCTCAAACATTACCTATCGGTACTGCCTATGCGGTATGGGTAGGGATAGGTACACTCGGGACTGCGATCATGGGCGTACTCCTGTTTCAGGAACATCTATCTGTCTACCGTTTGCTGTACCTTGTATTAATGCTAATATCCATCTTCGGTTTAAAATACACGGCTTGATTTGAATCGTTCCAGTATTCCTCAACTTGTTGTATGATGACCCTCCCATAATCCCATGCGCCCTAACGATGAAAATAAGTCGATTAAAAACTTTTTGGATAATTACCCGTCTATTTTATTACACAGGTGTTGCCTGCACTCGGTCTATATTTAAGTATCTTTTTAGCACCCCTACGAGACCATGGGTTGATAACGTCATTCACCATTGGGTTGATCAACTCTTAAATGCTGTGAAAGTAGAATATAAAGTAATCAATCCACATAATGTCCAGCCTCAACCTGGCAAGGCAACGATTCTTATGTGCAATCATTCCAGTGCTTATGACATTCCTTTAGGCTTCAAAGCATTCCCCAATAACTCTATCCGTATGCTTGCCAAACGAGAGCTCTCCAAAATTCCACTCTTAGGCAAAGGAATGGCTGCAGCGGAATTCCCTTTTATCGACAGAAAAAACAGATTTCAAGCCATAAAGGATTTGGAATTTGCCCAACAACTGATGGAAAGTGGAATTATTCTATGGATTGCACCAGAAGGAACTCGCTCTAAAGATGGCAAACTAGCCCCATTTAAAAAAGGTGGCTTTATCACTGCTATTCAAGCCAAGGCAACTATAATTCCTATAGGAATTCGCGGAGCTTTTGACATTCTTCCCGCCCGCACCTTTAATATACACTTGAATCAAAAAGCAGAAATTCATATTGGCGAGCCTATTGATGCAGCTCAATATGCAATTGAAAATAAAGAGGAATTAATCGAAAAAACCTATCAGTCAATAAAAAAGCTGGTCGGGGAGAATTGAAAAAACTCTCATTAAGATTTGCTGAAAAAGATAGCTAAAAATAACTACAATAACTAGTAGGAAAAAAGCCCATGTTACACAAGAAAATAAAATTGATTTCTACAATAGAATAAGCAATCCAGACTACCTGCCTTTCAATCTCAGTACTAACTATTTTGAAATTTTCTAAAACTTTACCTAGACTTTAAAAAGCAAATCAATATTAGCGTACCATGAGCATTAATAAAATAGAAGAAGAAAGGGATACCTCTTCTGATCTGGAAATGAAAGCCAAGATGTATTTAGTACACCGAATGGATAACGCCGGGCCATTAACAGTGAAAGATGCTCATATCTTGATAAACAAGTTAAGTAAAGATTTGCAGAAACATCAATTGACATTAATTGAATGCCAACTGATAATAAATCTTGTTGAATCCCGCTTTACTTTGGTCAAACAAGCAGCAAGACATCTACAGTTTTTTCTAAATAAACTTTGTGGCAAATCAATTAATCCCATCTTAATTCCCCTTTCAAATAAACCCTTTTGGCAAAATGAACCACATCCATTCGATCATTATCGTTCTACCAATTCCCTACCTGAAAAAGCAGATATCGTAATCATAGGAGCAGGTCTAACTGGCGCTTCTACTGCTTATCATCTGATCGATGCAGTCAAAAAAAGAAACCTTACTGTTCTATTGTTAGATAAAGGGAATCCAGCTACTGAAGCCAGTGGTCGTAATGGAGGTAATTTTGAATTATTACCTGAAAACTCTGTGGGAATCTATAGTGGTTTAGTTTCAGAACGGTTTCGTTTTTTAAAACGATGCTACCCCCATGTTCATCCGTCAATATTACAAATTGAAAGCGAATACCATGCTTCACTGGTTTTTCAATTCGCTTTAAAAAATCGTAATCGTTTTAAGGAAATAGTTAGAAAAGAACGTATTTATTGTGATCTTTCAGCAAAAGGATGGCTCTACATTGCTCATACTGAAGAGGAAGAACAAGCAATTTGTGATGAAGTCACTCTTGCGGCCCAACATGGTGAACGTATCTACATTTGGTCTCGAAAAAAAATTAGAGAACAATTCGGCATCAACTCCAAGTTCATAGGTCGATTTATTCCAGATGACGGAACCTACAATCCCTTTAAATATACTTGCTGCCTGATTAAGGCAGCAATCAAAGGTGGTATCAAGCTCTACACGTTTGTAAAAGTCCAACAAATTCAAAGTATGGATGAAGAATACCATCAACTCAAAACCAATATGGGTCTGCTTAAGGCTCGGCAAGTGATTGTTGCAACAAACGCGTTTACTAGCGAATTGCTCCCGGAATTGAGAGCGATTAGACCTCACCAAAGTCAAATTGCAATTACCGAATCAACACCAGATTACTGTAAAGGCCGATTAATAACTAGTGAAGATGGACCTCTCTATCTCAATCAACCCAGATTCAAATCAAAGAATGGTTTGGTGCCTTTGCTTATTGGGGCTGGTGACGACCGGGCAATGAAAAATCCTTATTATCGAAAGCGTTCAAAAAAAGTTCATGACCTTATTGTGCAGCAAAGAGATAAATATTTCCCGGATCTTAAAGGAAAACCATTTTCAACAGAATGGGTTGGCGCCTTGGCTTTTACACCTGATCAACTACCCGCTATTGGCTACCTGTCTCCGGGAATCATTATTGTGATGTGTTGTAATGGATATGGAGGAAGCTATACCACAGCAGCAGGATTTGCCGCAGCTGAAATAGCATTAACTGGAAAAAATCCCGCATGGTTACCTGCAGATGTATTTTCTCCTAAACGCCTCCTGTCAGACAAGCCACTATTTTGGGAGGATACTGACAGTTTATGGCGGATTGGAAAAACTCTTTGTACAACACTTAATAATCTCAATCAACTTCTGGCTGAGTCCTTATCATATCAGTCCACGTATCAACCTTATTCTACTACTTCATTGCCTCATGGGAATCAAGAGAAAACTTGCATTCTTGACCCACTAAAAGTAATGCATCAATTAGCAATCTTTAGATCTTTTGCATATCACGAATTAGAAATGTTAATTTGCTATACCTCACCTGTTTGCTTAAATAAGGGAGAAATTCTTTTTAAACAAGGCGACGCAGGACATTCTTGTTTTATTCTGATTCAAGGAAAAATCAATCTTTATTATGAGCATGCTGAAGGCTTTACTTCAATGATTGCACAACTGGAAGCAGGGTCAGTATTTGGTCAAATGGCACTATTCCTTGAGAATAAACGTATGGCGACTTGTCAGGCTACAGAAAACTGTTCCATGTTAGAAATCATGGTAGAACCCTGTAAATCGCTTTTTATTCAGCAAAAGGCTCTTGGAATTAAATTACTCCGTCTCTTAAATCAGGGAGTTATCGATGCGTTGCATAAACTCAACAAGCGATTGAAAAACACTTAACACAAATCATAAAACAAATATTGATTTCAATTGTTTTATTCAACACTAACAATTTACGTATCGAATGTAAATGGCCAATTCATTTTAAAAATGTTTTCTAGTAATTAACCCCATACCCATATGTCACATTAGATATCGTAGCAGCTAAACCAATATGTCTCGGATCAGAAGCAGCTGTTAAGACATTACTTTCTTTGTCCCATGTAATGGCTTGCATATCTCCATAATATTGTTTCAATGGCATTAAATGGTATCCCATAGCTCGTAAACCCTGTTGAATTGAACTTGGGAAAGTATCGGGCTCAAATTGCAAAACATCCGGTAAATATTGATGATGAAATCGCATGGCTGAAACCATACTGATAGCCCCATATCCATCATAAAATAATAATGAAGCAAGTAAAACCATACTAGGAATACGGCTTCCTCCAGGAGTCCCCAGGATAGCTACCCGTCCTGGCATCTCCAGGAAAGTTGGAGTCATGCTGGATAGTGGTCTTTTTCGTGGTTCAATGCCATTGCGCTCGCTTCCCACTAAACCAAAGACATTTTGCTCACCTACTTTGGTAGAAAAATCGTCCATTTCATCATTTAATAATACCCCAGTTCCCTTTGCAACTACACTGGATCCAAAAATGTAATTAATTGTCATTGTTGCAGCAACGCGATTACCTTCCGTATCAATAATTGAAATATGTGAGGTATTTGAATGTTTTTCTATTG
The DNA here is from genome assembly GCF_026191185.1 of Legionella sp. PATHC032. Taxonomy (NCBI): domain Bacteria; kingdom Pseudomonadati; phylum Pseudomonadota; class Gammaproteobacteria; order Legionellales; family Legionellaceae; genus Legionella; species Legionella sp. PATHC032. Next base: position 592,482 of record NZ_JAPHOV010000001.1, on the reverse strand, counting down.
GAACTGAGCCTTGCAAGATTTTACTATCAATCGCTTTATCAGGTGAAATCAAGCGGCTTAATTGTTTTGCATTATCTGAGGAAATCAACTTATCAAGAGGAACCTTAATAAAATCAGGATCACCCAGAAATTGATCTCTTTGCCAATAAGCCAATTTCATCGATTCAACGACGTAATGAACCCATTTTAATTTGGAGAATGAAGATAAAGGAAATTGGGATAATATATTGAGCATGGTTACCAATGCCACTCCACCAGCTGAAGGCAGAGGAGCTGTGATAATTAACATGTTATGATAAGCACTAATTAAAGGTGACCTCACTTTAATTTTATATTGAGCCAAATCATCAAGAGACCAAATTCCACCTGCTGCGTTAACACCTTGAACTAACAGAGAAGCCGTTTCTCCCGAATAAAATCCAGCATTTCCGTACTTGGCTATCAATCTGAGTGTTTTTGCTAAATCTTTTTGAACAAGTTTATCTCCAATTTCAAAAGGCTGGCCATTCTTTAAAAAAATAGCAGCGGTATCGGGATATTTCTTCAAGTTTTCCAATCTATCATCCAGAGTGGAGAAATAACGAAATTGAGGGTCTACAGGAAAACCCTCTTCCGCAAGCTTAATAGCCGGAGCTAATGTCTTGCTAAGCGGAAGACGCCCATAATTTTTGGCTATATAAACCAGGGCAGCTGGCTGTCCCGGTATGGCTGCAGATAAACCACCATTTAGAGAAAGCCCGGGAATCACTTGGCCGTCAGGAGCTAAATACATATCCTTACTCGCGGCCAGAGGAGCTACCTCCCTGCCATCAATAAAGAGGTTTAAATGCTCCTTTTCCTGATGAAGCAACCAAAAACCTCCTCCTCCAAGCCCTGAATGATATGGTTCGACTACTGCCAAGGCGGCAGCTACTGCAACTGCGGCATCAAAGGCATTTCCTCCTGCTGCCAAAATTTCTAAACCGGCATTAGTTGCCAAGGGGTGAGCACTTGCTACAGCATATCCAGGAGGATTTTGTGGAAATGTTTTTGCATTAACCTGATAAATATTGCAAATTAAAAAAAATAAACAACTCAGCCATTTATAGTTATATTTCATTTTGTCTCTTTTTTAATTCTCTAACTACATTGGGCGGAACAAATTGAGAAATATCGCCATTTAAGGCTGCAATTTCACGAACTAAAGTGGATGAGATATACATTAAATGCTCTGCGGGGGTTAAAAATAATGTTTCTATCTTTTTAGATAGTTTTCTATTCATTCCAGCCAGTTGAAATTCATATTCAAAATCAGAAACAGCTCTCAATCCACGTAAAATAATGCCCGCATTTTGTTCTAATACAAAATCAATTAACAAATTATCAAAACCCAAGACCCTCACACCAGTTAAATGTCCAACGGATTCTTCCAGTAAACTAATTCTGGTTTCCCAAGATAAATAAGGCCGCTTATTCTTATTACTCGCTACAGCAACTATCAATTCTGGAAAAATAGTGCTGGCCCGAGTAATAATATCAACATGGCCATTGGTTACAGGGTCAAATGTTCCCGGGTAGATTGCTTTTTGTTTCATCTCGTTAATTACCATTTGCATATAGAAGCAGTCTAGCGTATTGTAAATTGAAAAACTATAAAAAAATGGAATTGAGGTAAGCAATGAATGCGATAAAACGTTTGACAATCATCTTAATTTGCTTTTTAACAGCATGCGCTCCCCCAAGACCATCTGAAGAGCCGCCTGCAAACCGTGAAATTCCTCTTGAAGAACGCAAAGCCGAAACAGCCACTGTTTCATCATGGGAAATTAAAGGTGCCCTGGCTGCAAAAACCAAAGCAAAAGGCTGGTCTGCTACCATGAATTGGGTACAGCAAGGGGCCAGCTCATACCAAATTCGTTTAATGGGACCCTTGGGTGGTGGAGCCGTTCTAATCAGCAAAAAAGGCAATACAATTACATTTCAAGATGGCTCCAAAATAACTACGTCCACCAATGCTGATGAGTTATTACTAAAACAAACTGGCATTAGACTCCCAGTAAATAACTTGTATTACTGGGTAAGAGGTCTGCCTGCACCAGGTGGAGTCCAATCGGAAAAACATGACCAATTCAATCACCTGATACAATTAAAGCAAAATGGCTATACCATTGATTTTACTAAGTATACTTCAGTCAAGGGAATAGATTTACCAAGCATGATTCGCCTTGAAGGAAATGGTGTCATGGTAAAGGTAGTGATAAAGAATTGGGTTGTATAAATTAATTCTTATAATTATTTGCTTTCTGAAGTTGACATCGATAAAAAAGCACTGCAAAATACGCAGCACATTGCAGGGATGAATACTATTTACAAACTCACGGATGATTAAAGAATCTACAATTATAGGGGTGTCGCCAAGCGGTAAGGCACAGGGTTTTGATCCCTGCATACCTAGGTTCGAATCCTAGCACCCCTGCCATTTTCTTGTTGATTCAACCTAGAATATGAAGTTGAATCTAGGTACAAGTAAACAGACGGCAGAAGATAACCTGGAAGGATGCGTACTTCGTATCGCTCAAATAATAATAATATCTTTTTGGCTGTCTTCTGCTATGTGTTTAAGTTATGTGATTAACCTAAATCTAAGGCTTTTGACACATGTCCACGATGATGATTTTTACAGGGAATGCTAACCCTGAATTAGCACTAAAAATATCCTCACATTTGCAAATACCTATTGGTAAAGCCACTGTTGGTACCTTCAGCGATGGAGAGACTATGGTTGAGATTTTGGAAAATGTCCGAGGTAAAGATGTTTTTGTTCTCCAATCAACATGTGCGCCTGCCAATAATAATTTAATGGAATTGCTGATTATGGCGGATGCCCTGAGAAGATCATCTGCAGGTCGAATTACAGCTGTAGTTCCTTATTTTGGCTACGCACGCCAAGACAGGCGAGTACGCTCCGCACGTGTTCCTATTACAGCTAAAGTGGTAGCAGACATGATGGCTTCTGTTGGAATTTGTAGAGTTCTTACTGTTGATTTGCACGCGGATCAAATACAAGGCTTCTTTTATATGCCGGTTGATAACGTATACTCAACTCCGGTATTGCTGGACGATATAACCAAACAAAAATTAAACAACATTATGATAGTATCTCCAGATGTCGGCGGAGTTGTTCGTGCCAGAGCGGTTGCTAAAAGACTGAATGACGCTGAGCTGTCAATTATTGATAAACGCCGTAGTGGACCAAATAAATCAGAAGTAATGCACATTATCGGTGAACCTGCTAATAAGAACTGTATTATTGTAGACGATATAGTAGATACTGCTGGAACACTTTGTACGGCTGCTCATGAATTAAAGAAAAGCGGAGCAAAAAGTGTAAGGGCTTACATTACACATCCTGTATTATCCGGCCCTGCGGTTAACAATATTAAACATTCAGGTCTTGATGAGGTAGTAGTAACTGATACCATCCCTTTATCAGTTGAAGCACAAAACTGTGAAAAAATCAGAGTGGTTAGTCTTGCTGATATGTTAGCTCAAGCAATCAAACGAGTAAATGTTGAGGAGTCAGTAAGCTCTATGTTTGCTGAATAACATGAATTATTCTTTGATAATAAAAAGGGAGCTTTAGCTCCCTTTTTATTATCAATCCTTCTTAATCCCTTGTACCAACGTATTTATCATCAAAATAACGTCTTAATTTAGTTCTTAAAGTTCCACGACTAATTCCCAGCATGATTGCAGCGCGGGACTGATTATACTTGCAATGTTCCATTACTGCACGAAATAGAGGGGTCTCAATTTCTTCAAGTACAAACTGGTATAAGTCAACAGGATCAGTTCCCTTAAGCTCTGAAAAATATTTTTGTACAGATTGAGTCACGCTTTCGGCTAGTGAAGCAGTGGTATCTCCTGCATCATTACTGATTGTTGTCATTATTATTAGCTCCTCCTTTTAAAAGCGGTATATTACCGAATTGAGCAATACGAGACAAGGGCAGAACAGAAAAAACTGCATTAAAATTCAATATATACTGTTTGCGCTTGAATCATTGCTACGTTTCTCACCACAGTGGATTGAAAAGAGGATAAGCCGTTCTCAACAGCTTATCCTATAATTAACGAACTACTGGAATTTCATCATAGATGGATCAAATGGTTTTCCATTAACCATGAATTTTCCTTCACTCAAACTCATCTCAATGACATAGTCTTTGCCATCTACAGTAATTAAACCAGATTGCTCCAACTCATTAATTTGCTTATCTACTTGCATTGAAGCGATTTGCTCAGAAGTAGGTTCTGCTTGGTTTGATTGGCCTTGACTGCTTTGCAGCTGTTGAATTAAAGCTTGTTGCATTTCTGGCTGTTTTGCCATTTGTTGCATAATCGATTGCTGCATCAGTTGCTTCACTACCTCGATTGGCATTTTTAACTTGGCATTACCTTGAGTTTTTTGAATCAACTCGAAAGGATTAGAACTATCACCTTTAGGTAAAGTAATTAACAAGTTACCATCAATCATGCCTTGTGGAAGTTTGAGACTTAATTTGGAAATTTCAAACTCCGCACCTTTACTAAATAGCTTTGGTAATTCTGGAAGCATTGCCATTAAGGCTTGTTGACGCTCTTGATCTGTACCCCTTTGCATCGCGTTAGCTTGCTCATTGATTTTGGCCAGTACTTCAGCATCAAGGTTTCTTAAAGACATTTCGACTTCACCAGGACCGTAATTTTGTCCATTGGCGAATAACGATTTTAGAACCGCGCTAAAATGAGTGCTGAAGAGATTGTCCTCAATATCGCTGCTTGAACTTAATGTCAATTCACTAATTTCAAACATCTTTTGATCTTTAACGACTACTGCAAGTGATGGTAATGAAAAACTGGCTTGACCTAAATATAATCCTGTCGTCGTTTTATGTAAGTCATACTCGCTGGTTACCTTCCCCAAAGAGAGCTTGGTATCATCTTTAGAAAATTCAGCGCCATCAAATTCAATTTCTCCTTCCACTTTATCCAAATTGGAAGACATTGATGTAGTACTATCCATACCCATCCAATTAAATTTACCATTTCCATCTTTAGCAATTAACTTGAACGAAGGAATGGACAACTCCACTGTACTTTTGTTCAAATAATTTACAAAAATGCTTAAATTTAACTGAGGCTTTTCTGAATCTTGAGAAAAAAGCTCATTAAATTGTTGATTATATTTTTCTGGAAATGGAAATACGGTTTGTGCAAAGCCCATTCCAAAACGTACCTGCTTACTCGCATATATAATGGGGCCGTGATAAATCTTAATCGGCATTTCCATTTGATAATCTTGAGCTGGCGTAGTTTGCAATTTTCCATCATCGTCTTTTACTACCCGCTCGGGTACATGTAAACGCCATTTGACTAATGCATCAGAGCAAAACCAACCTCTCTTATATTGCTGAATATCAGCGAAAAGCCCATTGGATTGATTAATTACCTCGACAGTTTTTTTAACCGTTCTTTCGGTTAGAATTCCCATGCCATAATATCCACCTAGGATTAAAACAGCCAGGATAATTACTAATCCTGTAAGTTTTTTCATTATTATCTCCATGTTATTAATTTGCAAATAGCATTACTCGAGCGCAGCAAAGTGCTGCGAAAAGTATAACAGTAAATAACCTAAAAGTGCGACAGTCTAATGCAAGAAGATTAAAACTTAATGAAAAATATTTTCATTAAGTTTCAAAAATTTGATGTTTTTACAGTAAAAATCAAACAATGGTAAGGTATTGATAATTCCATGCTCAGTGTTTGATCTTTACTATCTTAATGCCTTATGGGTTTGCAATAAGTCTCTTTAACTGTAAACGCCAGGATTAAAGCAACTAAAGAACATAAAGGAAGTAATTTTAAACCGGCCTGGAAATCCGATAATAATAACGTTTCAACATTATAGGCTCTAGGCCCAGATACGATGTCTATGATACGTCCGACTAAAGGCTGGAATAAGGCCCCAACAAAAATCGAAGTCATATTGGTAAACGCAATAGATGTACCAACAACACTCCTGTCATGTATTTCTGTAGAAACAGCGTATGAAATCGCAACTCCTGTATTCGTAATACCAAAAACAAAAAATAGTATGTAAGCTGTTGTTTGACTCATTTCAGGAATAAAAACGAATAAACTGCTCAAGATCACCCCGCATACTGCGGAAATAATCATCAATGGCTTACGACGCCCCATTTTATCAGAAATCCAACCGGATAATGGGCCACTAATTCCCCAGCCTATAAAGATCAATCCCGTTGCAAATGCGGCTGCGTGCGCCCCTAAACCACGGCCGAACTGTAAGTATGCAGGGCCTATTGCTTCCCCAATTACAGCGGTGGGACCAAATAAAAATCCAGCATACATTGCGTTAAGCCAAGTTTGTTTATTTGACAAAATGATCTTTAAGCTATCCAAAATACTGATTCGATTAACGGAACGAATTTCATTGCGATGCTCGCCTGGTTTATCTTGAACAAATTGATACAATAATCCTGATAAAGCAATAAATAAGAACGCAATAATCAGCATACTATGACGCCAGCCAACATTACTCACTAAAAATGAAACAGGAGCCTCCCCTGCAGCAGCACCCAGCATTCCTAACGCTTGAGTTAATCCAGATAATAATCCGAGCATAGTTGGAGGAAACCATGAAGTGGCAAGACGAAGTGAGCAAATAAATGCAAAAGCAGCACTGAAACCAATCAACATTCTGCCAATTGATGCAGTCAGCAGACCATCAGCAAGACCAAATACACAGCAGCCAAAAGCAGTAACTAATGACATAATAGTCAATAACCATCGAATGCTTAAACGATCGACCGTTAATCCTACGGGAATTTGCATTAAGATATATGGAATATAGAAGGATGCAGTTAATATCCCGAAACCGGCCTCATTAATGCCAAAGTCCATTTGTAGATATCGGTGCATTACACCAGGCGCTACTCTAGCTAAATAATCAGAAAAATAAAAAGCAGCTGCCAACCCCCAAACTAACCACGCAAAACCCAGGTAATTTTTACGTTTATAAATTTCCACTTTAGATATTCCCATTTTGGTATAACCACCACATGCTGTATTTATTTAAAAAATGATCAATAAATTAACAATGATAACTTATCATTATACTGCTGTTGTAACTTATTTCAACATATAGTTTATTTTTACCTTTGCCATATTAGTAATGTATTGAGGATTTAGGATATAATTCTAATTTTTAGTGACTCATCATCATCCAATTGAACAAAAATCCTCTGGATTGAGTTGAATGATTCAACAATCAGGACTTAAGAAAAAATCCAAGGCCTAGGCAAAAAATGTTTTTAATGAGAGCGTTTATACAAACTAAATGACTGAATTAAAATTATTTTTTAACGATGAGATTGGGATTTTTCGTAAGTCCTTTGGATGAATTGAAGATAAGACTGAATAATTCCCGGAGATTCACTAAAAAGTTTTAAAGTAGATAGGGCAAAATCATAATTTGATTATATAATGAAAAGTTTGAATCATTCCAACTGCGCGGGGATGACAAAAATATGCTCAAATTTATAAAGCATCGCAGCTCATAACTGACTGAAATTGTTATGATCTTGCCCTGTTAAAGTAGAATCTTCATATATTTTAAAGAATGGAAATTGGTCACTCTGAACAAATTTAGAAATCAAATTTTCAATGTACTATCAAAACATGGGATCCACCCCTGATGAATAAACTAAATATTGCTATTAAAGAAGCTTTTGAATCTTCCGGAAGCTCAAAAGAAGCGAATAAAGTTTACCTTGAATTTATCAAGGCAAACTTTATTATTCCTATTGAATCCGATTCTGATGATAGCGAACCCAGAGTATTATTTTTGGAAGAAAATAATACTATTTTTTTGCCGGTATTCACTGACATGCAATACCTCAATGCTTGGGCAAGTGAAATTAGCCCATATATCAAATTACTTAAATTATCAGGTGTCAACCTGTTGAAAGGTTTAGGTGAGAAAGTTACGGTTTGTCTTGATATCGGCAGTGAACTTTATAAAGAATTTAATCCATCTGAAATTGAACGAATGAGGTCGATGGTTTTAAAATTATTTAAAGACTGAACCAATACCAGGAATACTCCTATTCAATTGAAGAAGCATTAAATTATGCTCTTCAATTGAAAGCGGTGATCATGCTACAAGCTCAAGTAATTGGTAACCTACTATTGCAGAAGCGGCTATCGCACCACCAATTTCAAAGACTAAAGATAGAAAGCTGTTTTTATGATGATATTGCTGATCATTTGCGGCTGTGGTTTTATCTAAAATAATATCTTCCTCGATATTGTTCAAATCAAATAAGGGCTTTTCCCCATACACTCCAGCCCACCATCCTTCGAGCCATTGCTCTGCCTCTTGAGAACCTTCGCGGAAAGGATTATCCTCTTCTGGAACTTCTGCTAATGCACATTCATACCCAAAAACATAACATTCTTCATAGCTTGGGTGTTCAATGTTAAATCGTAGTCTAATATGTGATAATAATGATGTTGTATCGTTCATGATGATAGCCTCTTTTATGTATCCTGAATATGTTTCCGCTTTTCAACTCATTTACTCCTAAATCTATAATTATTAATACAATTAGTGCAGATCTACTTTTTAGTGCATGTATCTCCCACACTTAAATCAATTTTACGACTTTAATTTGCCCCCTGCCTTCAAAGATCAAATATTTACATTATCTTGACAAAAAATCTTTTTACCCTTGGATCTACAATATGGTACCTCGTTAACTTATTGATTTTATTGATAGAGATGCAAGTATTAGGCCAACTTTTTTATCCTAATTTTCATGGATTTTTATGGTTAACAAGCAGTCTTATTGTTTGAAATTATGGAAAAATGAAGGTAAATTATCTGCCTTTAAATAATCAATCCAAAATAGGATATTGATAAGGCTGACACAAAATCCTAAGATCAAAGCTAAAAATGTTTTTAATAAAGAGATTGGACTTTTTCGATAGTGCTGATTTATAAACCAGGCAAAATTTGTAAATCGCTTGTGCTTATTAAAAAATCTAACCGTTAGCCGGCCATGAAAAATCATCTATCTATATCTAAATAATAAAATAATGCCGGCAGGAATAATGACAAAAACTGCCGGTCAAGGTGCCAATCTACGATGAATCCATTCATCACCATGCCGGTAATAATGAATTCGATCATGTAACCTGTTATCCCTACCCTGCCAAAACTCAATCTCATCTGGGATTATCATATATCCACCCCAATTTTCCGGTCTGATTACGGGTTTTTGACCATATTCCTCAATCAACTGATTTAACGCATCTTCTAAAGAAATCCTATCCAGAATTTCTTGGCTTTGGGGAGATACAATCGCACTAAACTGACTTTTTAAAGGTCTCGAAGAAAAATAGGCGTCGGATTGCTCGCTACTGATTTTCTTCACCCGACCACGGACACGTACTTGTCTTGCCATTTGAGGCCAATAAAAATTAAGTGCAGCATAAGGATTCTTTTGCATTTGCATTGCCTTAGCACTTTGATAATTGGTATAAAAGATAAAATTACCGTTCTCTAATCCTTTTAATAAGACAACTCTGGAATCTGGATAGCCCTTTTCATCTACTGTAGACAGAACCATCGCAGTGGGATCGTTTTTTTCATTTTGTAACACATCATCAAACCATAGTTTGAATTGAGAAATGGGATTATTTTCAGCTGATTCTTCACTTAGCTGCAACTCACCATAATCTCGTCTAATATCCGCAAGACTTCTAAATTTGCTCATAGCAAACCTTCACTAAAAAAATATACATAATTATACTCTCTAAAATTTATAATTTGCGACAAATTTTGCAGTTAAAATTTTCAATCGACTTCTTGCATAAGCTGATTATTTTCTGGACTTAGGAAAAATCCCTCGGTTAAGGCAAAAAATGCTTTTAATGAAGGGGGTTAGTTGAACTTAATCACTGAATTAAAACAATTTTTTAACAAAGAAAGTAAGGGGGCGTAAGTCTTGATTTAGTTTTAAGGCAAGGTACAAATGTTTTGAGGAGCATAGTTTACATGCAATAAACGAGCACCACAAAAACGTTTGCCATGCTCTAATTAAAATACAAGAGACAGGTTATGCAAAAGATTTAATCTTATTCAACCAAATGACAATATTATCATGATAGCTGTTGGGCTGCGCTTAACGCACAGCACCAACATGAATCGAGGAAAAATCACCAATTTATTTTAATCAGTGTATATTTTTATAATGAAAAAGCTTTTAAGCAAGAGAAAAAAATATTTTCTTACCAACCAGTTACCTCAGCTATTGCATCTCCCAAGTCAGCAGGAGATCGAACTGTTTTCACACCTGCCGCTTCCAGAGCAGCATATTTTTCTGCTGCGGTCCCCTTCCCGCCAGAGATAATTGCTCCAGCATGTCCCATACGTTTTCCAGCAGGTGCTGTGACTCCAGCAATGTAGGATACTACAGGTTTTTTTACATGAGACTTAATGTATTCAGCTGCCTCTTCCTCTGCTGAACCACCAATTTCTCCTACCATGATAATAGCTTCTGTTTTAGGATCTTTTTCAAATAAAGACAAAGCATCAATAAAGCTGGTTCCTGGAATTGGATCTCCACCGATACCTATGCAGGTACTTTGACCAAACCCTTTATCAGTAGTTTGTTTTACTGCTTCGTAAGTTAAAGTTCCTGAACGTGAAACGATTCCAACTTTTCCAGGTAAATGAATGTAACCTGGCATAATGCCTATCTTGCATTCACCGGGTGTAATTATTCCCGGGCAATTAGGCCCAATTAATCGAGCCTGTGTATTGTTTTCTATATATACTTTTACTTGCAACATATCCAATACAGGCACACCCTCTGTAATACAAACAATCAGTTTAATACCTGCTTCTGCTGCTTCAATAATTGAATCTTTGCAAAATGGTGCAGGAACATAGATCACACTGGCATCTGCCTTGGTTTCCTCGACGGCTTCACGCATGGTATTAAATACTGGCAATCCTAAATGCATTTGGCCACCTTTGCCTGGAGTAACTCCCCCCACCATCTTGGTTCCATAAGCCAGTGCTTGCTCTGTATGATAAGTACCTTGTTTTCCAGTAAAGCCCTGACATAGTACTTTTGTATGTTTATCAACTAATACACTCATTGTTAACCTCGTAATTTAATGGCATATCTGCTTTAAAAAACCGCCTTTACCAATAATGCCAAAATTAATTTATTCTTTATTAGGAAACTGCTGCTACAATTTTCTTGGCCGCGTCAGTCAAACTCGTTGCAGCAATCACATTCAAATTGCTTTTATTCAATATGTCAGCACCTAACTGAGCATTATTACCTTCCAGTCTGACAACCACAGGAATTTTCACATCCACTTCTTTTACAGCAGCAAGAATTCCATCAGCAATAAGGTCACAACGAACAATTCCACCAAAAATATTAACCAGGATTCCTTTAACTTTTTCATCTGACACAATAATCTTTAAGGCTTCACTTACTCTTTCTTTTGTGGCGCCACCCCCAACATCCAGGAAATTAGCCGGCTCACCGCCATGTAGTTTTATCACGTCCATAGTGGCCATAGCCAAACCAGCACCATTTACCATACAACCTATTGTCCCATCCAAGGGGATATAATTAAGTTCCCAATCACTGGCTCGGTTTTCTCGATCATCTTCCTGAGAAACATCCCGCATATTTTTCAGTTTAGGTTGTCGAAATAAAGCATTTCCATCGATATTAATTTTTCCATCCAGACAAATCAGTTGCCCAGATTTTGTTACCACAAGAGGATTTATCTCTAATAGACTTAAATCACACTCAACAAACATTTTCCCTAAGCCCATCATTAAATGAGTGAATTGTTTGATTTGATCATCTTTTAATCCAAGTTTAAAACCTGTTTCACGGCATTGAAAAGGCATAACACCAACTAATGGATCAACAACCACCTTGAAAATTTTTTCGGGCGTTTCATGGGCAACTTTTTCAATTTCCACACCACCTTCTGTAGAGGCCATAATAACAACCCGTCTGGTGGCTCTATCAACAACAGCACCAAGGTATAATTCTCTGTCTATTTCACAAGTTTCTTCAACCAAAATAGCATTAACCGGTTGGCCTCTGGCATCAGTTTGATAGGTAACCAGACGTGTACCTAACATGGATTTCGCAACTGCAGCCAATTCATCCTTGCTAGAAACCAGCTTCACTCCACCTGCTTTACCTCTACCACCGGCATGGACTTGCGCTTTCACAACCCATCGAGAGGTTGATAATTGAGAAGCAACGAGCAAGGCATCCTCAACATTATAAGCAACCTCACCACGAGGAACTGGTAAATCATAGCTCGCGAATAATTGCTTGGCTTGATATTCATGTAAATTCATTCTAATTACCTTTTAAAAAAGCAAGACCCGTCAAGACGGGCCTTGCAGTTAAACATGACTCATTAAACATTAAGTAAAAGTCGGGATGGATCTTCCAACAACTCTTTAACACTCACTAAAAATTGTACAGAATCTTTTCCATCAATTAAACGATGATCATAGGACAAAGCAACATACATCATAGGACGGATTACTATTTGTCCTTTCTCTACAATAGGTCTTTCCTCAATTTTATGCATCCCTAAGATACCTGTTTGCGGTGGGTTGATAATGGGAGTAGCTAATAATGAACCGAATACTCCGCCGTTAGTTATGGTAAATGTTCCCCCTTGCATCTCTTCCATAGACAGCTTACCGGTTCTGGCTTTTGATGCAGCATCATTAATGGCTAATTCAATTTCTGCCATGCTTAATTGATCAGCGTCTCTAATTACCGGAACAACTAAACCTCTTTCAGTAGAAACAGCAATTCCTATATCATAAAAACCATGATAAACAATATCTTGCCCATCAATGGAAGCATTCACAGCCGGGAATCGTTTCAGCGACTCTACTACTGCTTTTGTGAAAAAAGACATAAATCCAAGTTTTACACCATGTTTTTTTTCAAAACTATCCTTATACTGAGAACGCATGTCCATAACTGCCTTCAAATTCACTTCGTTAAAAGTGGTTAACATGGCAGCATTGTGTTGTGCTTGTAATAAACGCTCCGCAATCTTGGCTCTTAGTCTCGTCATAGGAACACGTTTTTCTTCCCTGCCGCCAACAGAAAGTGCTCTCATAGAAGGTTCTTTTTGAACTTCAGCGGTTTGGTTTGCTTTTTCTCTATTAGATTCTATATAAGATAAAACATCTTCTTTGGTTATCCTACCATCTTTACCAGTACCTTGAATCTGCCCAGCTTTCAAATCATTTTCAGCCATCATGCGTCTTACTACTGGACTGGTTGACTTATCCTCTTTTGAAATTGATTCTCTTTCAGAAACTTCCATTTCTTCTTTTTTAGCAGATTTCTCTTCCTTTTCAGTTTTTTGAGGTTCTGCGGAAACACCTTGAGAAATTTTTGCTAGTAAATCTCCTGAACCAACCGTATCTCCGGTATTAAACATAATGTCAGATAATACCCCATCCACAGGTGATGGAACTTCAAGCACAACTTTATCTGTTTCCAGATCAACTAGGTTCTCATCGCGAGATACTTTATCACCCACTTTCTTATGCCACGCAGCCACTGTTGCATCAGCTACTGACTCGGGTAGAACAGGTACTTTGACTTCAATAGACATGGTTATACCTTCTCTTAATATTATATTGTTTAGATTTATTTTTTACCAAGTAATGCTTGCTCAACCAAAGCAACTTGTTGCTCTGCATGCAAGCCGGGACTACCCACTGCAGGCGCAGCAGCAAACTCTCTGCCAGCATAGTGCAAGGTTTGGTCAGAACGCAAGCAATCACGTATATTATGCTGAGAAGAGAACCAGACTCCTTGGTTTTGTGGCTCTTCCTGACACCAGACTACTTCATTAGCCTGTTGATATTTCTCCAATTCAGCCATTAATGCTTTTTTGGGAAATGGATACAATTGCTCTATACGCACAATCGCTACGTGGTTTAAGTTTTTATCGCGACGCATTTGCAATAAATCATAATAAACCTTACCACAACATAACACCACTTTTGTTACTTTTTGTGCGTCCAAGGCATCAATTTCCGGAATCACTGTGTGAAATTTTCCTTTAAACAAAGCTTCCAAAGGTGAAACAGCCAATTTATGTCGTAAAAGACTTTTGGGAGTCATGACAATTAAAGGCTTTCTGAAATTACGAATCACTTGTCTTCTTAACAAATGAAATATTTGTGCTGGAGTGGTTGGGGTACATACTTGAATATTGTGCTGTGCACAAAGCTGCATATAACGCTCCAATCGCGCAGAAGAGTGCTCAGGGCCTTGACCTTCGTAGCCATGGGGTAAAAGCATCACCAACCCGCATAGCCGTCCCCACTTTTGCTCACCGGAACTTATAAATTGATCAATAACAACTTGTGCTCCATTTGCAAAATCACCAAATTGAGCTTCCCAAATAACCAGGAAAGATGGCTCAGACGAAGCAAAGCCATATTCGAAAGCTAATACTGCTTCTTCGGAAAGCACTGAATCTATTACAGTAAAATAGCGTTTGGGATTGGTTGATATATGTTCCAAAGGAATAAAAGTATCGCCTGTTTCAATATCATGAAGCGCAGCATGTCTATGGGCAAAAGTTCCTCGACCACTATCTTGTCCAGAAATTCTTACTCCGTAGCCTTCATGTAACAAACTGGCATAAGCCATGATCTCGGCATAGCCCCAATTCATAGGGATTTCACCAGCGGTCATTTTATTTCGTTCAGCCAACAAACGCTCCACAACGGGATGCAGTTTCATTCCTTCAGGCAATTTGTTTAATTGGGATGCAATTTTTTCCAATTCTTCCTTGCTGATGGTTGTATCAACTTTATCAGTCCACTTGGCATTCATATAAGGAGTCCAATCTAAAGATTGCTTTCCTTCATAATCTTCATGCACCAAATCGACAACCGCCTTGCCTTTATCTAATGCTTCTCGGTAGGAATCAACCAACTTGTCTAATTCTGATTTGGTTAATAAATTAGCACTGACCAATTGTTCGCCATATTTTTCACGTAATGTAGGCATGGATTTGATTTTTTTATACATCTTCGGCTGAGTCACTGAAGGTTCATCCGCTTCATTGTGGCCATGACGTCTGTAACAGACCAGGTCAATTACTATGTCTCGCTTAAACTTCATTCGGAAATCAAAAGCAACTTGGGTAGCGAAAACTACTGCCTCAGGATCATCTCCATTGACATGAATGACTGGTGCCTGAACCATTTTGGCAACATCTGTACAATAGAGAGTTGAACGGGCATCCAAAGGATTGCTCGTTGTAAATCCTATCTGATTGTTGATAACAATGTGAATTGTTCCACCAGTACAATATCCACGTGCCTGTGAGAAGTTAAAGGTTTCCATAACCACACCCTGACCTGCAAAAGCGGCATCGCCATGAATGACAATGGGAACTACTTTATCCTTTTTAGCCAAATCGTTGCGTCTTCCCAAACGTGAACGTACAGATCCTTCAACTACTGGCCCAATAATTTCCAAGTGTGAAGGGTTAAATGCCAAAGCCAAGTGTACAATCGCGCCTGATTCTGTTTTTATGTCAGAGGAAAAACCCAGATGATATTTCACATCACCAGTTCGTTCGTATTTAATTTTTCCTTCAAATTCTTGAAATAATAGTCCTGGCTCTTTACCGAGGACATTCACCAATACATTTAGGCGCCCTCTATGTGCCATTCCAATGACAAGCTCTTTCACATTGTTTATACCCGATCTTCTAATGAGTTCTTTCATCATTGGAATTAAAGAATCTCCCCCCTCAAGAGAAAATCGCTTTTGACCAACATATCGTGTTCCGAGATAGCGCTCCAAACCATCTGCTGCTATCAAGTCTTTAAGAATATTCAGTTTTTCCTGTGTACTGAATTCAGGGCATCCGCGTACTGATTCCATTTTGTTTTGTAACCATTCAGTGACTTCAGTATCAGAGATATGCATATATTCTATGCCTATACTGCGACAGTATGTCTCGCGAAGGGCGTTGTATATTTCCCCCAAAGTCATCTCTGGTCCATTAAAACTGGTTCCAGCAAAAAAAGTACGATTCACATCAACATCGGCAAGATTATGATAAGCCAGCTCCAGGCGTGGTACTGGCATACGCTCCGTCATTTCCAATGGGTCTAGCTTTGCGGCAAGATGTCCTAATGATCTAAAATCATTAATCAGACTGGCAACCTGGTACTGCTGACTATCTGCAATTTGAATTATTTTATTAAGCTTCTTATCAGCATGCTGCAAAAAATAATCGCGAATGTCTCTATGAGATACTTCTTTGGTAGCACTATTTACTTTAGGTAAGGCGCTAAATACCGCTCTCCAATCCTCTGACACTGAATCAGGGTCTGCGAGGTAATCCTCATAAAGACTATCAACATAAGCCATACTTCCTCCAGACAAATAGGAAGAAGCCCATTCTTTTTGCAGATCTGAACTGCTCATTATCATTCTCTCCAAAGGGTTCACTCAGAAATTTTCTGAGTAACAAGGACTGATTTATTAAGTTTCCTGCGTCAACATTTGCGTGCGAATTTTTGCAATCGCTTGTGTTGGATTGAGTCCCTTCGGGCATACATTCGTGCAATTCATAATAGTACGACAACGAAATACACTGAAAGGATCTTGCAA
Organism: Legionella sp. PATHC032; assembly: GCF_026191185.1. Lineage (NCBI taxonomy): Bacteria > Pseudomonadati > Pseudomonadota > Gammaproteobacteria > Legionellales > Legionellaceae > Legionella > Legionella sp. PATHC032. Next base: position 575,710 of record NZ_JAPHOV010000001.1, on the reverse strand, counting down.
TAAATCCAAACGATGTTGCGTTGCTTTATCACGACTGTCTGCTAAAAAACGCCTAGCTTGTAAAAGTCCAGCAGGGCCTACAAATTTATCAGGATTCCACCAGTAAGAAGGACATGAACTGGTACAACAAGCGCATAAAATGCACTCATACAAGCCATCCAATTGTGCCCGTTCTTCAGGAGATTGTAACCTCTCTCGAGCAGGCGCTACTTCATCATTCTGTAAATAAGGCTCAATGCGTTCGTATTGTTGATAAAATTGTGTCATATCAACTGCCAAATCACGAATTACTGGAAAACCTGGTAAAGGACGTATGACAATTTTATCTGTTTTTAATTGTGAAATATGTGTAATGCAAGCTAATCCATTAGTCCCATTGATATTCATACCGTCAGAGCCACATACTCCTTCTCGACATGACCGCCTGTAAGTAATAGAAGGGTCTTGCTCAGCTTTCAAGCGCTCAAGCAAAGTAAGTAACATGGGATCACTTTTAGCCGGAATTTCTATCTCATAATCTTTCATGTAAGGTTTGGCATCCACCTCAGGATTATAGCGATAAATCGACAGGATTAAATTTCTACTATCAGCCATAAAATATCCTCATTAGTAAACGCGTTCTTTCGGCTCAAAAGGCTCGACATACTTGGGTGAGGTATTAACCGGACGATAATCTATCACCTCACCTTCCTCAAAATACAATGTGTGCTTAATCCAGTTTGCATCATCTCGTTTTGGATAATCCTCCCTGCTGTGCGCTCCTCTGCTTTCAGTTCGCGCAATTGCAGATAAAGCCGTTGCATAGGCAGTTGCCATTAAATTATCCAATTCCATAGCTTCAACGCGTTCTGTATTAAAAATTTGACTTTTATCATCAAGTTTAGCATGTGCTAATCGATCGCGCAGGGCTTGTAAACGTTTCAATCCTGAAGCCATTACCTCACCTGTACGGAATACTCCAAAATCTTCCTGCATTACTCTTTGCATTTCATCTCGTATTACCGCATGGCTTTCACCATCCTTTGAATTTTCCCAACGCTCGTAACGAACCAGGGAAGCAGTTACATCGTCTTCACTCACATAAGACATATCAGGCAATTGATTTGATTGCCATAATTCTTCAACATGTATCCCGGCTGCACGACCAAACACAACCAAATCCAATAAGGAATTACCGCCTAATCGATTGGCGCCATGCACTGAAACGCAGGCACATTCTCCTACCGCATACAATCCCTCCACCACATGCTCTTTGCCATCAGTTTTAGTTATAACCTGACCATGCATGTTGGTGGGTATTCCTCCCATACTGTAGTGGCAAGTTGGAACAACCGGAATCGGCTCAACAATTGGATCCACACCGGCAAACTTCATTGATAACTCGCGAATACCAGGCAAGCGAGACATGATCAAATCAGCGCCTAGATGATCAAGCTTTAATTTAACATGATCGACGCCTTTTGGATCAAATCCCTTCCCGGCCCGAATTTCCAAAGCCATGGCGCGAGCGACCACATCCCGGGAAGCAAGGTCTTTTACTCTGGGAGCATAACGCTCCATAAAGCGTTCACCATCTTTGTTTATTAAATAACCACCTTCACCTCGGCAACCCTCCGTAACCAAAACACCAGCACCCGCTATGCCAGTTGGATGAAATTGCCACATTTCCATGTCTTGAAGAGGTATACCAGCTCTTAGTGCCATTCCAAAGCCATCGCCAGTATTGATAAAAGCATTCGTTGTAGATTGAAAAATTCTACCGGCTCCCCCAGTCGCCAAAATACAAACTCGAGTTTGAAAAAATACAATCTCGCCTGTCTCCATACACATTGCAGTAACACCTGCAATCCTTCCTTGCGAGTTTTTTACCAGATCGAGAGCATACCATTCACTAAATACGTGAGTTTTAGCTTTTAAATTCTGTTGATAAAGGGTGTGCAGCAAAGCATGCCCTGTTCTATCTGCCGCAGCACAAGTACGGGCTGCTTGTTCTCCGCCGAAATGTTTTGACTGGCCACCAAATTGACGTTGATAAATTTTTCCATTATCCATTCGTGAAAAAGGTAGCCCCATATGCTCCAGTTCATAAACTGCTTCAGGCCCAGTTTTACACAAATACTCTATACAATCCTGATCACCAATGTAATCAGCACCTTTCACGGTATCATACATGTGCCAGCGCCAATCGTCTTCATCAGCATTTCCCAAAGCAGCTGTAATACCGCCTTGAGCCGACACAGTATGTGAGCGGGTTGGAAATACTTTTGATAACAAAGCTACTTTTAAACCAGAATTTGTCATCTGGAGTGCAGCACGCATTCCTGCACCACCAGCTCCTATAATTACCGCATCAAATCTGTTACGTGCCACTGTCATGCTATTGTCCCCAAATGATCATAAGGCCCCAGATAAATTGAGCAAGGAGCCATAAAACAACCAATAACTGTACTGATAAACGTATAACAGTACATTTCATATAATCTGTAGTTACTGTCCAAATACCTATCCAGGCATGCAATGTCAAAGCCGTCAATCCAATTGTTGTTGCAATTTGAAATACCTTATTGGCAAACAAAAGATGCCATTGAGAAAAACTTAAATCAGGATTTGCCAATATAAATCCAAATAAAAAAATTAAATACGCTGCAAAATAGACAGCGGTAACTCGTTGAATTAACCAATCCTTTAACCCATTTCCTGTTAAACTGGTGACATTGTTTACCATATCCAGATTCCTAGAAAAATTGCCAAAATAACTGCTAGAATTATAATTGAAACAGCCGACATACGACCAGCACGAAGACTCTCACCAAATCCCATATCCATTATCAGATGTCTTATACCTGCTATTACATGATAAATCATAGAGGCGCCAAAAGCCCATAACATAAGTTTATAGAAGGGATTGGCTAACATTGTTTTAGTCTGTACAAAAGATTCCTCTGATTGCAGGGAACAACCCAGAATCAATAATACGAAAGGAAATAATAAAAATATCAGAACTCCTGAAATCCTATGTAATATAGATGCGATAGCCATAGGCGGAAATTTCAGACTGCTTAAATCAAGATTGATCGGTCTTTTCTTGTTCACTATTAATTTCTTCCTCATAAGAAAATGTCATCAATATATTTTCTTCTAAATATTGAATCCCATTCAATTATTTCACATTCACCCTTTAGACTTCTTGAGAAACATAATTCATTAAGTATACTGCGCAACAAATGGCTTTGAAAAATAAAAAAATTGGGCCTTAAAAACTATTTAGAATTACTAAATTTCAATTCATGCATGGGAAGTATAGCACTCTGTTTTTATCACGCAAAGTTCAGTTTATAAGGAAAATGAATAGTCCATTGGCCAATTACAAAAACCCGTACTATGATTACATAATGTGAGCAAAAGGAAGTCTTCATGATCGCCAAAAGACCAATATATAATCAACAATTAAAATGTGTCGCCTTTGAAATATTATCCTGCCGCAATGCAATGCTTAATGAAGAATTAACAAGACAACTTTATGATCTGATTTACCACACAGACACCCAATTACCTTTATTTGTTCCTTTTTCCCTAAAAAAATTGCTTGAGCAATTTGAAACACCAATCAATAACCCCATTATTTTAAAATTATCTGCAGATGAAATCGAATCTGTTTATTCACTAACGGAACTACAAGATTCTCTATTTTCTATTGCCTTGTTAATTAATACCCCTCAACAATTGGCTTGGCTAAATTTTGCCGAATACATAGGACTGACTGAGCAGTTAATGAGTCAATCGGATGTAACCAAAGTAGTACAATACAGTAAGGCAAAAAATCGTAAAATCATTGCTTATGATCTAAATCAACATGTTAATTTTGAAAAATGTAAGGCTATGACCATGGATTATTACTGTGGTGATTTCCTGCTTAACTGCATTACAGAGGAAGGCACAGAAATAGCGGCAAACAAATTAAATGTACTTCAACTCATCGAGGAATTACAAAAAGAAGATTGCGATTTAAATGCGATCACTCATATTATCCAAGCCGATCCATTACTAAGCTATCAACTTCTAAAACTAGTCAATTCAGTTGGATTTTCTAGCGGACCAAGCATAGAATCGATCGATCAAGCCGTTGCAAGGCTTGGCATCATTAACCTGAAAAAATGGGTCATGTTGTTTTCCATGAAAAATATCTCTGATAAACCCATAGAAATATTGGAATCAGGTTTAATCAGAGCCCATATGGCAGAAGAACTCGCTAAAACAAGTTCGAATATTTTCAGTCAAAGTGCTTATACTGCAGGATTATTATCCATATTAGACTGTTTATTAAACAAGCCCATGCCAGCATTGATAGAACAAATCACCCTGGCTGAGGAGATAAAAAATGCTCTGGCATATAAATCAGGACCTTTGGGAAATCTATTGTCTTTGGTAATCGCTTATGAAGAAGGGCATTGGGAAGAAGTAACTCAGCTTAACATCAATGGAATTGATTTAAGTCAATTATATATTGACAGTTTGGCCTTGGTAAGCCAAGGTACAAAAATCATGAATAACTGATTGCGCAACAATTTATACAATCTTCTATTTGAGCAACAAAAAATTTAGAATGTGTTTTCCTAAATGGTTAATATTCCAAAAACTAATAATTTAAATCAATATAGGATAAGTATTAATTATGTTTTTCATCAAATATATGGGGGCAATGATTTATGATTTAATCATCCTATCCATTTTATTTTTTGCATACACCTCTGCCCTGCTCTTATTAACTCATGGACAAGCCATTCCTCCTGCTACCCATTGGTATCAATTTTCATTATTCAGTATCATTTTTGTTTATTATTATGGTTCTATTCGATTTGGTGGACAAACTATAGGTATGAAAGCCTGGAGATTTAAACTGACAACTGACTCTGGTAAAAAACTATCAAGACAACAAATTATCGCCCGATTTTTTTATTTTATTCCTGCCACTTTAATAGCCCCTTTTTGCTTAAAAGGCAATTATACGCTTTTGCATCAATGGACCCAAACTGGTTTTAAAAAAGTTTAAAACAGTGTTGAGCCATTCTCGCTAATTATTTATTTTCGTGCAGTAGTTCCAGAAGATACCGGATGCATATAATTTTTTCTTGGGGATTCAGGAGGATAACCATAACCCCTATCCGCCAGCCGCTTCACATTTTGTAAATATTTTTCACCCCATATTCCGGGATCAAAATTAGTCACAACAACGTTATAAGGTAAATTAATAATCGACTCAAAAGCTTTCCTCTGTGCTATTTCATGGCCAGAAAAAGCTATCTGAACTTCTGCCTCCATACTTACTCCACCAGATTTTAAGCGATCTACCAGTATATGGACCATTTTTTCAATAGTATAGAAAAGTTTGCACATGGACATACCCGCACTAAACATATCCTGGCTTTTGGATGTAGATAATTTAGAGCCACTATCATGAATAGGATAAACAAATTCATGATCATTAGAACCAGGTATCAGTTCGGGTTCGATGACTATCGCAGGAGTAATAGTATCAATATGCGGAGAAATAACATGAAGATGAAAATCTGCCCAATGCCACCATATTAGATAGACTCGCTCCACTATGGCTAATGGATTATTCAAATCATCTATCATTGTCAATTTGCGATCGTCTAGATCAGTTTCTGCAAAACCTGCTTTGATTTCGATATCGCCGTCTGCCATTTATATTTACCCGGGTAATAAGGATATTACTGTTATATTAGCCCAAAATTGACAATAGAACATTAAACAGAGCTTAAGAAAAGGTAAAAAAGCCGTAAAATCAATACACAGCATAGATATAGACACCCAATTTTTCATAATAATTTGTGTTTATATCGTTTCATATGGATATGCTAAGAAGTGTTTGAGGTATATAAAGTGCTCAAATCAACAATCAATCGACGGATAAATTAACTTCAAGTAAAATAACTCGTATACTTTCTAAAATATCAGATTAATTGAATGTAACTTCAAACAAAAGCGGAGTGTAGCTCAGACTGGTAGAGCACTGCCTTCGGGAGGCAGGGGTCGCAGGTTCAATTCCTGTCACTCCGACCAATAAAATCAAAGAATTAGAATTGGCCATGAACCAAAATCATATCAAGCGTCTATGCCAACACTTCAATTTGGGTGATCCTATACAAGAGCCCCAAAGAGTACATGGCGGTTTACTTCACATCATGTGGCGGCTAAATACCGACAAAGGATCTTTTGCGATTAAACAATTATCAAAAGACATTAATCTTACAGATCATCGTGTTATTAGAAATTACGAATTGAGTGAAAACATTGCCTCAGTTTTTGTCGCACTTGGTATTCCTGCTGTTAATGCCATTGAAAAATCAGATAAACATCTTTTTATAATTAATGAGACTGGTTTTCTAGTCTACCCATGGGTCAATGCAAAAACCCTTGATAAGGATGCTGTAAGCGCATCTCAATCTTTGGAAATTGCTCGTATTTTATCTAAGATGCATCAGATCGATGTGCAGTTTAAAGAAATTGACGAAGCAGAATTTGATATTCATAAAAATGATAAGATTATAGCGCTAATAGACTTAGCCAAAAAAAAGAATCCCGCTATCGCTTCATCCTTGATGGAAAGTTCAGTAACAATATTGGAAATTAATACAAATTATCATGACGCAATTTTAATGTTAAACGATCATACAGTAATTAGCCACGGCGACTTGGATCAAAAAAATGTCTTATGGGATTGCTCAAAAAATCCTATACTCATTGACTGGGAATCCGCTCGCAAGCTTAACCCTACCTATGAAATTGTGAACGCAGCATTAGATTGGTCTGGGATTACTACACAACTTGATAAAAATTTATTTGGTAAAATGATAATAGCATACAAAGAAGCTGGCGGGATAATTGATATAAACATAGTTGAAGCCGCTTTTTTTGGTGTTTTAGGTAATTGGATTAATTGGATGGTCTATAACATCCAACGGGCTGCAAACCAACACAATCCAGAACAACAAAAAATTGGAATGGAGCAAGTAATACAAGTATTACCTACTATTATACGCCTCAAAAGTTTAATGCCTGAACTCATCAATGTAAGCAAAGCATGATCACCATAGACCTTCTAAAAAATTATCCAGACACTATCCCCGGATGTGCAAAAATATGGCATGAAGTGCTTGGAAAAATCTGGGTTCCTGAGATCCCGGTCGAACAAGTGATTCAACGGTTCAGTGAACACCTAAATGCTGACAAACTACCCATTACGTTTATTGCACTTGATGCTGGGAAACCCGTTGGGATGTGCTCTTTACGTGAAAATGATGGCATCAGGCCTGACATAACCCCATGGCTTGGCTCGCTTGTGGTTAACCCTGCCTATCAGAAACAAGGTATTGGAAATAGGCTAATTGACACCACAAAAAATAAAGCCAGGGATTTAGGTTTTAATAAGCTGCATCTTTTTGCCTTTGACCCAACCATTCCTAATTATTACTCCCGTCTTGGTTGGGCCATAATCGGCATGGACAAATTTAAAGGACATCCAGTCACTGTGATGGAGATATTGTTATGACTCCTCATATTATTGGCATTAGTGGTATAACAGGCACTGGAAAATCCACTTTGGCAAAAGCATTGTCCCTGAATTTAAAAGCAACTCTTATTTCATGGGATGACTTTGATGACATCTCTTTAGAACCCGAAGATTATATCGAGTGGTATCATAAGGGTTGTAATTACAGTGAATTTCAAAGGAAAGACCTCGCAAAGGTTTTGGCAGAGCTTAAAGCAAAAAGAGAAGTTATTCATCCAGTCTTACGCACTTTGCTCAACCCCACGGAATACATAATTTTTGATGCTCCTTTAGGGAAACCTCACGTACAAACAGGTGAATATATTGATACCTGTGTTCATATTGAGGTGCCACTTGATATTTCATTGTGCCGTCGCGTTTTGAGGGATTTTAAGGATAAATTACAAACTAAAGAAAATCTTCTTGAAGAAATCAGTTTTTATTTAAATCATTCAAGACCTTTGTTTTTTGATGATGAACTGAAACAAAATGCCACTATAGTAATCGACGGTCTCTTAAGTACCGAAGTGCAAATTCAAATAATCAAAAATTTTTTAATTGGTAAAAAAGATGACAAAACTAAAAAACCTGGATACTTATCTTAGCTTGTGTACTGAGGTCTATGACTTAAGCAAACCGAAGCCTCCTGAAGATGCTTATGCATTTTATCGCAGTTATGTAATGAATGTGAAAGGTCCTATTTTAGAGCCAATGTGTGGTACCGGTCGTTTTTTACTTCCATTACTTGAAGAAGGATTCGAAGTGCATGGCTTTGATGCAAGCGACTATATGCTTGCAGCTCTCAATATTAAAGCCAAAGCTAAAAATCTCAAACCAACAGTATGGAGAGGTTTTGTTGAAAATTTGACGAGGCCAGAAAAATACAATTTGATTTTTATACCAAGCGGTTCCTTTGGCTTGATTATCGATCCTGCAATGGTAAGATTAGCTCTTCAAACATTTTATAATCACCTAAGCGAAGAGGGTATTTTATTGTTTGAGGGCGAAACACTTAAAGCGGTACCACAACTTGATGTCTGGAAAGGCTCCGTTTGGCATAAGCCCAATGGTCAGATGATTATGCTCAGTCAATTAGCGACCATGAAGGAGCAGGTTTGTCATTCTATCGGTAAATATGAACTCGTTCACAACAATAGTATAATTCATACGGAGGTTGAAGAATTGAGGGTAAGAATTTACGACCCGCAGGAGTTAACAGGAATTCTTAAAAGTTGTGGTTTTAAAAATGTCTGTTTGATTAAAGCATTTGATAGTACTGCAACCCCAGATGCGCAGGATGAGGCAATTGTTTATGAATGCCGAAAATAATGTTCTTAATACCCTAAATAGCTTATCTAAGGAAATAAATAAACTCTATGGATACGTCACCATTGCTGGTGACAATTTTGGTGAGCCTGCAATTCACTCAGGCCCTTGTGGTCCATTTGCCAATGCTTTTTACAAGATTTGGAATCAAAAATTTACTGAAAAAGTAAATATTGCATTTATTATGGTGAAAAACTCTGATGAATGCTGGCATATCTTAATCCGATTACCTAATGGGTCGCTTTTTGATGGAGGTTTCGGGGTTCATAATGAAGACAGATGGAATAAAGACATTTTCGATATAGAAGATATGTTGGAATATGACCTTCAACTTTTAGAGAAGCATTCTGGTGGTTTAAATAGGACATATCCCCGGTATTGCCCTAACTTTTCAATTGATGTTATTACCAATTTAATACACAAACATCTGGATCTGATTGAAAAAAATCAGTGAATAACGCGCTATCGCACGCTTGTTTATTGTTTTTAATTCGATAAAGTTTACCTTGTACTCCATGCTCAACTCCATCTTTGTAGTATTCCATACCGCATTTTCCATCACACGATGTGCTGCATCATGGTCGATTGGATCATACGCAATAATAAAATTTATCTTGATATTTGATTGCCTCCAACTAAGAAGCGCATTCAAAACCTCGGGAGCATATCCTAATCCCCAATAATGTTCGCCTTGATCGCACCTTGCCGAATATTAATTGTTCAATCAGCTTAATTTTTTCTTAATTTTGGAGTGATAATATACTCTTCGTTAATAAATAATGCATTTAGTGCGAGAACAATTATGCAAACCCAGGAAACCATTTACGAACAAATTCAAAAGGACAAAGGAAACTACAAAGGCGTTACCTTATCCTATACCGGTGCACAATATTTGCCTTCTTCTTTTCAGAATAATAAATACAGTGTCGATAACCCTGAACTAACTCCCTTACAAGCATTTACTGAGCGTTTTAAGAACATTGGTGCACTAGTAATTCGTTTTCATCTGGGTCAAGGGCAACGTGCGGGTTTATTACAACAAGTATCTAAATTCAATTACTCCGAAAATCCAGTTGAGCGTCCAGCTCTAGGTGGAGATGAGGAAACCTTATTTTTCAAAGAAGAAAGTGCTAATTCCGGTAGAATTAATGGTGATGTACTTGAGTTTGCCAGCCATCTAACTTTAGGGCGATCAAAAGTATTAAATGAACTAGCACAACCCTTGGTTCATGTGAATCAAAAAAGCACCTACGGAGAACAGGGAATATGGGACATTATACACGCCCCTGTTTGGAATGTTGGTCGCGCAATGAAGTATGAATTAAATAAACAAGGTTTTATTTATATAAATTGTCCATCTCAACTTAATTCAAAAGAAAAGGAAATATTAGATCAGCAATTACGCATCTCGGGAAAACCTCCTGCACTGGTTTTCGAAGAGGTGGGCCTTGAAGTAGTAGAATCGGATATCAGTAAACTAGATATTTATTTAGATGATAAACAAGAATTTACTAAAGAACCTAATGGACTTGCAATTGCTAACAATAAAGAGGATAAAAAATATGCTCCTATGGGCTGGATAATCCATAAAAAAACAGGAGAAGTTCTACCGAAAGAAGTTACAGAAGATATTATTCGTGTTTCTGCCATAGCTGAAGGTGGGTTTTATGAAAAGCGCCCTACCCAGCAAAAAATTCTTCAATCCGGTAATTTAATGAATTCAAGTGGTTTAGGGTTATTCACTCAAAATCAGGCTTTTAACGCAATGTATGTTATTTTTGATTATTTACAAAGATACAACTTCGATCCACGTCCTTTGTTAGACAATTCCTTACAGATTGCATACAACCGATTACAATCGACTCTAGAAAAAGATCCTTCTTTAATTGATGACTTTCTTGTTGGAGCTTTGCAAGATGAAATGGTGCAACATTTAAGAGTGAGTCAACCTAAAAGTATTCGAAGTGTCTTACCGATTCGCTTTACCAATAGCTTTCCTGTAACAATTAATAATCTAAAGGCTATTGCTTATGCTTTTGGAATTAAAGATAAGTCAGAACAACCTATATTTAGAGGGTTCGATGACAATCCTGTTTTATCCAAAAGAGAGAATATGATTGATTCTCAAATAAGTGGCACATTAGTCACACCATCTTTCAATACAGCTGCTCATGTAGCAGCAATTGTTTCAACAGCAGAACTGATTGCTGAACAGATGATTTTAGAGCAATTAATACCAGATGCTTTTGCTAAAAAAGATCCCAAGGATAGCGCATTATTCATTCTCCTAGTAGAAGTTTTAGGTAAGGAAGAAACTGACAAAGTCTTCACCGAGTTAATGGATGAAACAGCAAAACTACCTACGATAGATGACAGATTAATTGTAGGAGCTCAGTTTGCTTATTGCAAAAAATTAGTGCAAAAACTGCAAACCGGTTTAGGTTTAGACTCTATGAATATTCTTTTGTGTAAATTATCCAAACCTGGATTAAGCACACAAGAAGTTTTGGAAAATCTTGGCTCAAGGGAACTTGAACAATTAACCATGGTATTAGAAAGATTATTCAAAATTGGAGATGTCTTGCAAGAATTGCCTTTAACGACTGCGGCTCCGGAGTATTCTCGAGGAATAAATGCAGGACTTGCTCCTTTAATTGCCCATGTTAGTCCACATTTAGCGATTAAGTTAAATATACAAACTCAATCAATAATTAAAGCAGATATACCTGCGATTGATAAGGAAAAAGTACGCGATCGTATATCGACTCGGGTTTATAATCGCTGTCCTTTTTTGGTCAAGCAGTCTAAGGAACAAGAGCCACAGAAAGTTTCAGGAACCAATAATGTTTTGGTATCCAAAAACACAGGACCTTCTTTTTTCCAAACAATAAGAGAGAATCAAGGCAAGATCACGGCAGTACTTCTAGGAGCTGCTTATATTGGTCTTAGTTCTCTTTTAGGCTAAATCTAATCCTTGGCAGTGAAATGATTATTTATTTCACTGCTTCTTTATTTCTGTTCTACAAAAATCTTAATTACTTAGGTTTTGGGTGAACTATAAAATTAGATCTCATTTTTTTGGGAGTATGTGATAAGATTTTTTTGATGATAAACTTTTTATAAACCATCGAGGTGAGCAACATTGGCCGCGCACGAGGCTACTGGGCTACTAAAAGACGCTACAACTAGTCAACCGTGCATTCCTTTGGCTTTGCAGTACCTGAAACTCATGTGTTCATAAATAAGGATAGAGACAGGCTTTAATTTGTGTTCAGAAAGCAAAAGAAAACAAATGCAAACATCAAATACAACATGGGTCAATATTGGTCATTTATGTTTTTTTTGGTTATACTCTGCCCGCTTGTTTAATTAACATAGAGAGAGACCATAATGACAGACCTTAGAAGAGAACTTGAATCACTCATACATGATGGATTATTGCCAGATAGAGAATATGTTTCAGCCAAGCGATTTATTAATCATTACGCCAATACCAATGAATTTTGGGCTGGTTTGGCATTAGTAGGAATTACCCCTATTATCAATGGGTTATATGCTTGCTACTATGCCTCAAGGGCAGTATGGGCCACCTTGCGGACTGTAGGTAATTTATTAATTTTAAAACCAGGCTTGGCATTGGACGCGATCAAAGATGTGGGTTGCCATTTAACTCTCTCTACCTGTTTACTGCTTATGGCTCCAATTCACGCTCTGACTCATGCCGTTGAAATTCTTACAAGAGTTATATCATCATGGTTTGTTGGTCAAGAACCTCGCCATGATTTATTAGAAACCGGGCTTATGGCAAAGTGGGCAAACAGAGTAAGTGGATATCAAATGGTTAATGAGTTGCCTTCATCCAATTACTTCAATAAAGCCAGGTTCTTTTCTTCTTATAACAATGCCTGGGATTGTTTAGAACAAATGGCATCCCCAATGACCTCCTTGGCTAAAGGCGGATTTCGTTCATTAGTCGAAGCATTGTATGGAGTTGAGTCTGCGCTAGAATGTATTGTCAATTTGGCTATCTGTAAGCCTTTACATGCAAAAGAGAATTTCCATAACTTACAAGTACATTTTGGTTTAGCAGCCTCTTTGGCGGTGATGACACCAATTAACGCTCTGGTTGAAGGAATTGCCTTTATGACACGTCTTGGTACTACCTGGGTTTCTGCATGCATCAAACCTGAAGTGACTGAGACTGAGCATGAGAATACAACCGCTTATCAATTTAACTAATTCTTACCTGCCTGCTACAGTCGCTTGCGACTGTGGCTCATTAAAAAATACCAAAGTCTTTTTGATGAAGGACTGATTTTCTTGTATAATTCCATAAAATTAGTACGTTCTTCGAATAACCTTTTGGATTAATCACGCCTGTTGTCTTTTTGATTAGGATTTGTAACTATTGAGAATTAAAACAAATAGTAAGACAAGAAGCTTCAGGAAAAACCCTATGTAAGACACACAGTCAACCATGGTTTGTTCTGTTTTTTGAGTCAAAATAGAGTCTGTTTGCAGGTAATAAACCGAGAAGGAGATTGAACGATGGACCTTGGCTTTCCAACTTTTATATATGGAACCGCCTGGAAAGAAAAGCGCACAAGTGAACTGGTTGAGCTTGCATTAACTACAGGATTTCGGGGTATAGATACTGCAAACCAAAGAAAACACTATTATGAAGAAGGTGTTGGATATGCCCTGCAACAATGCTATAAAAAATCAGGTATCTTGCGTGATGATATTTTTTTACAATCCAAGTTCACCTATGCTCATGGCCAGGATCATCGCAAACCTTACGATGATACAGCAAACCTGACTATTCAAGTACAACAATCTTTTACAAGCAGCCTTGAACATTTAAATACTGATTACTTAAACTCCTATATTTTGCATGGCCCTTATTATCAATATCATCTTTCTGATGAAGATAAAGAAGTCTGGAACAAAATGGAATCCCTGTATAAAGATGGGAAAGTAAAGCACCTCGGCATATCCAATGCGAGTTATGAACAATTAGTCGAACTCATTTCGTTTGCTTCGGTAAAACCCAAGTTTGTTCAAAATAGATGTTTTGCCCGGCTATTATGGGATAAACAAATTCGCAACCATTGCCAGGCTTATGGAATTATTTATCAGGGGTTTTCTCTGTTAACGGCCAATCAATATGAATTAAGACATCCGAAACTTGAGAATCTCAGCAAAAAATACAAGAAATCGATTGAGCAAATCATTTTTAGATTTTCACAGCAGGTAGGAATGTTGCCTTTAACTGGCACGACAAATGTGGATCATATGAAAGAAGATCTTGCAATCAATCAATTCATACTCACTGATGATGAAATCAACTTCATTGAAAACATTGCCTTTACCTCATAAAATTTCTTTTCAATTGGACTGGGAGATTCATGTTGTAATCCTCTATAAAAATTGCATTCCCTAGCCAAAAAAAATGAACTTCATGATGGATGCTCCCTGATGTTCGAGATGTGATCCAATCCTGTACTTCGGAAAATATTTCATCGCTCAATGATTCCTCTTCCATTTGCAAAAAAAACAAAATGAGCCATTTCAATTCAATGCTGTCTTTATCAGGCAACCGGATAGAAGTACTTAGAGATTCTTTCTGAAATAAAATTTTTTGGGTCCTTAAGGCCATCTCAACTTCTTTATCAGTATAAAATTTCTCTAAATGATTCCCAATATAATGCCTGAATTGCGATTGAATTTCATAAATTCCATGAAATCCTCTGATAACAATTAAAGAGGATTCTCCTGCTTCATGAATCTGCTTAATTATTTTTGGCAAATCAGGGGACCAATACAAACACTGCGATGCAAAAATCCAATCAAAATGGTCAGTGCACACATCAAAATAATCTTCTGCAGTTCCAGAAAAAATATTCGTTTGGACTTGAATTGGAAAATCTGCTTTTGCATATTCTTTAATTGCTTGCAAACTAGGATCCACTCCGGTAATAACTAACTTTTCCGGTAAACGCTTTGCATAAGCATTCACTATATTTTTCATCAATGCGCCATCATGGCAACCCAAATCCAATATGTTCGCAGTATGAGAGGGAGGATGAAATCGTTTATCCAACAGCTTTACCAAGATTGACTTCTCGCTTGCACTAGAAAAATAGGTTTTAAAAAACTGGGGCTTATCATACATAGACATGCATTGATTCCTCAATCGCTTATCAAATTTAATTTTTAATATAAGTACAACTTGTTAGGAGGGTACAACCAATTAGTTTCTGGATAATCGACTTCATACGTTTCAATAAACTGGAACGACAACGCTTTTCTTGAATTTTTAGACGTATTCATTGGGCTGCAGTGCACAAAATTACCGTGAAATAACAAAGCATCTCCGGCTTTCACTTCCAAGGCAGTATAAAATTCGCGCTCTGTCATAAAATCAGGAATATATAACTGATGAGTTTGCTCAAAGTGACGCGTTTTTGTCGCACGATCCACTTTTGATACCCATTTCAATGGCCAATGATTACTTCCTAAAATTCCATACATACAGGCATTCTCAATTAACGAGTCTTCCAGAGCGACCCACAAAACAACTACAGTTTGTGGCTTAGTATAGGCAAATGTTGACTCCTGATGAGGCCTTACCTCACTACCTATTCCATTAGGATATTTGGGAATATAGACACTGAGATGGCAGATTGGCTTCTTAAATCCAATCCCTTTTAGCAAATCCAGAAGTACAGGACTATCATAAACTGCTCGCTGCATCATCGGATACTTATTGATGAGATGCATACCATGGCCGATTCGATTGACTACCCGCATATTATCAACCATTTCATAAAATACATGTGCCTTGTTACTTGAAGCTTGAAAATAAGGTTCTGTGACATATTCTCTATCCACTGACTCAGGTTTCAAAGGATCTTTGGAATAAAAATGAATGATTTTATTATTCCAATACATCGCAATATCCTGCTCAGCATCCTTTTGCATTACCTCAAGTTCATTAAGCAAACTTATTCGGTCTGCCTGATTTAGATATCCATTAAATCCAATAATGCCATTTTGTTCATAGTATTGCAGAACCCGGTTCAGATTATCTCGGATTTCATTAGATGTAAAAATTGTTAATTTTTTTTCATTCAATAAATTTTCCACAACATCTCCAAATTAACGTCATGGCTAAATTTGATTGTAAAATGCTATGAAATAAATTATCGCCTGCTTGCAAGCTTAATATATATGGGCATTCTGGCTTGTCTGACATAGTTATGACCTCTTTAACAGAATAAAGAAGCCATCATCAAAAACCTAATCACGTGTTCAATCAGGATGACTAAAAGAATATTGAACACTAAGGGTTTTCTTGGAGAAGAATTTACAAGTATTTATTATGGCTGTCAACACAATACCAACATATCCACTTGCTGAACCAAAATGGTATAGTTAAATAGTAATAACCATTTTATTTAATCAATGTATTTTATTCCTACTATCATCCAGGGGTTGGTATATCAGGCTTTGGCTCATCACTCTCAGGGGATGATTTTTCTATTTTAGTATCTTTAGGCCCCAAATTATTACGTAGGGCATCCGCTTCTTCAACAGTATCAACTGGACTGCCTACCTGTGTATCCAGGTAAAGCTTTTTAATTCTATCTGCTGTTGACACTGGGGCTTGATTATTATCTACTTTATTATCCCCCTCTGATAGCCGTTTAATTTCATGCCATTTAGATTTTGGAGGTTGATCTGCCATAGCGTTTCTCAATTAAAGTAACCTAGTACAATTATAGATCACAATGTTTATATATCACAATATTACAAAATGAAGCGCGTAATTTCGCCATTTCTATCTTGGCTAGAAGTGGCCACTCTGTATTGTATGCAACAATATCGATATGATCTTTTTCAAGCACCTCATTATTATCCTTGATAAAATCTTCATAAGTCATGGCCCAATGCTCATGGCTTTGCCAAACATTATTCACTCTCAAATAACGTGGGGGAAATCCTTCATAGCGAAAACCATTTTTCTTCACAAGCCAGATTGAACGGGTATTTTCAGGTTGTATATTCGCTTCTAAGCGATGCAACCCAATTTCCTTAAAAACCTTGGTTAATATTAACTTCAAACCCGTACTCATGTATCCTTTGCCCGCATAAGCTGCAACAGCATAAAAGCCCAAATAGGCATTTTGAAAGTAACCACGTACTATTTCACTGATATTAAAGACACCAGCCAAGTTATTGGCAGAAAAAAGCAGATAACTTTTCTGGTTTGATTTTTGATAGCGAGAAAAATACTCATCAAACTCATCAGGTGTTACCGGAGCCTTAACCCAAGGATGATGTAATGCCTGACTGCTTTGCATAGCACAAAGAAATATCTCTCTATCTTCGGATGTTATCTCACGAATAATTACCTCGTTCATTGGATTATTAACTCCAAAATATTTTATGAACCTTAAACTAAAATGTAATACTTAAATTTGAGAATAATTGATATCAATGGTTTTTGACCAGATTGTTAAGGAAATACCAAAGTGTTTAATTTAGATTAGTTTAGAGCCACTGGATATTTTTCTTAAAAGTGCTTAAGAGGCGATTGATTTGACTCAATATAACCTATCTATCATTCTTTCCTCTTGAAGGCTAACGTTTAAGAAATAATATCCATGATTATGAGTAAACCTATTTCACAGTAATGATATCAATACCGCCTAAATAAGGCTTCAAAGCATCTGGTATATGAATGTTTCCATGCTCATCTTGATAATTCTCCATAATGGCAACTAAAGTTCTTCCAACAGCTAAACCTGATCCATTTAGAGTGTGAACCAATTGAATCTCATTGGTCTCAGGATTTCGGAAACGAGCTTTCATTCGGCGTGCCTGAAATGCCTCCATATTGGAACAAGAAGATATTTCTCGATAAGTATTCTGACTAGGCAACCAAACCTCAAGATCATATGTTTTGGCTGAGCCAGCACCGATATCCCCTGTACACAAAGCAACCACTCGGTAAGGCAAGTTTAAACGCTGTAAAATGACTTCAGCATGTTGAGTAAGTTGCTCCAAAGCATCATAAGAATCTTCCGGTTTGGTAATCCAGACCAACTCGACCTTCTCAAATTGATGCTGTCTAATCATCCCCTTTGTGTCTTTACCATAAGAACCGGCCTCACTACGAAAACACGGGGAATGGCAAACATACCGAATAGGTAATTGCTCAGCAGACAATATCATTTCCCGTACTGTATTCGTCACAGGAATTTCTGAAGTAGACGTCAAGTAGTACTCATTATCCCCTGTTAATTTAAATAAATCGGCCTCAAACTTTGGTAACTGTCCAGTCCCTAACAAGCTATCTGCATTAACAATATAAGGTACATATATTTCCTGGTAACCATGTTGCTGAATATGTATATCCAGCATGAATTGAATTAAAGCCCGGTGCAATCGTGCCAGTTGTCCTTTCATGACTACAAAACGACTGCCCGTAATTTTAGCTGCAAGAGCAAAATCCATTTGCCCTAGCGCCTCACCCAATTCATCATGTGACTTTACAGGGAAAGAAAAAGCAGGTACTTCCCCCCATTTTCTGATTTCCTGATTATCCACCTCATCTTTACCCACAGGTACTGATTTATGAGGAATATTAGGTAATGACAGAATAATCACCTCAATTTGCTTAAGAACCTCGTCCAGTTCGGTCTTTTGTTGCTCTAATTTGGCGCCAAGTTTATTCACTTCTTCGCGCATAGGCTCTATGTTTTCACCTCGAGATTTTGCTTCACCGATTGCTTTCGATCGCAAATTTCGTTCGTTCTGTAATGATTGCGTACTTACTTGCAGAGCCTTACGCTTTTCTTCCAACTGACTGAAAGTGACTGCATCAAATTGAAATCCTCGTTTCAGCAATTGAGTTGCTACATATTGAGGGTTTTCTCGAAGTAATTGATTATCTAACATAAGCCAACACTCTAAAAATTATTAATTGGGGTCCTGATGTCCTAATAATACATATTTAGCAACTAATGTTCCAATGAAGACCATGGACAATGAGCCAACATTATTAACCAGTATATTGGTAATTAATTTAAACCAATATCCTTGCTCAAACATAAATAAAGATTCTGCAGCAAAACTCGAAAAGGTAGTAAAAGCTCCTAAAAATCCCGTAAAAAGGAATAAACGAAACGACTCCTCAGCGCTAAAACGACCTACTAATACAATAAGAAAAAAGCCAGCTAGAAAAGAGCCTAGCGTGTTGACTAAAAGAGTACCATAAGGAAATTTTATCCCCCAGGCATTTTGAGCCATTATTGTAACTAAATAACGTGACATTGCACCTAAGGAACCTCCGATAGCTACAGCCAAATAGGGAGCAACAACCATTGCTTACCTCACAATGCCTCTGGTGGACTGATTCAAAGCATCAATCATAGGGATAATTTCAGGACACTCATTTTGAATCAGCTCTAATTCTGAAACTGCCTGTTGAACTGTTAATCCTTTTCGGAAGATAATTTTATATGCACGGCGCAAACAATCAATAGCTGCGGAAGAAAAACCCCGCCTTCTTAAACCAACCGTATTGATTCCACAAGCAGAGGTGGTATGACCTGCAATCATGACATAGGGTAATACATCTTTAGTAACATAAGTAGCTCGAGCTATAAAAGCGTAAGCTCCCACCTGACAAAATTGGTGAACTGCAGCATAAGGACCGATAATTGCGTAATCATTAATTGTTACATGACCTGATAAGGCTGCATAATTCACCATAATGATATGATTACCTACCATGCAATCATGGCCAATATGTGAATAAGCCATTAAGTAATTACTATTCCCAATACGAGTAACACCCCCTCCTTTGACAGTACCCCGGCTAATCATGCAATATTCTCTAATTACATTATTATCACCAATTTCAAGACGAGTTGGCTCACCCTTGTAAGTGATATCTTGCGGCTCATCTCCTACGGAGGCAAATTGAAAGATCTTATTGTTTTTACCAATTACAGTAGGTCCTTCAACTACCACATGCGGCCCTATCCAAGTATTTTCACCAATCTCAACATCAGCGCCTATCACTGTTCCAGGGCCTATTGACACTCCACTTGCCAGCTTCGCCGATGGGTGAATCATTGCTCTTTCATCTATCACTTTTTAATTTCCTTTGCTGCGCTTAATAAGTCTGCGGAACAAGCCAATTTGTCTCCAATATAAGCTTCTCCGTGCATACGCCAAAAATCTCTTTTTTGTCCAGCCAATCTCACCTCTAATCGCAATTGATCCCCAGGAGTTACTACTTGCTTGAAGCGAGCATTGTCAATACCGGCAAAATAATGCAGAAACTCGTGCCCTTCTTTGGGTTGACGAGACAAACTGGCTAAAATGGCACAAGCCTGGGCTAAAGCCTCAAGCATTAGCACTCCAGGCATAATAGGATTTCCTGGAAAATGCCCAGTAAAGAAGTTCTCATTAATAGTCACATTCTTAATTGCGATCAAATATTCCATGACTTTGTAATCTATCACTCTATCAACCAGAATAAATGGATAGCGGTGTGGTAACAAAGTAAAAATTTGATTTATATCTATCGATTCGTTCATACCCTAGTTCTCATTAATCGCCTATTGCATTACAAAATGGCTCATTATCTTGGTTTAGCTCATTCTAATCAATTAAAAATTTCAAAAATAATGTTACTTCAGATTGTTAAAACATACTTAGTTGTTATTATTCAATTTTTTTTCTATTGTTATCAGCTTTGTAATGTAGTCATCCAAATGCCTGAACCGCGCTGTATTACGACGCCACTTGCGATGATCGTGAACTGTCGTTCCCGAAGAATAAATTCCCGAACGCATGATAGATTTTGTCACAGTAGACATCCCGGTTATCACTACATCATTGGTCAGACGAATATTTGCTGCAAGGCAACTTGCTCCTCCTATGATGCAATCCATTCCTATTTGCACAAGAGCGCCAATTGCGGCACAACCTGCGATAGCAGTATTATTCCCTACATACACATCATGAGCGATGAGCACTAAACTGTCTATACAAACTCCATCGCCCAGATAAGTATCGCCAATGGAGCCTCTGTGAATTACTGTATTTGCACCGATTTGAGTTCTTTGACCAATTACAACTCCACCCAAAATTGGCCCTTGTTGCCAAACACCATGTTCCTTGTAGCAATTAAATGGGGCAGCACCAACAATACACCCAGAACCAATCATCACAGATTGGCCTAAAACTGTACCAGAATGAATTATTGCTCCAGCACCCAGCTGACTCCCTCTACCAATCAGCACAGAAGACTCAATGGCCGTATTCGGACCAATGGTCACGTTATCATCTATTTGTACATTTTCACCAATCACGCTGTTAGCGCCAACTGATACGTGTTGACCTAATTGAGCAGATTTGTGAATTTGAGCTGTAGGATGAATTCCACAAACATTGACGCCAGGTTGAGGCAAGAGCTTTGCTGCTTTAAACATTGCTTCTGACGGATTGGAGACTACAACACAGTTTACAGGACACCAGTCTTTGTACTCGGATTTTAATAAAACGGCACCTGCTCTGGTAGAGTTTAAGACAGGTCGCAATAAAGGATTAACAAAATACGCAAGATCTTTAGATGAAGCGCGAGCCAATGAGGATACGCTAAAAATGGCGTGATTGGCATTGCCATGCCAAACGCCATTTAAATGTTTTGCCAGTTCCTCTAAGGTTAGCAACGCATCCGCCGAATTAATTAATTGCTTTAATAACTTTATCTGTTACATCAAGAGATTCGCTACTGAAAGGCGCTGCATCTTTCTGAACAATAATATCGTACTTCTCATCTTTGGCAATTTTGGTAATGGCAGTACGGACCTTATTATACAAACCTTCCATAGCTTCATTATGAGCTGTACTTAATTCTTGCTGATATTGTTGTCCATCACGTTCAAACTGTTGTTGTGATGCAACAATTTTCTTTTCCAATTCTTTCTTTTGGCTCGCGCTCATTATAGCACTATCACGCTTGAATTTTTCCATGTCGCTTTTCAAGCTTGCTTCCATTGCAACAAGCTTGTCTCGACGAGGCTTAAATTCTTTTTCCAACTTCTGTTGGATTTCTTTCATTTGATTTGAAGTTTGCATGATTTTTTGTAAATCAACCACGCCTATCTTTGCCCAATCAGCAAACACAGTCGTGCCGAACAAACCCAAAAATAATGCGACTAGCACCGCACCCAGACGTTTCATAATGATCTCCTAATTTAAAGTTTGAAATGCTAGCACAATTCGAAAAAGGTTGCGATATGTACAGCACTAGTTTTTAAAATACTAAAAAATCTGCTTATTCCAATCCATAACATCTCTAAAAGCCCGAAGAAAGAGCAAATTGGAAGAGTTGTGTCTGATCCAATGGCTGTGGATTCAATGCCTTGGCCAAGCTAAAGGATAATGGACCAAAAGGTGAACGCCATTCTAATGACACACCAGCTGAATAACGCATCGGACCTGCAGGAGTTCCGCGTAAAGCAGGGGGTGTCCCAGAAGCAAAAACATTACCTGCATCAGCAAAAATAGTTGTTCTTACATTATCTCGACTCAATGGGTATGGTAGTATCAGGCCAACACTTCCATTCACAAGGAAATTCGCACCCATTGCATTTCCAAAATTATCTTGCGGACCTAGAGAATAACTGTCATATCCTCTTACTTGGCCTGGTTGAACTGGACCACCGGCATAGTAGTTTTCAAAAAAAGGTAATCCGAAATTATCAAAAGTATTTCCGTACCCCACATTACCCAAGACAGAAAAAATCCAGCCGCGGGTTAGAGGATAATATAAATGCGCCTGATAAGAGCTCTTGTAGTAGGAGAGAGATTGTGATGTCGCTGGCAAAGCAACCATGGCAATGGCTTGTTGATTAAATCCCTGGTTAGGGTAGGGCATTTGATCATAGCTGTTTCTACTCCAACCGGATGTCAGCCGTATTTCCTGGAAATGATTACCGTTTAAAGCAACAAAATTGATTATGGGGAGTACGTAACCTACTGATTTGATATTGATATCTTGATAACCATACCCCAATTGAAAACTGCTTTTTTCACCTAACGGGAAGTTATAACTGATATCGCCACCATAGCGATTAGAACTGTATGTACTGACATTCAAATTTTTAGGATCGATCCTTGAATAATATAAGCTTCCTCCCCGACCTACCCCGGTATCGGTATAGAATGGATTATAATAGTTAAAAGAATAATCTTGTCCCCATTGACTTGCATTGAAAGCAGCCCCCATGGAACGCCCACTTCCCATAAAATTACGTTGGTTAACGGATGCATTAAATTGATAACCGTTTGTACCATATCCCATGGATGCGCTTGCTTCTGCTGAAGGAGCTTCTTCCACATTAACATCCAGATCGACCTGATTGTTAGTTCCCGGAACAGGTGTCGTTTTAACATCAATGTTTTTTAGATAACCCAGCATTCGTAACTGGCGCTCAGATTCCTTGATGTTATGTAAAGACAGTAACCCTCCCTCATCCTGACGAATCACATTACGCAGAACATAATCTCCTGTTTTCGTATTACCATGAAAATTAATACGTCTCACATAAACATGACGGCCTGGCTGCACTACAAAAGTAATAAATACTGTTTTATTATTTTCATCTATTCGAGGTTCAGCATTAATCGCAGGAAAACCGTATCCTACATCTCCTAAAGCTAGCCCTATTGCAGAGATGGATTCAGTAACTTTCTTACGAGAAAAAATATCTCCTTTCTTAACTTGTATCAGTGAATCAATTTTTTCTTTAGGTAATATCGTTTTTCCAACCACATCATAACCTGAAAAATGATACTGGGGTCCTTCTTCTATATGAATGTTGATATAGACATCTTTTTTATCAGGCGATAGCAAAACCTGCGAAGATACAACATTAAACTTCAAATATCCTCTATCTAAATAAAATGAACGTAATGCCTCTAAAGAGGCATCCATTCCTGCTTTGGAGTATTGATCTTTTTTAGTAAAATAAGTAAACAGATTGCTTGTGCTTAACGTCAATTCAGGCAATAGCTCATTTGCTTTGAAATCATGGTTACCAATTATTTTTATTTCTTTAATCCGTGAAACTCGACCTTCTGATACAGTAATACTAATGGCTACTCTATTTTCAGTCAGAGGAGTTACTTTAGTTTCAATGCGAGAATTATATTTTCCTCTGGCTGTGTAGGCTTGTTTCAGCTCCTTCTCCAAACGCTCCAGTGAAGATCTTTGAAACACTCTGCCTTTGACCAACCCCATTTCTTTAAGAAAAGCTTTCATTTTATCAGAGGGTATTTCCTTATTTCCTACAACTGTAATAGAGCCAATGGTTGCTCGTTCTACCACATTGACCACTAACACATTTCCTTGACGTTCAAGCGAAACAGACTGGAAAAATCCGGTCTCATAGAGGGCGCGGATAATTTGAGCTGTTGAATTGGAACTGATTTCCTCACCAACTTGCACAGGCATATAGTTTAATACCGTACCTGTCGAAACCCTTTGTAATCCGTTAACTCTAATCCCTTTGACAATAAAGGTATCAGAGGAAAAGGATTGGGATGACCAAGCTAAAAGAGTAGAACAACAAACACCTAATATAAATTTATTACTGACTTTTTTCATTATTATTTTACGTCCAGTACTACGCGCACTTATGAAATTAAAAACCATTCAATTGTACAAAAAATTGAAACCCTTTTATAGGAACTAGAAACTACTGTCAAGTTTCTTTATCGCTAAAACATCATTTCATTCATTAATCATACAGAAATTAGAATTACCCTCGTCAAATCCTAACTGGTTAATCTTGATATATCATTACTAAGAGCAACAAACATTAAGGCAACCAGCAATAATAATCCAAAATAGATTCCGACAGATTTAACTCCATCCGATAATGGCTTTCTTCTTATGATTTCCAAGACATAATACAAAAGATGACCGCCATCCAGCATAGGGATTGGTAATAAATTAAGAGCTCCCAGGCTAATGCTTACTAAGGCCAAGAAAAATAAATAGGATACCAATCCTCCGCGTCCGGAATCACCAGCTCCCTGTGCTATGCCGACAGGGCCACTAATACTATTTAATCCCAATTTTCCGGTCACTAATCTTCCCATTAAGACAAAGGTTGTGCCTGTGAGTTGTATTGTTTGCTTAAAAGCCGTGCCAAGTGCTGAAATTGGCGGCTGTTGTTCCAGTCGTAGCCAATGGGCAGGCCAATCTACTTTCTGAGATCTAACTCCAATTAACCCTTCTAATTTTCCATTATTGTCCTGACTTCCAGTGTGCACTATTATCTTCAGCAATTTACCTTGTCTTTTAATATCCAAATCGATTTGAGAATTGGGTCTTTCCCTTACATAGCTGACCAAATACAACCAATCGTTGAAATGCTGGCCATTAACACTAATGATTTCATCCCCTATTTTTAGGCCTGCTTTTTCAGCAGGGGAATCTGGAACCACTTCTCCGACTATGGGGGGAATAGTGGGTATAAATGGAACAATCCCCAAGCTTTTAATAGGATCAGGCTTTTTATCATCCAACTCCCACTTATCCAAAGGTAACAACAACGTGCTTTCTTCGCCATTTATCATAGATTTTACGGTCAAGCTCACTGTTTCCTGGGAACCGATAAGAGGCATTATTTCATATTGAAAATCTCGCCAACTATTAATTTTGACTCCATTAAGATCAATAATTTCCTGCTTGGGGCCTAGACCAGCTCGTGCGGCGATACTATTGGGTTTTACTGACTCAATCATCGGTGCCAAAGAGTGCATACCGATAACCAAAACTAACCACAATGCTACAAATGCAAAAATAAAATTGAATAAAGGACCTGCTACTACAATAGCTATCCTGACAAGAACAGATTGATTATTGAATGCAAAAGGCTTTTCTTTCTCAGAAACTTCTCCTTCCGTTTCATCAAGCATTTTGACATAGCCACCCAAAGGAAACAAAGACCAAGCATATTCTGTTCCTTTCTTATCATAAAAACGTGCAAGAATTTTTCCGAAACCAAATGAAAATCTTAACACTTTCACACCACACCAACGCGCCACTTGAAAATGACCATATTCATGTATGGTGACTAACAATACCAATGCTAATAAAAAGTACAGCAACGTTGAAAGCATATCGCTATCCAAAGGTTGATACGACCAGAAAATTAAATTCCCAGTGGTATGTAGGTTAATCCAAAGTAAAACCATGGTAACGCAGCAATTAGACTGTCCAGTCGATCTAATATGCCCCCATGACCTGGAATAATATTTCCAGTATCTTTTAATTGACAACGTCGTTTTAATATACTGATGAACAAATCACCAAAAATTGAAATAATTACAGTAGACAATGCTAAACCAAACCATATAGAAATTGAGTAAGGCATAAAATAATAATAGCCAAAAGTCGCGACTATCATGGCCAAAATAAGGCCACCTGTAACACCTTCCCAAGATTTACCCGGACTAACTTTAGGGATTAATTTATGTTTTCCCCATTGTTTTCCAGTGAGATAAGCACCAATATCAGAAGCCCAAATTAAAAAAAGTAAATAGACAAGTAATTCCTTTCCTTGTTGTAAAGAAAAAACTTGAATAAGGCTCTGAGTAAATAAAGGTAATAATATCAAAGAAGCTATTGCAACAATGATTGGATAACCCCAATAATTTTGTGAGCGCGGATAGGTAAGAATTGCTAACCCATTTAATAACCATACCAATAAGCCCACACTTAACCAATAGGGATATAAATAGCCACCTGCCCAAAAGCACATCAATAAAAATATCAAAAAACAAGCTTGTACAGCTAAATTGTCAACAGGAATCAATTTAAAACATTCTATTCCTGCAAGCAGGAGTATAACAAGTACAACACCCCATAAAATCCAGGAAGGAGCATAAAAAATAGCAAGCAAAACCAAGGGCGCTAATATTAATGTGGTGATCAATCGTTGCATAAACATGGTCTTACCTTTATTCAGATTGTGAAATTTGCCCAAACCTTCTTGCCCTCTTGGCAAAAGAAGTTAATGCCAATTCAAACTCATGCTCATTAAAATCAGGCCAATGAACATCAGTAAAATACAGTTCAGTATAAGCTAACTGCCAAAGAAAAAAATTACTTATTCTCAATTCACCGCTAGTTCGAATAAACAAATCGGGTTCTGGCATACCATTTGTATCTAGAAATTGAGCGAATACCGCCTCATTGATTTCATCACATGCCAACTTCCCATCCAAAACAGTGCGTACTAATTTTCTAGCCGCCGTCACTATATCCCATTTCCCACCATAATTCACAACAACATTTAGAATTAATTGTTGATTATTCTTGGTACGAGCTTCTGCATCACACATTTGTTTTTGTAATACTTGAGACAAAGGTTCTCTATCACCAGTAAACTTTAACCGTATTCCATGCTGGTTTAAATCGTCTATCTCTTTGCGCAAGGCCTCCAAAAACAACTCCATAAGAAAATTGACTTCTGTCACTGGTCTTGACCAATTTTCAGAGCTGAATGCAAACAGACTCAAGCAGGAAATGTTTTTTTCCAAACAACAATTGATAATCTTTTTAACTGACTCAAGGCCCGCTTTGTGTCCCTCTACGCGGGGCAAACCGCGGCTTTCAGCCCAACGCCCGTTTCCATCCATGACAACGGCAATATGTTGAGGTAACTTATGATTCAAAACAACTTATCCGACTAATCAAAATGATGCATAGTCTAACCTCTTTAAGACAAAAATTTAAGTACTCATTAAGAAATCAATTGACCTTGTTTATGAAACACCTCATTATTAAACCTGAATAAAAATTCGTAACGAGTTGTCACTTTTCATCATGAATATCCAGAAAGGAGATAATTCCAATGACCTATAGCACCCTACATCGTTTTTGGCTATGGTTATTTGTACAGACTCCATTCATCTCTTTGCATTATCTCGAGACGAATCCATGCATCAATATTTCAACCCAAATGTTATACAATACGCTATTTGTCACTAAAACCAATAATCAATCCCTGTTGATGAGGACATAATGAAAAAATCTATCAATCGATTCGTCAAGCCCCGATTATTCGCGATGAGCATGAGCTTGTTGGCTTTTTCCTCTATAACTTACGGTGAATCGAATGGTAGTTTTGCTTTGTCCGAGCACTGGTCCATGGGGCAACAAATCAAATTACGATTTGACATGGATGAGGTTCCCCAATCTGGTGTTGTATTACATTTAAAAAATGGATTGGCATTAACAGCTGGCGATATCATGAGCCTTGGTGATCTATATGGAATTGTAGGAAAACCAATTAGTCATGGCTTGACAAAACTGGAAAAACAAACTCGTTTTAAAGAGGTTTTCAACAGTTTTGCCAGGAATGTTATTGCAGTTAGTGAGGTAGAAGATCTTAATTCCGTTATCAGAGCAGAAATGCGTGAAGTCGAATCAGGAATTGCAAAAGGAGAAACTGCTGAAGACATTTATAAACGAATTGGGAATGAAGTTGGTCGTCAAATCAACTGCATCACCGGGGGTGGTTGTAATAGTCTGACCTGGTGGTTAAATCCTGGCAGATATCTAAAATTAGCCATGGAAAACTATGATCACTTTACACCCAATAATCTAATAGCCTATAAAAGTGGGCACCATGTCGCACTGCAACAGGCATTAAAAGCAAAACGAACAGGAAAACGCTCTGATTTGGAAATCGCCTATGCAATGGATGCTTTTGCCTGCCACTATTTATCTGATCACTTTGCTGCCGGCCATTTGCGAACTCCCAGAGAAGAATTATCAGCCATTATCACACCAACAGTCCTTGGTGCGTTGTTAGCCAATTATATGCATAATGAAGAAAACAAGTATGGAATTCATGTGACTAATAATATGGGAGAGCAATGGTTAGTTTATGGCGATTACTCCTACTTTAATCCCTTTAATCAAACCAACCAGCAAATGCTCTTAAAAACCTTGCAAACTTCCGCTGATGAAATATTTGAAACCTATTACTCAGGAGTTCTACCAGAAAAAAATCAAATAGAAGACATGATTCCACACATCACAAAATTAAATGATGAAAATAACATGGATATTGCTCCTATGTTCTATTGGGATGAAGAAAACAAACAGTTGTTAAGAAGAACCAATTTGGCAAATCCTTATGACAGGCATTGGACAAATAGTTGGTGGGGCTGGAGTACTTTATTATTGTTAAAAACACAATATGGCATAACCTCAACTGTGCAATTGAGTTTAAGCAAATATTTGTCTCAGTATGTACCAGAAGAATTGCAAGATAATCCTTTGGTATAGGAGCAAAACCATAACAAGCAACTATACTCTTATTATCGCATAATACGGGGTACAAAATTAAAAAGGAGTTTATTATGAGTAGGGATACCAATAACCTGATTCTGAAAGCAATTATTTTATTTATCAGTTTAACTGCTCTTGTTAACCATGCCATGGCGATGAATCCATTAGGGATAGGACCAAATCCCAAAAATCTACCCAAAGACAATGATGTAAGAGCTACTTTTAATCACTGTAAATCCTGTGATAAATCAACTACCCCTCCTTTAATTATTACAACTCCGGTACCCATCATTTATTATCCTGGGTGTCGGCCAATCCAGTCATGCGATGCTTATGGTCACTGCGAACAAAAAGAAGATTGTTACTAAATTTAATAACAATGAACTCTTACAGAAACTATATACCTCTTACTGCCGCGAAGGTATAATTATCATTTTAGCCCTTTAATTGTACAATTTAGGATTTAGGTCATGTCTCATAATGCTCCCCTGGTACTCATGATTCTTGATGGCTGGGGCTATAACGAAAATCATAGACATAATGCTATTGCAAAAGCCAATACCCCCCAATGGGATGAATGGTGGCAAACCTGCCCTCATATTCTTTTAAAAGCCTCCGGCGTGCCTGTTGGTTTACCTGATGAGCAAATGGGTAATTCTGAAGTTGGGCACATGCATATTGGTGCTGGTCGAGTAATACAACAAGACTTTACTCGCATTAATGAAGCAATAAATAACGGCGAATTTGCTAAAAATGCCGTTTTTCATGAAGTAATTGACCAATTAAAGAAAACAGAAAAATCTCTTCACATCATGGGGTTGCTCTCTCCGGGCGGAGTGCACAGTCACGAACAACATTTGTTTGCTTTACTAGCCCTTTGTAATCAAAAAAAATTCAGATCCGTCCATCTGCATTTGTTTCTTGATGGCCGAGATACTCCACCACAAAGCGCTCTTGATAGCTTGAAATGCCTGAATAAAGAACTGGCTAAACACCCTGTTGCAACCATTAATTCAATTTGTGGCCGATATTATGCAATGGATAGAGACAAACGTTGGGAGAGAGTAGAGCCTGTTTATAATTTATTAACACAAGGCAAAAGCGAACACCAGTTTCCTGATGCAGAAACCGCAATACATTTCTATTACAAAAATAAAATTTCTGATGAGTTTGTTCCACCTACTCTTATAGGAAAAGAGCATACTATACAAGATGGTGATGCTGTCCTGTTTTTCAATTTTCGTGCTGACAGAGCAAGGCAGTTAACTTCTACATTTCTTGATCCTTTGTTTAAAGGGTTTGAAAGAAAAGTACTGCCAAAGTTACCCTATTTTGTCTCCATGACCCAATATGATAAAAATTTATTGACCACGATTGCATTCCCACCTGTTCCTTTAAATAATACCTTGGGCGAAGTATTGTCTTCTCATGGTCTCAGTCAATTACGCATTGCTGAAACTGAAAAATATGCTCACGTTACTTTTTTCTTTAATGGCGGATGTGAAAGTATTTTTACGAATGAAGAACGCATTATGGTCCCCTCTCCTCAAGTGGCAACTTATGATCTGCAACCAGAAATGAGCGCACATGAATTAACTAAAACTCTAATAACCGCCATTAATAGCCGAGATTATAATGTCATTATTTGTAATTATGCCAATGCTGACATGGTGGGACACACGGGAAATTTCGAGGCTACTGTTCAAGCTATAGAATGCCTTGATGAGTGCATGCATCAGGTTTGGCAAGCCCTGAAAAACAATGGGGGTAAATTATTGATCACAGCTGATCATGGAAATGCCGAAGAAATGTTTAATGAAGCCACAAATCAAGCTCATACAGCACACACCAGTGATCCGGTTCCTTTTCTTTATGTAGGTGGAGGCTGGCACTTCACTCATTCTGAAGGAAGTTTGATTGATATAGCGCCTTCTTTACTTGCATTATTAGGGATAACCCCACCTTCGGAAATGACTGGTCGTATCCTTCTGGAAAAAAAACATGCGCATGCCTAGCCTACCTAACTATTTATCTAGTACCCCTCTTGGTTTGGCACTTGTGCTCATTCTATTTTTTTGTAATGGCCTTGAGGCAAAAACTGCTCCAAATTCTATCACTCAAACACAAGCCAAACTAAAACAGTTAGATGCCAAGATTAACAAACTAAAGCAAGTTTTAGCCAATGCACAGGATAAACGGACTGTACTAAACCAGGAACTGGGCAGCACAGAAAAACAAATTGGAGAAGGAATACGCAAGCTAAGAATCATACAAGCTAATATGTCCGCAAAAGAAAAAAGCATTGCCGAACTGCAAGGAAAAATAAATCACTTAAATGAACGATTACTGACTCAACAGGAAATGCTGGCAAATCATGTCAGGGCACGTTATCAGATGGGGGAATATCAACCTTTGAAATGGCTTATTAATCAAGATGAGCCTTTTAAGATCAACCGAATTTTAACTTATTATCAGTATATAATAAGATCTCGTCAGCAGTTGATTGATGAAATTGCTCGAACCCGACAAACTCTTAACGACAATAAAACCAAGCTAGGGAATGAACTTGCAGAAAACAAGCAGCTGCAATTTAAGTTATCACAAAATCAACAACAATTAGAGCAAAATAAAAGATACCATAGTACACTGATTCAATCCATTGATAATGATATTCAAAATAATCAACAATCATTAAAAGATTTTCAAAAAGATAGAGACAACTTATCTCATCTCTTGAAGTCATTATCTCAACAAAGTGTCATTCAAAACGGCAAACCGTTCACTGGTATGCGCAAAAAATTGCCGTTACCTGTCCAAACCACAGGTAGATCGTTACGTAGGATGAATCAAGGAGTGACATTTTTTGCCGATGAAGGCTCCATCGTTACTGCTGTTTACCCAGGGAAAGTCGTGTTCAGTGATTGGTTAAAAGGTTATGGTTTGCTTCTGATTATTGACCATGGTCAAGGGTTTATGACTTTATACGCACACAATCAATCTCTCTTCAAACGCAAAGGACAAATCGTCCAACAAAATGAGCAAATCGCAAGCGTAGGCCATACCGGTGGAATTAAGCAAAACGGTCTATACTTTGAGATAAGACAAAGAGGAAAGGCGGTCAATCCGTTAGACTGGTTGTCTTAAAGCTTAGCCGCTGGCATTTAAATTGCATAATAAAAATACGCAGGTGGCTAATTTCATGGCCTTGCATCTGAGGAGATCGCTATGGTTATTAAGAAACTATTTTCCAGTACTTTGGCATTGGTTTATGCCCTAACTCTGATGCTGCCTTTGACCGCGTTTTCGGCTGAAGAAACCAATACAAATTATACTAATACAAAACGAATTCCGTTGGAAGATGTACAACGATTTTCTAATGCCATTGGTGAAATAAAGAAATACTATGTCAAGCCAGTTGATGATAAAGAATTATTTGATAACGCAATTCGCGGGATGCTAACCGGGCTTGATCCGCATTCCAGTTATCTCAATGAAGAAGAATTCAAGGAGTTGCAAACATCAACCAGTGGTGAATTTGGTGGTTTGGGTATTGAAGTGACCATGGAAGAAGGTGTTGTAAAGGTAATCACCCCCCTTGTAGACACTCCAGCATTTAAAGCGGGGATCAAATCGGGCGATTATATTATCAAACTGGGTAAAGAGTCAGTTCAAGGCCTTTCTCTTAAAGACGCTGTTAATTTAATGCGCGGTAAACCTGGTACTACTATAGAATTAACTATCTTGAGAAAAGGTGTAAACAAACCTTTAACTTTTGACTTAATTCGCGAAGTTATTCAAATAAAAAGTGTAAAAAGCAAAATGCTAAGTGAAGGTTATGGTTACATTCGATTGACTCAATTCCAGGCTTTAACTGGTAAAGACATGATTAAAGCAATCGAACAATTAAAACAACAAGCAGGCGGCAAATTAAAAGGATTAGTATTGGATTTAAGAAATAACCCCGGAGGGTTACTTGATTCAGCTATCCAGGTATCCGATGCTTTTCTTGGCAATGACAAGACAGGTAAACAAGAAATGATAGTCTATACAGAAGGCAGATTACCTGGCTCTAAATTTACAGCCCTAGCTAATCCAGGAGATGTGTTGGACAATGCCCCTATCGTTGTCTTAATCAATAATGGTTCCGCCTCTGCTTCAGAAATTGTCGCCGGGGCATTAAAAGATAATAAAAGGGCTATAATCCTTGGTACAAAGAGTTTTGGAAAAGGATCCGTTCAAACCGTGTTACCGCTTGATGGCAAAACCGGAATAAAACTAACCACAGCACTCTATTACACACCATCAGGAGTCTCCATTCAAGCCAAAGGAATAATTCCTGACATCATTGTAGAAGAAGTAGACGTTCCTAAAAATGCCGTCAAAAAAGACACTCTGGCTGGTTTTACTGAAGCGGACCTGAATGGGCACTTGATTAACAAAGACAATTCAGAAAACACTGAGTCTAAAAATAACCAAATTCAAACAGGAGATTTAATACACGAGGATTATCAATTATATGCGGCGCTCACCGTATTGGAAGGAATGGCGTTAGCTAACAGGTAATGACCAATTAGTCAATCCCGCCTGAAGTCATCGGTTCATTGTGAATCGATGATTTCAGGTTTTATTTTCTACCTAAACAGTATGAATCTCGCCATTTTTCACAGTTTTCACTTCAGATTTAGTAAATAAAGAACCCTTATCATCCAAAACCATAGTTCCCATTACCCCTCTTCCATTAGCAATATCATGGAGTTGATGAACGACTTCCTGGCTTGTAGGAAAACCTTGTGTTCTTATCGCCATCACTATGCTTTTATTCAAAAGCTGAAATAAATCAAACGCATAACCTGCCTCAGTTACTGGATAATTTAAATAATTTTGTTTAAATTCATTAATAAAATCAGGCTGCATCTCATGAGAATCAACATACCATTGACCTTCAAATACCTTTACCACTTCTGGAGTAGCACGCTCAACTATACTGGTAATGGGCACATGCTGTTTATCTGCCTCCATTTGTTCTTGTATTAATTTAATATCCTCAGGTGATGCCATTACCAAATACATATCTGCATTTTTCCTTTTAATTCTGTTAGTTAATCTTGAAAAATCCTTATTTCCAGGTTCAAATAACTCAGAGGCAGCCACATCAATGTGGGAATCAGCCTGTAATTCTTTTATAACACTATGTGTCAAAACGGTTGAGGAAGGTTGATTTGCCGTAATAATTCCCAGGTGATGAACCTGCTGACGTTTTAATTCGTTAACCAAAACCCTGGCCTGTTCATAAACTGGATTCCAGACAATAAAATTATTCCTGCCGTCTGCAATTTTAGGATCGTTAGTCAGACTGAAATGAATCAAATTATTTTTCTTGGCTATAGGATTTGCTATTAACCCTGCCTCTTTGCCACCTGTCACCAATACATTAATATGATGGGTATTAATAAATTTTTGCAGCACAAGAGCAGCATTCTTATTTTTAGAAGGTTGATCCAGAGTATAAAAGGAATAATGAATGTTGGAGGGCTGTAACTGTTCACTACCCATTTCCATTGCAGCCAGAATATTTCTTCCAATAAAAGCAGAATGACTGGAAAACGGGGCATAGATGCCTATGTGAACATCCAGTTTATTCTTATTTTTTGAATCAGTTTGAAATTCATAGGCATAGGAAAGATTTATAAAAATAAGTGCGATTACTAATACAAAAGACAAAGGCGCTGATCTTGTAAAAAAATTGGGCATTTTTTCTTCCATGTATTAAACCTTAAAAACATTCTGCAATGAATAATAAAAAAATACAATCATTATCATTTCCAAGAAAATCATAATAGATTGCATGATAAAACAGATATTCTGTTGGGAATCGTGCAAGATTATGAGATAATACTTGCCCAATTAATGATCACTGTGAAGTTATGAACATTACCAGGTTACTCGCATTTTTTACCAGTTTCTTTTTTTTGGGCCCAACATACGCCAGTGTTGACTTCTATTTTAGTAATATAAAAAAGGATTCCAGTGCCCTTTATGCTTTTTTTAAAACAATGCCCAAAGGTGGCGAATTACATTATCATTTAGCTGGAGGAGCCTATCCTGAGACCATGCTGGCGCTTGCCGCAAATGGCAACTACTGCCTGGATAAACACACCTTTGCCGTAAGTAAAGATTCTTCTCATTGTGAGGGAGTTAATGTTAAAGAAGTCTTTAACAACCCTGAACTCTATTCCAACATAATTAAAGACTGGTCTATGAAAGATTTTATACCTGGCAAAGAATCTGGCCACGATCATTTTTTCAATGGATTTATCAAATACATGCCCATAGTTTTTGATTATCAACCGCAATTGCTTGCTGATATTGTTCAACGTGCGGCGCAGCAAAAAGCACAATACTTGGAAATTATGACAATCCCGGACAATGCCCAGTCATTAACTTATGGAGATTTAATCAAGGATATTCCATCGTATGACCAAAAAAGACGCTTGTTATTAGCGAATAAAGACTTCCAAAGCAATATACAAAATACTGTTCTGGAAAGTGACCGAATTCTAACCAAAGCATCTCAAGAGTTAGGCTGCAACGAGAACCCTGCTTCCGATTCCTGCCATGTAAAAATTAAATTCCTCTATTATGTGCTCAGAGAGCAGCCTGTTGATAACGTCTTTGCCCAAGCATTGAACGCTTTTGAGGCTGTATCGAAATCCAAGGGGAATTTAATCGGAGTAAACCTCGTGCAACCGGAAGATGGAATTATTTCTTTGCGTGATTACCAAAAGCACATGTCCATCTTTGAATATCTGCATCGAGCATACCCGAATGTTCCTATCAGCTTACATGCTGGAGAATTATCTCCTCAGGCAGTAACACCAGAAAATCTAAGTCATCATATTCGCGATGCTCTGCTGATTGGACACGCCCAAAGAATTGGCCACGGCGTGGATATTGGCTATGAAAACAATGCAGAAGATACCTTAAAATACATGGCTAACCATCACATACCTGTTGAAATAAACCTGATTAGTAATTTAAAAATTCTGAATATATCTGGCTCCAATCATCCTCTTAATTATTATCTTTCCCATAATGTACCCGTCGTTTTATCGACTGATGACGAAGGAGTGCTAAGAACGGACTTAACCCAACAATATGTAGAGGCGGCTAAAGCGCATGGCCTTAGTTATCAACAATTAAAACAAATTAATAGAAACACATTAACTTATTCCTTCTTACCAGGGAAAAGCCTATGGGCTAATGCGGATAAAGCTGAATTAGTTCCTGAGTGCCGTGACCTTGGGAGCAAAAGTTGTCAAAAATTTATTGCGCACAACGAAAAAGCAAAATTGCAATGGAATCTGGAACAACAATTAATCGCCTTTGAGAAGAATTACTAAATTAATTTGCAAAAAATGAGTCCATATTAGGAGAAATGCAAAATAGAATTTCATTATGCACTAATATGGGCCTCATAATCCAAGGTTCTATTGATCCAAAAATAACATCAACGCCTTTTGTACATGCATCCTATTCTCACTCTGAGTAAAAATGATAGATGACGCGCTGTCAGGTAAAGTAGCAGAAACTTCTTTTCCCCTTTCCATAGGCATGCAATGCATAAACACTGAATCGGGTTTTGCATGGGACATTAATGTTTCATTAACCTGAAACCCTTTAAAAATCTTCCCCGCTTCAGGATTATCAAATCCCATACTTGTCCACACATCAGTATAAACTGCATCCGCTTGCTTCACAGCCTCCTCTGGTTTATTAAAACAATAAGTCATTTGATTCCCTATCCTGCTTTGAGCTTGCTTGACAACAGCCTCATCAGGTTGATTTGCTTTAGGGCAACAATAATGCACAGTGACACCTAACTGCGGTGCCAAAAGCATCAAACTATGCAAAATATTATTGCCATCCCCTATGTAAGCGAGGGTTAATCCTTCCAAGGCACCAAATTGTTCTTCAAGACTTAATAAGTCAGCAAGAATTTGACAAGGATGATGTAATGCGGAGAGGCCATTAATGATAGGGATTTTTGAGTATTCAGCCATTTCTTGTAAAATCTTATCCTCATGTGTTCTAACCATTACAAAATCAGCGTAGCCATTTAAAACTCTAGCCATATCAGCTGGTGTCTCCTGCTTTCTTGAGTTACTGATGCTTTCAACAACAATCCCCCCCATACTTTGAATTGCTAAAGCAAAACTCAAACGGGTTCTAAAGGAAGGTTTTTCAAAAATCATCACCAAACTTTTATTGGCAAGTGCCTGGTTATATAATTTTGGCGTTTGTTTTATTGCTCTGGCCTGGCTTAAAATCAATTGAATTTCTTCCCTTGACAACTCTGTGCCCGTAAGAAAATGCCTTGGCTTATATTCAGCGGCAGGAAATGGAGAATCTGTATCCTTATGAGAAATAAAATCAACGGCCTCACTACCTGTCTCCAGACTAAAAATAGCTTGTTGCAAATTAATGACAAAAGTATTAGTCTTCACTTCATTAATTGTAGATGGGTTATTGTTAGATTGAATTTTATCAAGACTATCATCTTGAGTTTCAATAGAGGTTGTATCAGTCGAGGTGGAAAAAGACATTCTTAGCCTCCTTTTAATAATTCGGTCAGTGAACATTGTTTTTCTATTGCTTCTGCAATCCATAACCCAACTTGATGATGTGCATCACGAAAAGGAATACCCTTCATCACTAATGACTCCAGAATGGCTGTCGCATCAAGGTAACCACTTTGAGCTTTAGCCCTCATTAACGACGTATTAAAAGTCAAACTTTGCAAAAAAGGAGTTATGATTTGGAGGCAACCGATTATCGTATTAATCGTATCAAACAATCCCTCTTTATCCTCCTGCATGTCTTTGTTGTAAGCTAGGGGCAACCCTTTCATTACCGTTAAAATAGCCATTAAATGACCATAAACTCGTCCTGATTTACCACGAATCAATTCTGGAACATCAGGATTTTTCTTGTTAGGCATCAGTGAAGAGCCTGTAGCAAACGCATCATCCAAAGTAATAAAATCAAACTCCTGGGTAGACCATAGAATCAAATCTTCACATAATCTGGAGAGATGCATCATGATCATTGCAGCAACACCGCATAACTCAATGACAAAATCTCTGTCACTGACCGCATCAAGAGTGTTAGAAATAATCCCTGTAAATCCCAAGGACTCAGCCACCCATTCTCTATCAAGAGGTAAGGTACTCCCAGCCAGTGCCCCGGCACCCAAGGGAGAATAATTCATGCGTTTAAACCAATCCTCCAATCTGCTCTTATCCCGGCTAAACATGGATTGATACGCGTTAAAATAAGTCCCTAATGTGACAGGTTGGGCTTGCTGTAAATGAGTATATCCTGGCATTAAATCTTGTTGATGTTTCCTGGTGAGATCGTCAAGACAATCGACAAGCCCCGTTAAAAGTTCATTAATTAGATAGCCTTTATCTCTGGTATATAAACGGAGATCCAAAGCCACTTGATCATTGCGACTGCGGCCAGTATGTAATTTTTTACCTAACTCTCCTAATTTTTGAGTCAGCAGTTGTTCAATAAACATATGTATGTCTTCTTCATCACGTTCATTAAATGAATATTGACCTTGCTTTATCTCACTTCTGATTTCTTCAAGAGCAGAAAAAATCGCCTGGCTTTCGGCTTCTGTTAAAATCTTCTGTTTAGCTAATTGCTTCACATGAACCTGACTGCCATTAATGTCTTGGTCAAAAAGCACATGATCAAAAGCCAATGAAGCGTTAAACTGATTCACGCGACTATCCAAAGATTTTTTAAATCGTCCTCCCCACGTTTTATTAGTCATAATTCCCTCCCTGATGTACCTGGCTATAGATTTTAGCGGATAAAGAAAAGAGGTTAATAAATCCTTCAGCGTCCTTTTGGTTGTATACATTATCCTCTTCAAAAGTAGCTAATGCTGGATGATGCAAGCTATAAGGAGAGTGCATGCCAGCAGGAATAATATTCCCTTTGAATAACTTTAACTTAACACGACCCGTCACATGCTGTTGCGTTACATCAATGAATGCATCCAAAGCCTGCTTGGTTTGTGAAAACCATCTTCCTTCATAAACCAAATTGGCATAAGTTTGCTGCAAAGATTGCTTCAAATGTAACGTTGAACGAGTGAGACATAAACTCTCCAGCAGTTTATGCGCTTTATAAATCACTGCAGCAGCAGGTGCTTCATAAATCCCTCGAATCTTCATCCCAACTAATCGATTTTCAACAATGTCTGCCACTCCAATACCATGCTCGCCTGCCTTTTGATTTAATGTATTTAAGAGATCAACTGGAGAAAGCTTTTGTTCATTTAAGGCGACAGGAACGCCTTTTTTGAAATCAAGAATAATCATTTCCTCTTCATCAGGGGCCTGTGATACAGGACTGGTCATTAATAACACATCGTCAGGCATCTCCTGCGACGGATCTTCAAGCACACCCCCCTCATGAGAAATATACCAAATATTGTGATCTCGCGAATAAGGCGATTTGGGAGTCACAGGTACCTCAATACCATGTGCTTTAGCGTACATAATCGCTTCCTGTCTTGATTTAATATCCCAAGTTCTCCAGGGAGCAATAATCTCAAGCTGAGGTGCAAGAGCCTTAATCGAATATTCAAAACGCACTTGATCATTTCCTTTGCCGGTGGCTCCATGCGCAACAGCATTTACTTGCTCTGTCAAAGCAATTTCAACAAGCTTTTGAGCAATTAGTGGCCTTGAAATAGTGCCCAAAATGTATTGATCTTCATATAAAGCGCCCGATTTTACCAAAGGCCAAAGATACTGAACGGCAAACTCATTCTTCACCTCGACAACATACGCTTTGGAAGCGCCGCTTTTAAGCGCTTTATTTTTTATGGCAGTGAGATCTTCCTGTTGCCCTAAATCACAAATCACAGCGATTACTTCAGCATGCTCATAGTGCTCTTTAAGCCAAGGGATCATGATGGAAGTATCCAAACCACCTGAATAAGCCAATGCGATTTTTTTAATAATTTTTTTCATAATATTTCCCCCTGGTAAAAGTGCTGTAGATATAAAATAGGATCAGACACCTCTTGGGTTTTAAAATCTGCAATTAATTTCCCTTGCTTTACGACCAGCAAGCGCTCTGCAATATTGGATAAAAAAAACAAATCATGAGAGGCGATAAGCATAGTGATTTTTAGAGTCTTCACTGTATTTAACAAAGCAATGACATCATTAGTGGTCGCCATATCAAGGCCAGAAGTCGGTTCATCACAAAGCAATAAATCCGGTTTCATCATTAAACTTCTGGCCAAGGCCACGCGTTGTTTTTGTCCACCAGACAATCCTTGCGGGTAAGAGTGAGCTTTGTCTGACAAACCTAAC
This sequence comes from Legionella sp. PATHC032, assembly GCF_026191185.1. Classification (NCBI taxonomy): domain Bacteria; kingdom Pseudomonadati; phylum Pseudomonadota; class Gammaproteobacteria; order Legionellales; family Legionellaceae; genus Legionella; species Legionella sp. PATHC032. Next base: position 535,014 of record NZ_JAPHOV010000001.1, on the reverse strand, counting down.
ATAGCAAGTAAAGCCCACGCGTTTGCCATATGAGCAGCAGTTTTATCGTGAAGACTTGGGGCATAAATTAGATTATTGAGTACTGTCATGTGCGGAAATAATTGAAAATCCTGAAACATAAATCCGCTTTTTCCTTCACACTGGATAGAGCCTGAATCGATTGACTCCAATTGTTGTATGCATCTCAATAAAGTTGTTTTTCCACTGCCAGAAGGCCCTACCAAACCGACAATACTGTTTGCTTGAATATTTAAATTAATCTCATTAAGTACTTGAGCGTTGCCGATTTTTTTCGATGCGTTAATGACTTGCAACATAATGCCCCCTTTTTTCAATTTTTTTACCTAGTGACTCAAGGAGTAATACCAAACTGTAATAATAGAAACCCGTGATACATAAAGGCATAAAGTAAGTAAATTGTTGTGCTGCCAATGTTTGAGCCTGACGCATTAAATCCATGCCTCCTATAGTGGAAATCAAGGCCGTTTCTTTTAACAGGGCGATCATTTCATTGATCATTGCGGGAAAAATATTTCTTATCACTTGAGGTAAAATAATATCTTTCCATAAGAAAAAAGTAGGAATTTGCAGCGTACGGGCTGCTTCAAATTGCCCTTTGGGTAAACTCTCAATTCCGGATCTTAAAATTTCAGCGAAATAAGCGGAACTATTCAAACCAAAAGCAACAATTCCAGCCACTAAAATACTTGGTCGCATACCTAATAAAACAGGGACCGCAAAATAAATAAAACTTAATTGCAAAATGAGTGGTGTGCCCCTCAATATTGATATGAATCGGTTTATAAAAAAGCAAGCTACTCCTTGATGTCTGCAAATAGACAAGAGAGTTCCAAGTAATACGCCAATCAACATGGCTCCTGTTAATAATTGCATAGTTAGAATTATTCCCTTGCCAATGAAAAACAGACTTTGCACTATCTCTGTCATATTGACCCCTTTATCCAAATGGATTCTAGTTTTTGAATTTCACCCTTCGCTTTAAGATTTTCCAATGCGGAATTGATTTCATTTGTTAGAGGAGAACCTTTTTTTAAAACCAATCCATAACCTTCATTCGCTTTCGCCAGGATGGAATAGGACAGTCCTGGATATTTCTTGCTATAAACCCCTCCTTGTGCTCCATCCATAAGAACAACATCAACATGACCAGCAATTAAGGCTTCTATGGCCTGATTGTTATTATCCAAAGCCGTAATTTCAGCTTGGGGAAAATGTTGATGAAGCCAAATTTCCATAACACTTCCCAGTTGGACTGCTATTTTTTTTCCTGTTAATTGCGAGATCTCTTTCACTGGCTGTGAAGTATCAAAAACTGCTGCCATCCCTTCAAAATAATAAGGTTTGGTAAAATCAAAATTTTTCTTACGTTCCTCTGTAATAGTAATTGTGGCAATAGCAATGTCATCCTGACCTGAATTCACTGCTGGTAAAACCGTACTAAACTGCATGTTGTCAAAAACTGCTTCTTTACCCAACTCCCTGGCAATCAATTTTGCCAAATCAATATCAAATCCCTTTATTTCTCCATTTTCAATATATTCAAAAGGTGGATATTCTGCTGAAGTAGAAAAATGCAGTGCATTTTGATTTTTTTGCTCACCACAACTGGATATAAATATAATTGAACTAATTAACAATAAACTAAAAATCTTTCTCATTGAATATGTATCCTATTTTTATTCATTTATTGAATATACATGATCGGGGTTTGTACTGTCAATAAAAAATGGATATAATTCCATTCTAATTAATATGAATTCAATTGGATTAATAACAAGGAGAAAGCAATTGACTCATGATGCCTTTTTGGATGATTTGATTTTATCGATAGTACAAACTGAAACTATTGCGGAACAAAGTGATTTACAAAACAGTTTAAAAAAAAGAGGGTATGAGATTCCTCAAGCAACCCTTTCTCGTCGCTTAAAAAAAATGAAAATAGCAAAAGTATCTGGTTATTACAAAATCATTGATTACAATCAGCCTGGCTTACCTTTGGTTCTAAATGTACAGATTTCTGATTTTGGACTAATCATTCTACAAACTCATCCTGGTAATGCAAACAGTCTTGCTTATTATATAGACCGTAAATACGTTTCCTTCAGCATAAAAGAGTCTTCGAATTCAGGAATTTTAGGAACTATTGCCGGAGACGACACCGTCCTGCTTATTATTAAAAGTAAGTCCGATCAACAAAAAGTTTATGACATTTTAAACAAGGAATTTCCGTATTTATTTGCTTCTTAGCTACAATTTTAACTTGAATAACAAGAAAATAGACTGCTAAAGCACAGCACACCAGCACTCAAAAAGGTGAAAGTGTCATATCAAGAAATCCTGCATGACACTCGCCGTGCTTAGAAAACTCTATCTTTACATCAAAGAAAAGGATCTCGTAAAGTAATTGTTGAATCCCTCTCAGGACCTGTTGATAGCATATCAATAGGAATCCCTAATATTTCTTCTATTCGCTTTAGATAAGCCTTGGCATTGGCTGGCAAATCACTCATTACAGTCACATCAGCGGTAGATTCCTGCCAACCAGGAAGCTCTTCATAGACTGGTAGCAAATCATTGAAATCATCAGCTGCCAGAGGAGGTCGAGATAATAAATTGCCATCCCTGTCTTTATAAGCGACAGCAATCCTTAATACATCTAAACCATCGAGCACATCCAATTTCGTAACGCAAAGTCCAGAAATGCTATTTAACTCAATCGAGCGTTTTAATAAAACAGCGTCAAACCACCCACAACGTCTGGGTCTACCAGTTACTGCGCCGAATTCCTGACCTCGTTCCGCAATGCGTTTTCCAACCTCATCAAGTAACTCCGTGGGGAATGGGCCACCGCCAACTCGAGTTGTATAAGCTTTGGTGATGCCTAACACATAATCAATATACCGAGGACCAAATCCCGCACCATTAATTACTGATCCCACACAGGTATTTGAAGAAGTCACATAGGGGTAAGTTCCGTGATCAATATCTAAATAAACACCCTGCGCCCCTTCAAATAAAATGTTTTCACCTTGTTTTCTATGTTCATGCAAACAGGCAGAAACATCACAAACCATTGGTCTTAATTCTTCAGCCCATTGTAATGATTCATCCAAGAGAGATTCCAAATCAACAGCTGGTTGTTTGAAATATTTTGTTAATACAAAATTATGATAATCCAATAATTCTGTTAATTTATTGGCAAATCGGTCTCTATGAAATAAATCACCAACTCTTAGAGCACGCCGAGCCACTTTATCCTCATAAGCAGGGCCTATACCACGACCTGTTGTTCCAATTGCAGACTTGCCCATATGTGTCTCACGAGCCTTATCCAGAGCAATGTGGTATGGAAGAATAAGAGGACAAGCCAAGCTAATACGTAACCGTTCTCTCACATTGACACCACTACCCTCAAGCTCCTTAATTTCATTAAGTAATGCCTGAGGTGATAAAACGACGCCATTTGCAATATAGCAGGTTACGTTAGGGCGAAGCATCCCAGATGGAATTAAACGAAGGACTGTTTTTACTCCATTGATTTTTAATGTATGGCCTGCGTTATGGCCCCCTTGATAACGGACAACCACTTGAGCATCTTGTGTCAGCAAATCAACAATTTTGCCTTTGCCTTCATCTCCCCATTGTGTACCCAAAACAACAACATTCTTACCCATGATTTACTCTTTGTTTGCATACCTATAAAAATTAAAAATGCAGTTGCATTTTACGAGAAACCCAACTGCATTTATATTAGATGGATGATGCCAATAAATATCGAACCTGATTACAGCAAAATTTCACATTATAATTACTTTTTAGCCGCTGTACCATCATTTTTTGGCATAGCTTGTTTGAAATAATCAAAAAATGAACTGCTTTGATCCAATACTAAAATATCTTTTTTGCTATGAAAACTGGCTTCATAGGCTAACAAGCTTTTGTATAATGCAAAAAAATCAGGATTTTGAGTGTACGCTTTCGAATAAATAGCTGCTGCTTCCGCTTCACCAACTGCTCTGATTCGCTGAGCATTACTTTTAGTTTTAGCTAACAAAACCGTGACATCAGCATCTGCTTTCGCCTGGATTTGTTCTGCGGCAGCTTGTCCATCAGCTCTGTGCCTGTTTGCAATTTTTTGCATATCAGCTCTCATGCGTTGATAGATGGCATTACTGGTATTTGAAGGCAGTTCGATACCTTTAATACGAACATCAACCACTTTAATACCTAATTCGCCGGCTTGCTTCTCAGCAGCATTACGCAGTATCTCCATAACATCATCACGCCCGCCTGAAACAGCATCGGATATAGTACGCTTACCAAATTGGGCTCTGAGTAAGGTATTTAACTGTTGTTCTAACAAAGTTTCGGCTTTAAATTCATTTCCACCTGTTGATTTATAATACTGGGCTAAATCTGAAATTCGCCATTTCACATAATAGTCAACCATGACATCCTTTTTCTCTTTGGTCACAATACGAGTCGATTTGATATCCATGGTTTGGATACGTGTATCGAAAATTCGCACACTTTCGATAAAAGGGGTTTTAAAGTGGAGGCCTGGATTTAACACTTTCACTGCGTCAGTTTGAGGGTCTTTTACCAAACGCCCTAATCGTAAAATAATACCCTGCTGTCCTTGTGTGACAGTAAAAACACTGGTAAACAAAAGCACTAGTATTAAAAAGATTAAGACACCTAATGTTGTTTTAAATGCATTCATTCTCAATCTCTCCCTTGACTATAAGTTGGCCTTGTGAGATCTCTTCCAGAAAGAATCAAATTGTCCTCCTCATTACTGGCATTCGTACCGTTTTTTATGGTTTTTGGATTTTCAGATTGCGGAAAATATTGATTTCCAAGTAATTTATCTAAAGGTAGATACAATAAGTTTCCTGCTTTACTGTCTACAATAATAGTGCTGCTCTTATTCATAACTTTTTGCATAGCCTCAAGATACATCCGTTTAGCCGTAACTTGAGGAGCTGCATTGTATTGAGGAAGTAAGGCTAAAAATTCTGCTACTTCTCCCTGAGCAGCTAATACGACTTGCTTCGAATAAGCTTCAGCTTCCTGTTGAATACGGCTCGCTTTACCTTCTGCAATGGGCACTACTTTCGCTGCATAAGCATAAGCCTGCTCCTTGAAGCGTTTTTCATCTTCTTGAGCTTTAATAGCGTCATCAAAAGCATCCTGAACACTTTCTGGAGCTCTGGCAGGTTGGGGTGACACATTAACGATTAAAATTCCGGTCTTGTAACTATCTAAAGTTTTTCTCAGAGTTTCTTCTACCCTACCTCCCCAAATTTCTCGACCTTCGGTTATTATCTGATCCAGGGTTGTCGTGCCTACAACCTGCCTTAAGGCACTGGAGGTTGCCTGTTGTAAGCTTTCCTCAGGATTTGCGACATTAAACAAATATTCACTCAAATCATTAATGCGGTACTGGACAGCCAAAGAGACCGATACTAAATTTTCATCACTGGTAAGCATTTGAGCAGAGTAGGAGTAATCTAACACCCTATCTACATTCATAACAATCTTTGATGAGATAAAACGAGGAATCCAATGAGGACCAGGACCAACTGTTTCTGCATATTTACCAAAACGGAGTATCACTGCTTGCTCTGCAGGATCCACAATAAAAATACCAGAAAGAGCCCAAAGAATAAAAGCTATTAATAAAACTGCGACAGCAAGCAACCCGCCACTGGAACTGCCTGACGAATTATTATTTGATTTGCCCGTGCCTCCAAAAAATGTTTTCTTCAATTTATCCTGGATACGTTTAAGCGCTTCATCCAAATCCGGAGGTTGATTTTTACCCGACCATGGATCTTTGCCCTTCTCTGGCTCATTCCACCCCATGTACTACTCCTAGCAATTTCAAATGAATTTAGGATTTTATGGGGTATATGAAGTTTAAGCAAGTAGATACTTGAGGACTTATTTGAATATTAACCAATTAAGCAAAAAACTATCTGGGCTTGGCAATTATCTGGAAATACTCAAGATGTTTTATAAACCTTCGCAGGTCACCAGGGTGCCTGTCGAAGGTTCAAGATCAAAATATTAATATGAATTATTTTAGGACAACTCTAGGAGAATTCTGTTGAGACTCAATATCCTCATGTACTCTCGGTATTGGGTTAAACATTTCATTCAATACAATTCTGGTACGGCTTGTTGGATGATTTTTAGAATACCGAACCACTGTATCCCAATCGCAATTTCCTTCAGCGATCATCCAGCGCATAGTACTCCAACGATTGGTAATCATTTGGCTGTCATAAGCTTGTGTATATCGTCTGACAAATTCGGCATAGAGTTTTAGCGGATTCTTCTCTGAACGTAGATTTTCCGTAGCAGTAGTTGATAATGATGAAACATTTTCGCTGGCAAAAGAAGGATCACTGTATTTTCTCGTTACTAATTCTTCAACAATAAGAGCCGCCTCACTGGGAACACCAAATAAATGACGAATAGAACTCCCCCATGAATGATCGGCATAAACTATGTTATGCAAAGCACTTTCTCTTAGATGGCAACGCTCTACAAAAGCATCGACCAACTGAGGCTTATCTGCCAAATAGGTACTGACCGCTTTTAAGAAAGCAACCCTGTTGCTGCTTAACAAGTTTCGCATTTTTTCATTACGTGGCGGTTCAGCACCACGGCATATTAGCATGGCAATCCCACGCAGAGCGTCTGCCTTATCATTCTCATTGGTCATGCGTTCACATAACTCTTCTACTGCTGTATGACCAGTTTGTTTGTCTTCGAATAAATGATTGTTTTCGGATTCAAGAGACAAACTTTGAGCTGGTAAATCCAGTAAAGCCGCCAGTGCATTTATTTTGCCCAAACGAGCAGCTAAAATGACTGGTGTATCTCTCATGATACCCAGTGGATTTGTCAATTGCGCCCCCGTACTGGCTAACAAGGTAATGCCTTCCGCATAATCTAAAACAACAGCTTGATGAATAGGCTGGAAAGGAACATAGGCAGAGGATCTTAACGTTGTCGCGTGTACAATGGGATTCCTAGCTAAAATGGCAATTAATAGTTCCTTGCGTTTTGTATCTAATACCAAAGACAACAAAGTGCGCCCATAACTATCCCGCTTATCCACATCAAAAAAATATCGTTTAACGTGGCTAAAAGACTCTTCGATTTTTTTCCTTACTTTAGACAAAATACTCAAAACATCTGTTTTTTCACTTTCATCATTGGTGAAATTATTTTCATCCACTCCCAATAGATAGAGTGCCAAAGAAATTTTTCCAGCAACAATTGCCTGGTGTAAGGGTTCACCAACATTCACATCTTTAGCCTTATGAAGAACAAAATCTATTTTGGCGAGCAAATCTTTATTTGTATCGTCTACGCCGACCTTAGGCTCAGAGTATTGTTCGATCAAATAATTTAAAACAGTCATTTGAGAACCATTCGGCAGCCAAAATAATTTTTCTAAATAATTTTTATCTTCTTCCAACTTCTTTTGAATAAATTCTTTAAATTGCTCTAATTCCATTTGTAGAATCTTATTCATTTCACTTACAAAATCCATAATAATACTTCCTTTATTTATAAATCATTTATAGGACACCAATACTACACAATGGACAATGGAAGATCAAAATATTGTTAACTCTTTTTAATCTTGTCAACCACTTCCTGATTCAAATTCTCAGCAATCAACTTCAACAATTTAACCGTGTTATCGTAATCTCTTTTATCAAATATCCCAGCATGTTGATGTGCATATCGGATAGGGATACCTATGTTGACGACAGGAACGCCCATGCCTGAGGCTTGAACCTTGGAACCGTCTTCGCCATATCCTGGCTCCACCTCAAGTTGTAGAGGGATATTATTTTTATTAGCGAGCTCCATTATCCAGTTAATCAATTCCTGATGGGGAATCATTGATTTGTCATAAACAAACAAGGATGGTCCTTTCCCCAAGCCAATTCGACCTTTTCTATCCGCCAACAGCATGGGATAATCGTCAGCGATTCCCACTTCAACATTAATTGCAATATCTGGATGAGTCGCTTTGTATACTGTACTGGCACCCCGCATGCCAACTTCCTCTTGCACTGTGGCAGCAACATATAATTGATTGGGTTGTTGTTTCACTGCCCCCAGAACGTCACTAATGACAGCTAACCCTAAGCGATCATCCAAAGCCTTGCCTAAAAATCTGTTCTTGCTTAATTGGCTAAATTCACTTACTGGTGTGACTTCAAGGCCAGGTTGGATTGCAAATTCTTTCTGAGCTTGTTCTTTATTTTCTGCGCCAACATCTAAAAACAGGGCATTGATATCAGGGGACCCTAACATTTTTTTATCACCTAATAAATGCGGGGAATCCATACCTGAATAAGCTAATACAGGTCCTTTGGATGTTGAAACTGCCCAGCGTTGAGCATAGATGACCGAGTTTGCAATCCCACCCAAAGGGATAACTTTCAAAAAACCATCTGGTGTTATGGATTCGACCATAAACCCTGTTTCATCAAGATGTGCCATGAATAGTAATTTCGGTCCTTTCTGATTATATTTACGCTGACCGATCAAATTACCCATACCATCGACTTTTAGCTCCGTCATGTAGGGCTGCCACTGTTTTTGCAGCAAATGGCGAACATTTTTTTCGTACCCGGAGGCACCAGGTACTTCAGTCAATTGGGCTAAAAACGACATATCTGCTGCTGAGGCTAAAAAGGAAAAAATCAATCCGCTAATAAGAATTGCATGCTTAATCATAGGTAACTTCCTTATTTTTTTATAAAAACCAGATCCCATACCCCATGGCCTAGACGCTCACCACGCTGCTCAAATTTTGTTAACGGCCTTGAGTCCGGGCGAGGTGAGTATCCGCCCTCTTTCTGTTGGTTAAACAAGGCCGATTCTGAAGATAAAACATTTAAAATATGTTCTGCATAATCTTCCCAGTCAGTAGCACAGTGAATAAATCCGGATGGCCTGATTTTTTTTGCTAACATTTGAATAAATTCGGATTGAATCAGTCGTCGCTTATGATGACGTTTTTTATGCCACGGATCGGGGAAAAAAATTTGAACCCCAGCAAGAGAATTTTCTTGTATTTTGGTTTGTAAAACTTCTACTGCATCATGCATCACCACCCGCACATTCGTCACCTGGTGCTCATGCAAATCCGCTACCAGACTACCAACGCCTGCTCTATGTACTTCTATGCCCAGGTAATTACATTGGGGGTTATTCATTGCCATGGTAAACAATGAGGTACCCATACCAAAACCAATCTCTACAATAGTATCCGCATCATGGCGACCAAATTCCTTCGCAAAATTCCACGGAGAGGGACTATCAAATTTTAATTCATAGTCTTCAAGCCAAAGATCTAATCCTTGTTGCTGTCTGTTACTGATTCGCCCAGCGCGCAACACGTAACTTTTAATCTTACGTTGCATTACAATAACTCAATATAAAATTTCAGGATTATACTGATTTTGATTAAATATTCTACTTTTACCAGATACCTCTTTGGACAACAGCCATGAAAAATCCGATTTTAATGAAAACAAAGTAAAAATATTGCAATATTTGGGTTTTTTTGTTATAAAACCGCTCTTGTATTTCATATCTGGTTATTTTTTACAACGAAAGCCCGTCAAAACCAACACCATTGTAGTGCATTGGTAAGGGCTGTTAAAATTTTTTTTATCTTGGAGTAACACAATGTCTAGAGTATGTCAGGTAACTGGCAAGCGACCCATGGTTGGTCATAAAGTGTCGCACGCTAATAACAAAACCAAAAGACGCTTCCTGCCTAACATTCAGAATCATAAATTCTGGGTTGAAGAAGAAAATCGATTTGTCACCTTGAGATTAAGTACCAAGGGTATGAGAATTATTGACAAGTTAGGCATAAAGGCAGTTCTGGATAAAATCAGAGCTAAAGGTGAGAAGATATAACAAGGGGATAAGCCATGGCAGCTGTTACAATAAAAGTGAAAATGGAATCCACAGCAGGAACTGGATACTATAAAACCACTACCAAAAATCCACGTAACCATCCTGAAAAGATGGAGTTGATGATGTACGACCCTAAAGTACGTAAGCACGTGCTTTTCAAAGAGAAAAAAGTAAAATAAATTGATAGGCCCCTGTTTTTGGGGCTTACGTCCTCTCATTATCCCCTTTCAAAATCAATTTGTTATATTTCAAAACAAGCCTATCATTTTATTAAAAAAATAGGTAATCCCCATACTTTTAAATTCAAATTAACGCCCGTAAACACTGGATAATCCTCGTGGATCGTTTAAACTGATAGATAAAGACAGTAAAAACAAAGAGGATTTGAATGAAACAGACATTGCAGATTGGTATTGGTCAACATCTCACGTTAACCCCACAACTGCAACAAGCCATAAGACTGCTGCAATTATCTACCTTTGATTTACAACAAGAAATTCAACTCATAGTTGAATCAAATCCTTTGCTTGAAGCCACTCCTGTTGAAGAAAAAGAAGACATCCAAATAAATACCAATCAGAACCATGATGAATATTCAGATTTTCAATGGTCACAACTGTATAATAGCTTAAACAAGCGTAATAATTTTGAAGAGAACGATTACAATTTTGATAATCTACACTGTACGACCACCAATTTACAAGACCATCTTAACTGGCAACTTGATCTGACGCCTATGAGCGATATTGACCGAGTCATTGCTACAACAATTATTGATGCTATAAACGATGATGGCTTTTTAACTATACCTGTTGCTGAAATTCACGCCAGCTTAAACAGTGATGATTTTCCTCTGGATATAGAAGAAATAGAAGCAGTGAGACACAGGCTTCAATTATTTGACCCCGTAGGATGCGCATCTGTTAATTTAGCAGAAACACTCGTTTTGCAATTGGAACAACTGCCACTGGAACCTAAGCTTTTGGCTACTGCCAAGAAAATCATTCTTGAAGACATTGAGTTGCTAGGACAACATAACTATAGACAACTCATGAAAAATCATCAAATAAGCGAAAAAACAATCCATGAAATATTACAAATCATTCATAAATTAAATCCAAAACCAGGAAGTTTGATCCATCAAGATAATACTGAATATGTTATTCCCGACTTAACTGTTAAAAAGATAGATAATCAATGGAAAGTTTTTTTGAATCAAAATATTCTTCCCAAGTTGAGTATTAATAGTCAATATGCCGCTTTAATCCAACGCGCAAACAATAGTCTGGATAATCAATTCTTAAAGCATAATTTACAAGAGGCACGTTGGTTTTTAAAAAGTATTCAAAGCCGTCAGGAAACTCTGCTAAAAGTAGCAACCTGTATCATGGAATACCAACATGGATTTCTGGAGTTTGGTGAAGAGGCGATGAAGCCATTAATATTGAATGATATTGCTTCTGCCCTGGACATGCACGAATCAACGGTATCAAGAGTTACAACTCAAAAATTTATTAATACACCCCGCGGGGTTTTTGAGCTAAAATATTTCTTCTCCAGTCATGTCAATACTGATAGCGGGGGAGAATGCTCTTCCACCGCAATACGCGCGGTAATTAAAAAATTAATTTCAGCAGAGAATAGAAAAAAACCTTTGAGTGATAGTAAAATTGCCCAACTAATAGGCGAGCAAGGCATTAAAGTAGCAAGACGTACTGTTGCCAAATATCGTGAAGCAATGGGGATTCCCCCATCCAATGAAAGAAAGGTTATTAGTAGTTAATTAATCGGTCAACGAAAGGAGGTTTTATGCAAATCAACATTACTGGACATGGTATGGATGTCACTCCTGCACTAAGAGCATTCACTGAAGAAAAATTTGATAAGCTTGAGCGTCATTTTGATCACATCAGAGCAATTAATGTAGTATTTGATGTCGAAAAGGTTAGACAAATAGCGGAAGCTACTGTATTAGTTACTAAAGGTGAGTTGCATGCCAGTTCAGAATCAGAAGACATGTATGCTGCTATTGATACTTTGGTAGACAAATTAAATCGACAACTGATTAAACACAAGGAAAAACTTTTAGCCCATAGAGACAGGGATTAAATGTTATTTTAAATACAAACACTTTTACTTTAATTTAATATCAACGCCTTCTCAGTGCTTTATGTAAACTGACATAAAACAAATAACAGTTTTTTGAATGAGGTCATAGCACTGAGAAAGCAAGGCGATTACTAAAATCACTTATTTAATCACTGTACCTGATACCAGAGTCATGATACATTGTACGTGCTATGATCAAGACCAAAATTAAGATAATCAACAGACTCGGTTTACATGCTCGTGCCTCAGCGAAATTTGTCTCAACAGCAGCAAAATTTCAAAGTCATATTGATGTAACCAAAGATACTCAGACCGTTAATGGCAAAAGCATTATGGGTGTGATGATGCTTGCTGCTAACAAAGGTAGTGAGTTGACGCTGGAAATTGACGGTCCGGATGAAGAGCGTATGAATGAAGCCTTGGTCGAATTAATTAATAATCGGTTTGGGGAAAGTGAATAAGAATATACTAATCAACGCTGTTTACCTTCGCTTCATATCTTTTTGCGACACAGAGAGGTTCTTATTCTCCCTGAATGTGCTTCCAGTTCTTGTAACATCTTTATTATGATCAACCTGTGATTTAATAAACTAACTTAAGACTTCGAAACCTTACTTGATACCAAGTCTAAAGAAATCACCTGTTTACAGGTTTTGGTAATAAATTTTCATAATAATTCATTAAGAAATACACGCTCCATGTCATTTGCTCATATTTCTTCTTTGCTTCCTCATTTTATGCAATGAAATCACAGTCAGCATAGGGCCTGATAAAGCATAAATAGCTGAACTTGCAAAAAGCACTATTGCAGGATTTGCAGCAATTGCAACAAACAAAAGAATCATCACTAAAACATATAAAAATGGAACCTTACCCTTAAGATCTACTTCCTTAAAACTGTAATAGCGTAAATTACTCACCATCAATACAGAAACAATCAAAGCCAAGACCGCTGTAAATAAAGATACAACCAAATTTTCCCATTCATTTTGAAAACAGATCCAGGCAAAAGAAGCCATTACTGCTGCGCCTGGTGGGCATGGGAGGCCCTGGAAATAACGCTTATCCGATTTTCCAATCTGAGTATTAAACCGAGCCAGACGCAAAGCAACCGCTGCTGTATAAATAAAAGCGACCAACCAGCCAAATTTTCCTAATTGATGCAGGGTTAAATTATATAAAAGTAAGGATGGGGCTACTCCAAAAGTAACCATATCAGACAAACTATCGTATTGAGCACCAAATTCAGTTTGTGTATTGGTTAACCGGGCAATCCGTCCATCAAGACTGTCAGCAATCATTCCTATAAACATAGCGACAATAGCAGCCTCATATTGTCCCTTTGTGGAAGCAACTATTGAATAAAATGCTGCAAATAAACTGACAGTCGTTAATAAATTTGGTAACAAATAAATCCCAGAATGATGTTCTTTATTCATTCGCAATCATACCTCATTCATTTTTAAATCAAGAACATGCTATCATAAGTAGAACTAAATCTACTATGGAAACTTATGATCAGTCACAAAGACAGCATGCAATTGTGACTAATAATTGGCAATGACTAAAGAGAAACAACGATTTATTGCAATAAAATAATTAATTTTCCCTGCAGGCTCAGCATGATGATGATATAATTATCATACTGTATTTAATATGCATAGAGTTATGTCTAATCGAAAAAATAAAACTATCGTTATTGAGGGTGTTACACCGCAGGGAAAAACGTTTCGCCCAAGCGATTGGGCGGAGCGCATGAGCGGTTCTTTAGCTGTTTTTAAAAATAGCAGAATTTATTATTCCCCGCTTTTGCAACCAAGTGTCAACAGCGAGGGTTATAAATGTGTTTTACTTGACCCAAAACTCAAGGAATCAAGCCCACAAGTTTATCAGGCAATTATGGATTTTGCTAAAACAAACAACTTGAAAATCTGTGGTGAAGAAGACTTATAACAACCCAAAGGATTGCTATCCAGTTTTATTTTCTCAGGAATTACGAAAACTCCCAAAATCGAGGCAAAAAATGTTTTTACTGAGGGAGTTTAGATAAACTAAATGACAGAATTAAAAATTTTTTAACAAAGAGATTGGGGGGGTTCTTAAGTCCTGTTTCTTGGAAAATGCATTAAAAGCGAAGACAAATCAATCAGAAAAAACTAGAATCCTGCTGCAGCTTTTACTGATAAAGTTGCCCTAATAAAATAATCTAAAGCAGAATTAATCATAGCAATCGTATTATCAAAGTTCATTGCAAGAACGCCTGCAATAAGAAATATCAATCCTTTTAGTCCTTGTTGAGTGCCCGGTTGACTGGCATGAGCAACAAGTACACATCCACGTATAAACCATAGAATACCCGCAGTGCGAATTAAAAATCCCATTGAACTGTAGATATTGGCGGGATTATAGTTGGAATAAGTTAAGACATTACCCACACCAAAAGCGGTGTTCGCCATAAGATCCATCCCTGAAGGCAAGTAGATTAAAAGTGCTCCGACTAATAAATACATCATTGGAGTAAACATTTTTTCTTGTGAGGAGGATTGGGCTCGATGATCCCCGATTTTTTTTAACTTACCAATTGCTGTTATAAAAAACAAGATACCCAATATATAAGCACCCCCAGTGATAAGTTTTTGCACAGGATAAAGAGATTGGCTAATATTACCAAATATAGTGATTAAATCTATCGTGTTCATATGTTAATTATATGCGTTTAGCTCTTGCAATGCATAATTTTTCCCCTATATTAATCATTTTAGAATAAAAGTTGATATTCCTTATGCAAATAAATACTTTTCCCATCACTCTAGAAGAGTCCTTCATGATTTCTCCCAAGGTAAAACACTTTATATTCAATTGTGAATTATCGCCCCCTTTCGAATATTTACCTGGACAGTTTATCACTATTCATTTTGAACATGATGGAAAAAACTTAAAGCGTAGTTATAGTATTGCCAATGAACCCAAGCAGGATAATCGAATTGAATTTGCTGCCGGGTATTTCGAAGGAGGACCAGGTACAGAGCTACTCTACAATTTAAAGCCTGGCGATATGATCCATATTAATGGACCTTTCGGGCGTTTGATTTTTAAAGATGAAACTCCAGGAAGATACATATTGGTAGCGACCAGTACTGGTACCACACCTTATAGAGCCATGCTTAATGAGCTTGGTCAAAGAATAGAGAAACATCCGGATTTACAGGTAGTCATCCTTCAAGGAGTGCAACGCAGTGAAGAGATTCTCTATCCCGATGATTTCCGAACCTTTGCAAAAAAATATCCACAAGTAAGTTTTCGTCCCTATTTAAGTCGTGTACAAACACAAGACTTGAAAGACAATGAATACAGTGGGTATGTACAACATGCATTTCCAGAGCTTAATTTAAATCCCGCTCGCGATATGGTTTATTTATGTGGAAATCCAGGTATGATCGACGAGGCATTTAATTACTTAAAAGAACATGGTTTTTCCATGCAACAGATTGTACGTGAAAAATATATTTCACGCTGAAATGTTGTATCAAAAACTATTATTAATCAGTGTCATGATTTCGGTAAAAACTCCGGATTTGACAAGATATGACTAACCGCTATTTCAATTAAATAGGTGCCAAGCCACATCGAAAGGTCGACACCCGATAATGAGGAGATAAATACGTTATGAGTTATGAAGAATTATCAAATACCATGGAGCAAATGCTGCATGAGGGAAAAGGTATTTTAGCTGCGGATGAAAGCAACAGTACAATTGGTAAGCGCTTTGCGTCAATCAATACAGAAAATACCGAGCAAAATCGCAGAGATTATCGCTTGTTACTAGCTACCACACCTGATTTAGAACAGTATATCAATGGCGTCATTTTATTTGAGGAAACATTTACTCAAACTGACGATCATGGAACACCAATTCCTGAACTTTTTGCTAGTAAAGGCATTATTCCTGGAATTAAAGTAGACAAAGGACTTGTTGATTTAGCCAATACAGAACATGAAAAAGTCACCCAGGGATTAGACGGTTTAACCGAGCGCCTGCTTCATTTTAAAAAATTAGGTGCAAAATTCGCAAAATGGAGAAATGTTTATTCCATTTCCGAATACACCCCCAGCCTCACTGCCATCAAAACAGGAGCTGAAAATTTAGGTCGTTACGCTGCGGCTTGTCAATCAGTCGGCATCGTTCCAATTGTTGAGCCTGAAGTATTAATGGATGGCAACCATAGCATAGAACATTGTGCTGAAGTCTGTGAAATGGTTCTCCATGAACTGTTTCATACCTTGTTTATCCATCAAGTGGAGTTGGAGCACATTATACTTAAACCCAGTATGGTGACCTGTGGTAAAGAGGTTACCCCATTTAGCGATCCTGAAGAAGTAGCTGACTACACCATCAGTGTATTTCGTAATAATGTTCCAGCGTCAGTACCTACCATTAACTTTCTCTCTGGTGGTCAAACGCCCCAACAAGCTACCGCGAATTTGAATGCAATCAATCAAATTGGCCACCAACCCTGGTTATTAAGTTTTTCATTTGGAAGAGCATTACAAGAGGATTGCTTAAAAGAATGGTCTGGAAACAAAGCCAATATCGCCAAAGCGCAAGAGGCTTTAATTAAGAGAGCTCGCTTAAACAGTATGGCTTGTTTGGGTGAATACCAAAACAACATGGAGTAAAATTGCAATAGCGACAGAATCTTCTCTCGACCAGGAAGACTGTCGCTTTAATTTTAGTCATAAGTAATAGGTCAGGCTCTCACGCTTAAATATTCTCTAACACTCTTATTTAATCTCAAGTTGGATGAAAATAATCCTGAAAAAGCACGACATAGATAACTATATGAACATTTTGAAGGATTATTTTCGTTCAAAATGAACCAAATACGGCTGTTCCAGGTAGAGGAGCTGATCTCTTACAATCATAATAATTCAAAACGTGCGTACAAGGGTAAATGATCAGATAACATCCGCCAAGGTTTGCCCTGTAAACAGGCAACCTCCTGAACTTTCATTCCGCGAAAATACACCCTGTCGACACACAAAGCAGGTCTTATTGCAGGAAATGAACGGGCATGTTGTCCTTCAAGTGCGACAAAAGCCTCTTCAATTCCTAAATTTTCAGCAAGAATTTTAGAAATAACATGACGCCAATCATTGAAATCTCCTGCCATTATCAGAGGCTCATTTTGAGGCACAACATCTTTAATACGTTGTATCAATGCCTTACATTGTTCGGTACGCTCTGCCTTAAATAGACCTAAATGAACACACAAAAGATGGATAATATTATTATCCAGTTTTAACTGGGTATGAAGTATGCCTCTTGATGCTCTGTTCATGTTTGAAAGATTAATGCTTTCAAAACTCTCAAATGGGTATTTGCTTAAAATCGCGTTTCCGTGGTGGCCAGATTGATATACTGCATTCTTTGCATAAACGTAATGTGGCCATATATTTTCAGCAATGTACTCACATTGAGGAGAATCAGGCCAACTGACAATTCTTTTTTCACGTTTTCTATGTTTACCTTGCACTTCTTGTAAAAAAACAAAGTCCGGATTCAATCCAGTAATAGCCTCTCGCATTTCAGGAAGCAAAAACCTTACTGCACCTACTCCAAAACCTTTATGAATATTATAAGTTATCAGCGATACGCTGCGCACCTCAGGTTGCATAGATACTCTGTCTCTCATTTAGGTTTCTATAATCAGTATAATGGTAATAGGATAAATGTATTACATTGCTCTATAATTATAACCTACATTTTGAAAAGAATTTGTCATTAAACTGATCAGCTCGGGCTCTGAATTATTTTTATTTATCATAGTATTGGCCCTTCCTCAACAACTTGTAAAACCACTTATTTTGTAATCTTTTATAGTTTGTTACAAGTAAACGAATGATCGACATAGTTTATTGAACTTCGTCTATTTCAATTACTATCAGGGCTTATAAAAAAACCTAAGGTCAAAGCAAAAACTGAATTTACATACCTGCATATAAAGTAATAAGCTATAACCATTACCTACAAACCACAGAAAATCGATGAAAACGAAGATTTTAAGTATCCCAGGATTATCTATAGCATGCAAAATATGGGGAAATCCTGATAATCCACCTATTTTTGCCTTGCACGGCTGGTTAGATAATGCTAATAGTTTTGATGATATTGCTCAATATTTACAGCATGATTACTATTTCATAGCAGTAGATCTGCCTGGACATGGCCACTCTTCGCACTTACCCCCAGGATGCATATATCATTTTACTGATGGAATATTTACTGTTGTTGAAATTATTAATGCCTTGGGACTAAATAAGCTACACTTGCTAGGGCACTCTATGGGAGCCTGTTTGGGAAGTCTGGTAGCAGGAGTTGCACCGGATCGTTTTCTTTCATTAAGCTTAATCGAAGGGTTAGGCCCTTTTTCTCACCCGGCAGAAACAGCATGCCAACAACTGTCAAAATACTTGGACTATCTATCACAAAAACAGTCAAAAAAAGCAAAAGGCTACAATAAGTTTGAACATGCTGCTCTTGCCCGTTCTGTTAAAGGATATGTTTCTCTGGATATTGCCAAGTCACTTTGCGAACGCGGAATTCAACAAGAAAATGGTCTATACTATTGGCGACATGATCGCAGACTATTAGCCCCATCCCCATTACAAATGACTGAAACACAAGTTCTTTCGTGTCTTACAGAAATAAAAGCTCAAACTTACCTTATTTGGGCCAGCAAAGGATTTTCGTTTGATTCAGATAAGATGAAAGCAAGGATTCAAGCGGTAAAGAATATCAAAATTGAGAGGCTAGATGGTGGGCACCATATTCACATGGAAAAGCCAGAAGTCATAAGTCAACTTCTGGCTAAATTTTATCAGTCAATAAAATGAATTAATCGGCATAACAAGATTGATAATTTATAGTCACCTCACTCAATGACTTCTTAACATCATCCAGATTGTAACCCAAATCTTTGGCAGCACTCAACATACCGCAACCGCCCTCATCAAACGTTGAATAAGGTGTCCAATAATCCATATTGGCTTTTACCATGACATCAAAAGCCATACGAAGATTCCAATTAGGTTGATTGGCTAATATGTAGAATAAATGGTTATACACTCCACTGGAGTAATGAACATCTAAGCCACCATAATAATCATCAGCTACATCAATAGACATACCATCACGGCTTGGTTTATCCATATAACGCAATGCTTCATAACCACTGTCTTCTTTCATTATTTCCGGGCCGATTTGCCAGCTGTTTTTTCCAACTGAATAATATTCAGCTGCTTGAGCAGCCATATCTGAAAACGACTCATTCATACCACCAGACTGACCGAAATATTCAAGTCCAGAATGTTGTTCAGTAAACCCATGACTGATTTCATGACCACCTACACCTAGAGAAACCAAAGGATACATCATAGTGTCACCATCACCAAAGGTCATTTGCTTGCCGTCCCAGTAGGCGTTTTCATAGCCTTGACCATAATGCACTCGCATAACTAATTGCATTGGCGATCCATCTGATTTGGTTAAAGCTTCCACACCATACCAATCATGGTACATGTGTTTAATGACATAACCAGCATACAGTGCATCATTGGTAGGAGAAGCAGCTCCATTATCTTTATCATAACCATCAGCCGAATATCCGGTATAATAAGTTTTAGTAGATTGAGTATCGGGAGTCTCTTTACAAGTAAATTGCATAGGTTTGTTATTTGAATAGTACTTATGTCCCATGTCTACTACTTTAACATCGGTATTTTCCATAAAGCACATTTCAACACTTGAATCACGTGTGATTTCTAATAATGGTAAGTCCTTGCCAAATTGATATTCACCGATTTTACGATTTCCACCAAATCCCATCCCTTTTGCTTGGACTCTTTCCGTTTTTACATCATCCCATTGGACAAAAGGCTTATTGGTTTCTGCATCGATAATTGCTGTTGGTCGCTCAGGAATTCTATCATCATGGATAACTAAAACGCTGACTTTGTAAGCCCAATGAGCTTGATGCTTTTCATCAATATAAATCATAGGGGTTACTTGATCTTCACTAACTTGTTTATTCGCGTATTTATCCTTAAATTGTTGTAATGCCAAAGAAGCATTTTTTACAAATGAAGGTTTAGGTTGACCTAATTCTGCTTGCAACCCATCATAAATCACACCATTCATTTTCACATCAGATTTCGCTGTCACTAGACTAGGCGTGGTATTCTTGCTGTGCAGGATGGCGTAACCACCAAAAACTGGAAACCCGGCATATTGTTGCTGCATACGAACATGCGTCACTTTATTCCCATCAGTATGCTGTCTTATAAACTGCAAACTATTCGTTGAAACTACAGCACCTTTCATAACACCAGGCAAAGTCAACTGAAATTTTTGTGTGACTTCAGAAAAAGACGACTTTTGTAAAGGGATCGGATCGGCTGCCTTCACAGGTGAAGCAATCCCTAATGCTATAGCTACAGCTAAAGGTGACAAATAATAATTTGGGTGCATTGATTCTAACTCCTTAAACTAAATTCTCATACAGCAACTCTTCCTGGAGTGCCCAGGTTTGTTATATTCCCCTATAATTTTTCAGTTAAATTTTTAGTGTAGACTAATGCTCAACTGCAAAATTAAGGATGATCCAAATTAGGACAATACTTAAGATAATAAAAAAGTATTTTCCATTTTTAATTCAACTATTTGGATAGTATCCTAATATTTCTAGGCATATAACCAACTACCATTTTCAAAATGCAAGAACTCTTTTCCAAACTTTTCCAAACTAGCACAAATTTATTATTTTTGAAAATACTAATTTTGCTCCGATGCAAAACTTGGGTTTATCCGACATTTTGAAAGCCACAGGCTGATGGACTTGGGCTCCCTAAACAGTTTTCAAAAAATTGACCTAAGTGGCATAATTTTAATCTAATTAAATAATAAAGCAATTGTTTTTAAACCCAATGAGCTATTAATTGGTCTTTTTGTCATTTTTAAAAACATAAAAATTCTTAAAAAATTTTTTAGCAAGTAAAAACAAGTAGTGAAAATAATATGCGGGGCTACCCCTTAACTCACTTCCATCCTGATTAATATTTGCCCAGGAGTCACTTTATCTCCCTTTTGACATAATACTTCTGCAACTACTCCATTCACAGGTGCTTTTATTTCTGTCTCCATTCTCATCGCTTCAATAACCAGCACAACCTGCCCGGCCTTTACTTCATCCCCGGCAGAAACATGAACTGCAATAATAGAACCGGAGATGGCTACAGTAATATCCCCTGGTCCTATTTTGTTATTAACTGAGTAATGCCCTATTTTGTCATGGAGTTTGGAGCGTTGCACAACGACTTCTTCAGGGACCCATCAACCTACAAGAAACAGGATTGATGACCATGCTCAGCCATTCCATAACCTGCTACTTTTACATGATAACTTTCACCATGAAGAATAATGTCAAACTCAGACATGGCAGAATTATCTGGTGCACTTGATTGAGCCAATAAAGGCTCCGGGATTAATTGATTATTTTTACGCTGTTCTAAAACCAGACTTCTATAGCCCAAAATCAAACATCATCCATTTTATTACAGATTGGCAACATATCTTGAGTACGCATTCTTGTAGCGATTAAGCATTGATGAGCATCACGCAAGGTGACATCTGTTATAAACGTTTTAGACATAAGCTCTTCCTGGCTCAGGAAATAAATAACAATAGCATAATCCTAAAATCGGGACACTCTTTAAGTACAATCAATTCCTTTTCACTAAATATAAAATTTCTTGCTAAACTTGCGGAGATCTTGCCGATATCCTCGCAGATATATAGACATGTTCATAAAGTTCAGGCAAAATCTCCAAATCTCAGACTATACTGATGTGTAATGAAAAAAATTCTAGTATTACATGGCCCCAATTTAAACCTTTTAGGTTCCCGAGAACCATTCATTTATGGCCATACTTCGCTAACTCAAATCAATGGTGATTTAATCCAGGAAGCTGACAATGCAGGGATTCAACTCAGCTGCTTTCAAAGCAATGCTGAAGCAGAGTTAATTCAAGCAGTCCATCAGGCTGGAATTGATAAAATCAATTACATTATCATAAATCCTGCAGCATTTACTCATACAAGCATTGCCCTTAGAGATGCTTTAAGTGCGGTTGCCATTCCATTTATTGAGGTTCATTTAAGTAACATTTTTTCCCGTGAAACTTTTCGCCACCACTCCTATTTCTCAGATATCGCCGTTGGTGTCATTAGCGGTTTGGGGGCGCAAGGGTATTTACTGGCCTTACAAGCAATTATCAAAGAATTACAGTAGAGAGAAAGAACAAATGGATATCAGAAAAATCAGAAAACTCATTGAGCTCCTGGAAGAAACTGGCATTTCAGAGATTGAAATCAAAGAAGGTGAAGAGTCATTAAGGCTAAGCCGGCATAGTAATATAGCAACAGAAGCGGCTCCACAAATTCATTATGTGGCTCCTTCTGTCGCGAAACAAACGACTTCTACTCCTTCATCCAATACTTCTACCGCCGAACCTCATGTGGTTGAAAATAAACAAGTCACTTCAACCTCCTCAGGCCATAAAATTCGTTCACCAATGGTTGGTACAATGTACACAGCCCCATCGCCAGACAACCCTCCTTTTGTGACAGTGGGACAATCTGTTAAAGCGGGCGATACTTTATGCATTATTGAAGCAATGAAAATGTTCAATGAAATTGAAGCAGATCGTGCTGGGAAAATTGTTGAAATCCTGGTAAAAAACGGGGATCCCGTTGAATATGACCAGGCCTTGTTTATCATAGAATAGAGAGGCCTGTTTATGCTCAGTAAAATAGTTATTGCTAATAGAGGCGAAATTGCCCTTCGTATATTGCGTGCTTGTAAAGAACTCGGCATTCAGACTGTTGCTGTTCACTCTGATGTAGACAAAGATTTGTTGCACGTTCGCCTAGCTGATGAAACAGTATGCATAGGCCCTGCGCCTGCCCAAAAAAGCTATCTCAATATTCCCGCAATTATATCCGCGGCAGAAATTACTGATGCAGTGGCGATACATCCAGGTTATGGATTTTTATCAGAAAATGCTGATTTTGCAGATATTGTTGAACAAAGCGGCTTTCGCTTTATTGGCCCGCGCGGTGACTCCATTCGCCTTATGGGGGATAAAGTTTCTGCCATTGCCGCAATGAAAGCGGCAGGAGTCCCCTGTGTTCCCGGTTCAGACGGTCCTTTAGGAGATGACGACAACAAAAACCTGGAGTTAGCGCGAAAAATTGGTTATCCCATCATTATCAAAGCAGCAGGTGGCGGTGGTGGACGTGGCATGAGAGTCGTTCATAGCGAATCCAATTTACTCAGTGCTATTGCATTAACCCGAAGCGAAGCAAAAGCCGCTTTCAATAACCCGATAGTTTACATGGAAAAATTTCTGGAAAATCCTCGCCATGTTGAATTCCAAGTTCTTGGAGATGGTAAAGGACATGCTATACATCTGGGTGAACGTGATTGCTCGATGCAAAGACGACATCAAAAAGTCGTAGAAGAAGCCCCGGCTCCAGGAATTACCCCTGAATTAAGAGAAGAAATTGGCGCGTCAGTGATTAAAGCCTGCAAGGAGTTACAATACCGAGGTGCTGGAACCTTTGAATTTTTATTTCAAGATGGTTGTTTTTATTTCATCGAAATGAATACACGCATCCAGGTTGAGCATCCAGTAACAGAAATGATCACTGGTATTGATTTAATTAAAGAACAAATCAAAATTGCCAGCGATATTCCTCTGACATTAACCCAAAAAGATATTAAATTACGTGGCCATGCTATTGAATGCCGAATCAATGCGGAAGACCCCAGGAATTTTATGCCTTCTCCTGGAACCATAAAATTGCTTCACCAGCCAGGAGGTCCAGGCATTCGTTTTGATTCTCACATCTATAGCAGCTATGTTGTTCCGCCTAATTACGATTCCATGATAGGAAAATTAATAAGTTATGGGGCAACAAGAGCAGAAGCTATTGCCAGAATGCGTAATGCTCTTGATGAAATTATCATTGATGGCATAAAGACTAATATTGAATTACACCAACGTATTCTTCATGACAAATCTTTTATGGAAGGTGGCACAAACATTCACTATCTAGAAAAAATGCTCAAGGATTCATAGCGTGTGGTTTCAACTAAAAATAGAACATTGTCCTAATGACAAGATTGAAGAAATAACCGAGGAACTCGAAGAATACGGTGCCTTGTCCATCATGCTCACGGACAAAAACGATAATCCTGTTCTTGAACCAGAGCCAGGGACAACACCCTTATGGCCTGAGGTAATCATACATGCCTTATTTGCCCAAGCAGAAGAAGCGCAATACGTAAGAGAACAATTGGCTGATAAAAGACCTTCTCTGCATTGCAGTTTGGAAACACTCGCTGATAAAAATTGGGAAAGAGCCTGGATGGAAGATTTTCAACCTCATCGTTTTGGTAACCGTTTATGGGTCTGCCCTACTTGGCTCTCTCCCCCTGAACCTGATGCTGTAAATTTAATGTTAGATCCTGGGTTGGCATTTGGTACAGGCACACATGCGACCACCTCCCTATGCCTAAACTGGCTGGAACAGGCTGACTTAAAAAATAAATCAGTAATAGATTATGGATGTGGCTCAGGGATACTATCCCTCGCTGCAATCAAGTTAGGGGCTAAACATGTCTATGCCGTTGACATAGATAATCAAGCGTTACAAGCGACTCAAAATAATGCGTATGTCAATCATATCACTGAAAGTCAGCTCTCTATCAGCTCCCCGGAGGCATTACAAAACCCTGTGAATTTAATTATCGCAAATATTTTGTTAGCCCCGCTAATCAACTTAAAGGAGCGTTTTCATCAACTACTCCCCTCCGGCATGCATTTGGTAACATCAGGGCTCCTGGAAGAACAAGCCCCTTTACTGATTGAAGCTTATGATTCCGCATTCAATCATATTGCAACTGAATATTGTGAGGGATGGTCATTGCTGGTTTTTACCAGCAAATAATAACGATATCACTAAGGTATATGTAAATGGCGAAAAAACAAATTGACTCTTCTTTCAAGCCACATCGAGCACTGCTGAGTGTTTCTGATAAAAGAGGAATAAGAGAACTCGGTCAGGCCTTACATGACCATGGAGTGGAATTGATAGCCACGGGTAACACAGCTGCAATATTAAGAGAACATAAATTACCAGTTACCGATGTCAGTGATTGTACGGGATTTCCCGAAATAATGGATGGAAGAGTCAAAACCCTTCATCCAGCTATTCATGCTGGTTTATTAGCCCGCGGAGAACAAGACAGCCCTGTTTTAAAACAACATGGAATAAAACCTATTGATTTACTTATTGTCAATTTATACCCCTTTGAACAAATCATTAACCACCCGGACTGCGATTTTAATAAGGCCATTGAAAACATTGACATTGGTGGACCAACGATGGTGAGGGCAGCAGCTAAAAACCATGCCCATACGTATGTCATCGTTGATCCTAATGATTACCCAAAATTGATTCATTATTTACAAGATCAGAAAGTGCCTTCTCATTGGAATTTTACGTTAGCTAAAAAAGCATTTGCCCATACTGCAGCCTACGATGCCGCAATTGCAAATTATTTAACCACTTTAGATAATGATTATGTACCAACTGGATTTCCCGACATCCTAACCTGTCAATTTAATAAAATTACTGATCTTCGTTATGGTGAAAATCCTCATCAACAAGCTATTTTTTATGCTGATAAAAATTCACATCCAGGCTCTTTAGGCACAGCAACATTATTACAGGGAAAACAATTATCCTATAATAATATCATTGATGCCGATGCAGCTCTCGATTGTGTTAAATCATTTTCCAATGAAAAGTCGGTTTGCGTCATTGTAAAACATACCAACCCCTGCGGCATTGCGCTATCCGAAACATCACTTGATGCTTACTTAAAAGCCTTTCAAAGTGATCCTGTATCCGCTTATGGAGGAATTATTGCTTTCAATGGAACTCTGGACAGCGATACGGCCAAGACAATACTTGAAAAGCAATTTGTTGAAGTCATTATTGCACCTGATGCCAATGAAGAAGCAAAAAAAATTCTGGCAACCAAAGAGAATATTCGTGTTCTTCTCACCGGTTTTTGGCAACAAGGTACCAATTTTAGATTAAATATGAAGAAAGTTGATGGTGGTCTATTAGTACAAGAACATGATTCTCTTTCGCTGGAATCTTGTGAATTGCAAACCGTTACCCGAATAAAACCCTCTGATGAGCAACTCGAAAATTTAATGTTCGCTTGGTTAGCAGCCAAGCATGTCAAATCCAATGCGATTGTATATGCTAAAGATTTGGCCACCATAGGGATTGGAGGAGGGCAAACCAGTCGAGTGATGAGCGCTCGTATTGGTTTGTGGCAAGCAGAGCAAATGGGCTTTGATCCCAAAGGCTCTGTTATGGCCTCAGACGCATTTATACCTTTCCCTGATACTATTGAAATAGCTGCGAAAGCTGGTATATCCGCAATTATTCAACCAGGGGGTTCTATCAGAGATGAACAAATTATTTCTTACGCCGACCAACACAACATTGCCATGATTTTTACAGGAGTGCGTCATTTTAAACATTAATGTCGAACATCTATTAATTCTAAATCGAGGCAAGATCATGCCATTAAGTACAATAAACAGCACAAATAATCGTTCATGTTTTGTCATTCCCCCACAGTCGGGAAGCTTGATAGCAAACTGAAGAACGGGATTTGAAATGGATCTCCACCTGCGCTGCAATAGCACATATATTTTATTATTTAATCAAAATATGATTTTGCCCTGAATTCTGGGCTTGACTAACTTGAACAAAGAGTCGTATATAACGTATCATCTTCTTTTTAATTGAAGCTTATTGATTAGCGTAAATGGTCCTTTTCTTATAGGATTTATGGATTTGATATTAGAACAAGGAGCAAGTATTTCTAGAAGCAGATTTTACCTATAGAATAAACGAGAATTATAGGAATACTTACTAATCAACTGGCAATCACGCAAAAGATAAAAATTATAATAAACGTCTAATGCGTCAATGAATCTCATGGAGTAATATAATGACAACTGAGCAATATCCGTCCTCACTTGTCAATCGTCTTGCTATCACAGAGCCCGCGTTGGTTCCAAGTGGATATTATCGTTCGAAATTATTTATTGCCCCATTTTCTACAAATGTTTTAGTTGCAGCTGCCGGACCATTGCTGTCTTTATTGGAAAGACTTTGTTTAAGTCCTTCTTTACCTCCAGTAGAAGATATAAGAGAAAATATACAACATGAATTACGCGCCTTTCATAGTAAATTAGACGCATCTAAATATCCGTTGGATATTATTAGCATTGCTCAATATTTATTATCAGCAACCATTGATGAAATATTAGGTAAAAGTTATCTAAGAGTCTATAACCTGACGACAGAATTCAAATCATTCACTCCCTTATCAAGTGATGGGGCGCAGCCTCAACAGCGTTTTTTTGAAATATTGAATTATATTAAAGAAAGACCAAACCAATTTCTTGATTTAATTGAATTAGCCTACTTTTGCCTGATTGCCGGGTTTGAGGGCGAATACCATCTGAAAGCAGATGGGCGACAATCTCTTGATAATACTATTGAAGATTTATATCAAATCATTCAAAAATATCGTTTTAATAAACCAAATCGTTTGTTTAATGAGAATCCTCTTCCCAAAACCATTAAAAAAAATTATAAAGCAACATGGATAACAACTGTTGTTGCTGTAGCTGTTGTAATTCTGGCTTTCGTTACTAGCCATGTTTTATTAGAAAACAAAGCGAAAACAGTTTTATTTGGACATACCCAACTTGCTATGCTGGAAAACTAATGGACAATTCATTACGCGCATTATGTGATGCTATAAAAAAAATTCTCTCTCAATTAAAACCGCAAGTTAATCAATTATCTTTTATTGTCATCACCGGAAAAAATGCCCAAGGCAAATCGGCACTGTTAAAGCAAAGTAATATGGAAGAAATGCCCGTATTCAGCGAAGAGCATGCCAAACTGTATTTTAATCAAAAAGGAATCATAGTAGAACTTGGTGAAAATTGGCTTACTAATAGCAAAACATTATTGCTCACAACACTTAAACAATTAAATAAATGCAATCGTCATCTCAAAATTACAGGTTTGATTTTATGCGTGGATGTCAATGATTTACTGATAGCGGAACCCGCACAATTCACCGAACAAAAAAAATCTCATTTGCAACTTCTTCAACGTTTAGGTGTTAATCTGGGATATCAGGTTGAATTAGCTTTAATATTCACCAAGATGGATACCTTGGCTGGTTTTTCTGAATTTTATCAAATGGATCATGTCAATGATCTATCCAAACCACTTGGCTTTTCTCTCGATTGTGTAAACCAGTTAACTAAAAAAATTGAAACGTATTCCCTTCAATTCAATCAATTAATCGAAGCTTTGGGACAGCAAGTTATCAATAAAATGCACCCGGTACGCTCCACTATTAAACGCAGTTTGATCCGAGAATTTCCTTTGCAATTAGCCAGTTTGAGAGCCCCAATTCAATCACTAATTCAAGGAATTTCGCCAAAATTATTCCATGTTCACTCTATTTTTTTCACGAGCGCTGAACAAGGCGGGTTTAGTGTAGACAGGCTAAACAAAAAAATTCAGCATGAATACGCTTTGATTGTTCAGGATACTTTCCCTCAAGCGACCAATTTCAGATCCTACTTTGTAGAAGGCGCACTGAAAACAATCCAGGAACAATGTATCCAGACACCACAGACTACAAAATTTTCTCAAAAACCATTTATTGCTGTTGCAGTAAGTTTGGCAGGGCTCAGTTTATTAACCCTAATTTATAATCACTACAAAACCTCTCATATCCTTGATGAGGCTAGTAAAGAATTGCTTGCCTATGAAGCACTGAATAATCAGGGCACTAATGGCGCACAAGCCTTGTATCACTTATCGCAAGCCGCAAATAAAATGAATCACATTACATCAAACTCCATATCACTGCCTACTGTGCACCAATTAAAATTAAACCTTCACAACAATACTCAAAATCGTTTACAAGGTGAATTTCTTCCCTCTTTAGCCAATGAGTTGGAACAAGTCATCACAAATCCTGGCAACACACCTATAACTCGATACAAAGCTTTAAAAATTTATTTAATGCTAGGACAAACAAAATATTTTTCAGCGCAACCCATACTGGATTGGTTTCAACAACAATGGCAGGGACGTGCATCGGTCACAACTCAAAAACAGTTGGCTCTTTTAAAGCAAACCCTTAACAATCCTCCCCAAAACATACCCATCAAATCACAAGTAATCAGTGATGCAAGGAATTATCTTAATGCGCTTCCAACAAGTTATTTATATTATTCCATTGCTAAAGAGTATTTCCCTCAGGAAAAGCAAAAGATAGTAATAGAAGGTTTTACTTTACCTACAGATGAAGTGCCAACCTATTTTACTAAAACCGGATTTACGAAAATCATTAACGAATTACCTAAAATTACCAGTACACTTCAATCAGAAAACTGGGTGCTTGCAAGACAGGATTTGTCTCAATTACACAATATGCTTATTCAGGCCTATTGTTTTGATTACGTCACTTGGTGGCAAACGTTCATGAAGAAATCCCAACCATTACGGTATCAGGATTATCATCAAGGTCGTCAATTAACAAAACTAATACAACAATCTAATTCGTTTTATAAATTCGCTAATTTTATTCAGCAGGAAACCAAACCGGATTTAACTGAAAGCATATCCACCTTTAACCAATTCATTGCCAATCAATTTACCGATTTAAATTTAACAACTTTATCCAGCATAAAGGAATTAGATTTTAGAATTTCTGAGTTAGAACGATTTATTGCAACTTTATCTGTTGTAAATGATGGAGGTAAAACAGCATTTACCATTACACGATCGCGCTTTATCAATGAAAATTCCTCTGACCCTATAAGTTTGCTCTACAGTCAAGCACGTCAATTACCTGAACCATTGAGTTCGTGGACAAAGCAAATAGCTGGTGACACTTGGGTTATATTGATTAGAGATAGCCGTCAATATATTAATAATCAATGGCAAAAAACCGTCTATAGAGAATTCCAAAACTCTATTGCCCAGCGCTATCCTTTTGATTCGTCACAAACTGCAGAAATAGATATTGCAGATTTTAATCGCTTTTTCTCAACTCATGGCTTATTGAACACCTACACTGAACAATACCTTAAACCATTTCTTGATACTTCATCTCCAGAATGGAAGCCTAAAGCAGTGAATGATTTCATCTTACCCATTTCAAATGAAGTAATTGATGAATTAATCCGTGCCAATATCATCACTAATATGTTTTTTCCTGATCACAGTGAGGAAAGTAAAATTGATTTTAGCTTGCAAAAAATCTCTCTGGATCCAGTAGTTTCTAATCTAGTCCTTGAAATTGGCGGGACCAAATTAATGGATAATCAAACAAGCGATTCATTAATTCGCTTCACCTGGCCTCAAAACAACGCTAAATTGGCTCTTGATTCTATTGAAGGGAATCATTATGAGCTCACAGAATATGGAACCTGGGCAATATTTAAATTACTTGAAAAAGTTAATGTTCTTGTGGATGAACAAGATAGCTCCAGCCTCCAAATACTTTTTGAAGTGAATAGCAACTCCGGCCGGTATTTATTAAAAACAAACAACCAAATTAATCCCTTTACTCCAGGAATTCTAAATGGGTTTACTTTGAACGATCATATTGCATAATTATGAAGCAAAACATCAAACACAGCATTATTGCTGGATTATACGGAAATGCTTTAGAGTGGTATGATTTCTTACTCTATGCCAGTTTTGCTCCAGTCTTTGCTGAAATTTTTTTCCCTTCAAAAATCCATTTTGTTTCTCTTATAGCAACATTTAGCTTATTTGCTATAGGATTCATTATGCGACCAATTGGTGGGCTTTTGCTTGGACATTATGCTGACCATGTAGGAAGGCGGAAAGCATTAATACTATCTATGTCAGTAATGACCGTTTCTACCGCATTAATTGCTGTATTGCCTGATTTTAATTCATTGGGAATCACCGCCCCAATTTTATT
The DNA here is from genome assembly GCF_026191185.1 of Legionella sp. PATHC032. NCBI lineage: Bacteria > Pseudomonadati > Pseudomonadota > Gammaproteobacteria > Legionellales > Legionellaceae > Legionella > Legionella sp. PATHC032. The sequence continues at coordinate 503,716 of NZ_JAPHOV010000001.1, read as the reverse complement.
TTCTGTTTTACGACTGATTCAGGGCCTTGCAGTGGGAGGCGAACTCCCTGGATCAACCACCTATTTGATTGAGCATATGTTTCAACATAGCCGGGGGCTTGCTGGAAGCCTGGTGTTAAGTAGCGCTTTTTTAGGTATTTTTATAGGAGCGCTTACAGCATCAATATTCAGCACATTATTTACAGGTGATTCTCTATTAAATTGGGGATGGCGGTATGCGTATCTGCTAGGGGGGATTTTAGGAATTTTGGGCATTTATTTGCGTATTAAAAGCGTTGAATCACCCACATTTCTTAAGGATAAGCATACTACCGAACTTCCTGCAAAAGTGGTATTCACGCGATTTAAACAGCAATTGTTTTTATCTGTGATAATTACTAGCATTCTTGCCATGGCTAATTATGTACTTATCGCCTATGTCACAACCTTTTTAGTCAAATCTGAGTATTTTCTCTTAAAAGATGCATTATTAATCAATTTAATTGCGCTTGCTCTTTTGACAGTTTTAATACCACTGATGGGATTTCTTTCTGATGTAGTAGGACGTAAGCCTATTTTTTTAATAGGTTTATTTTCTCTTTGCATACTAATCTTCCCATTTTTTTGGCTCTTATTAAGTGGTAGTTGGTGGAAAGCTTTATGCTGCGAATTATTACTGGCGATAGTTTTAGCCCCAATTAATGCGACAGTACCCACTATTATTGCAGAAATGTTTCCAACCAGTGTACGAGCAAGTGGAATTTCCATATCCTATAACATTGGCCAGGCTTTGTTTGGCGGGACCATGCCTTTGGTAGCGTTTACATTGATTGAATTAAGTAACAATAAAATGGCTCCAGCCTGGTACCTGTTCCTGTGGACTCTTATCGTGATACCAATAACCATTTCTATTCGTGAAAGTTATCAAAAAGAACTTATTTAAGACATTAGATTGATATAAATCGCTATCTCTCTCAATTGAATAAGCAAGAATACAATTTGATCGGGATCTATTAAGCAGAAAATATCCAAGCATTATTACCCAGAAAATAAGAGCATAGGGACATACTAATAAAAATCTTACCCACTTCAACCCACTTTTGCAGGCAAGCTTTTTACGTTGGGATCTTTTGAATAAGCATCAAGAATATCATTTACCAATTGATTAATCATCCCCTCTCTCTCTTCGTCTTCAATTAATCCAACTTTTTGCTTCATACTTGCCAGGCGAGCCTCCAATTCCTTAGTTACCGTACCATTCGGGAACAGTGCGGCTAAAAGCCGTCGAGCTTCACTTGGTCCCAGATGTCTATACAAAAGATTCCTTACTGTCGCATCTTCTGCAGTAGTACTAAATGCCCATAATTCCACCGGCCCCAATGTTAAGGTCAATAATTGTACGTTAATTCCTGTTTTAGTAGCAAATTGAGCAAGGAAAGTAGCCCCACCTTGCCTGGGACCATGGACTCGAGTACGTAAAGCGATCTTAGCTGTTTCAGAAAGTCCAAAAATTTGACTGGTTTTCTCCACGGCCTGAGATGGCCCGGCGTCCATAACATAAATAGCGGTAGCAAAATCAATCATTACCGGATCAAAGTCATCCACTGCTTGTGATAATAAGGAAATTTGCACTTTCCATTTTCGGCCTTCACGCATGTCAATAATAACTTGCTCACGGACAGCAGACGATTTTGCCGTGCGATGGAATTCATCATAAACAATACGCTTATGATCCTCTCGAATCTCTAATACTCTCTGTTTGTGATACTCTTTATATTGTTCTGGTACATTATTCAAACTTTCTTCTGTTAAATAATAGTGTCTTGCCAATACATATCTGGCTAACATATACATCACTGCTGTTTGTCTATCAGCCGCATCACCACCGCTTTTCGCTACCTCATCCAAATCAAGAGATACTACCCTTGCGTCACCGATATCAAAGCTAGTGACCCGTGATAAAATAGGATATTCACGAACAGCGGATGAAATCATTCTTGAAAAAGCATTAATTAGTGATTCGCCAGTTGGAGCGGTAATCTTTTCATACAAATCCTCAATTGATGGTGTTCTACAGATAGAAGCAGCGTCCGCTAATAATGGCATTGCATATCGTTGCGCCAACATCGCTTCATGGACAAAGCCTGCTGAATAGAGTGCGTCAGTCACTTCCCACCAAGTGGACTTCGCGTCTCGGACAAAACCTATTTCCTCAAGAATACTATCGATAAATTCCTCTATTCCTGGAGCATAAGGAGTTGGGTTAAATTCATCAGCCAGGCTTTTATATAATTCATCTACTACCATACCTGCCAAATCGGCCATTCCGTCATATGGCTTTGCAGCGCCTAATGGTGTAGTTAGCAAGGTCATAAAATTGACCAGGAATGACCGCTCCAAAGCAGTTGGATAACGACATCCCAATTGGGTATCAAACGGATTAATGGAATAATCTGGAGTCATCCTTAATCTATGATAAGCAACCAAATGACGCTTGGATGCAGGGAGAGCCTCTTTTAGCAATGAAATCAAACCACTACTTGAGGGACCTATGTCAATAATTGCTATGCGAGGCAAACGCATCAAACCACCTGACAGACAAAGAGCTAAATTCAGCGCATTTGACAAAACAGATTTACCAGAGCCAGGACGAGCGTAAACCAGATCAATCCAAGTAGTTTGTTCAGTAGAGCCTGGTTGAAACGGCCACGGTTTACCATCCGGTGTTCTAAAAAGCAGAGCTCCTGTTTTCCAAGGAGATGCTGGCCTTGTAATAGGCAGCATTGAGATAACATCTGATAAAGGAGCTACTGATGCCACAGCTGAACTGTTTAAAGTAGTAGCTAGCATACTTGACACAAAGCCTGCAAACGGGTCTCCACAAATCTCTGATACATCAGTAGAACCCCAACCTTCAATAGCCTTTACTAACTCAGAACTTCTTCGCCTCAATAAGGGTATATTGCCTTCAGGAGCCCAAGTTGTTGCAACGACACGTAGCCTGACAATAGCTTCATCCGTATTGAGTTGTATATATTTTAACAGATTAACTGAGTCACTAATTAAACGATTCTGTGCAGAACTAAAGCTCAATATTGCAGCCAAAAGCCCCTTCAATTTAATTGTGCTTAATCCTTCGCTTTCCAGCAAAAAAGAAATTTTCCAGGGCACATGTGAAGGAAGAATACGAGAAAATAAACTAATAAACGGTCTTACGTCTTTTGGAAACAAATCAATATAGGTTGAAGAATAAATTTTATCCCCTACTCGGACAGTGCGTAAATCAATAATTTCTGCATCTCTTGGTAAAACTTGCTTGGACAACGGAGGCCATAATAAATCTGAAGGATCTCCCTCAAAATTATTCAGTTCGCGAACAGATATTTTGTCTCCAGGTAAAGTTGCTCGCCAGTCATCTGCAGTATAATCGGGGTCACCTGTCATACGAATGGCATGTACAGCATCATGTACCTCAAGCAACTTAGCTATAACGTTAAGAGCATCCAAATCATTAAGAATTGCACGCACATAAGCATCATGTGTATCTCTTATTTCTGGAACAGCCGCAAAAATCGTTTGTGTGTTTTTAAAGGGAGGAGCCTTTGTATCCTTGATCATCTTCATTTTTGCTTTATTCGCAGCTTTTAACTGATCACTCGCCAAATTAAATGGTCTCGTATACAAAACAAAATAAACACGCTCCTCTGCGCAATATTGTGATAAATAATTGACCCGCTCTTCAAATAAATCTCTTAAATTAAGTTCAAGACGGCTTGCTGTTGCTTCCGCGGGGTCATAAATATCCTTGATCATTTTTACTATGTTTTGCTTATCATGACTAAAATAAACTTGTAGTGCATGACCAGGTCTACCCATAGCAGCTTGAAATGAGTTGGCTAAACCTTCAACCAATCGTTCAAATTCTTCAGGGCCTGCCAATCCAGTAATCCCTTCAATTTTTAATACCGACAGTAATGAGCCATCATGATTAACTAATACGGTAGGACTATCTGCCGTCTCCAAATCTATATAAGACTCTGTAGTTTGCTTCAAGGAAGTACTTAACCAGGCAAAGAAAGTATCGACGCCTTCAAAAAACGATTCTGACCAATTTGCCATCCTTTGTCCTCAATTATTGATAGTACTTTTACTGTTTAATCTGCAATTTCTTCTAAAGCACTGGCAGCCCATTTCTCTATTTGCTTCCTGAATTTTGCTCTGGAGGGTAATAGTCTTATATTTTTAAAAAGCTTCTCTCTTATTTCTTCACTATTCACACCAGAATCAATCATTAATTGTCCAAATATTGCAGGGTCACTTGTACCCTCACCAAATTTTTCTTCAACAATTTGCGAGCGAAATTTAAAACTTCTATATATATTCTGTGCACTGGATTTATATCCAGTATCATTGGTAATAGCACAAAAAAGAACGTGGCATAAGCTATTCAGTTCTGCCTGGGATAATTCTGGCAGGTAGATCAAAGTACCCCCACCATAACCACCAACGCCTACTGATTCAACAAAAAAGCATTGCGCACAAAAACAACATGCTGTAACTAAATTTGACAACCTATTGTTTGTATAATCACCATCCAGATTCACGATCTCTTGGTATAAACGAGCTTGAAACCCGCAAAATTGACAAGTATACCTATCTCGCTGAAAGATTTTTTGCTCATAGGATTTAAATCGCTCATCAATTTTTCTGGCAGAATATAAACGCCAGGAACCTGGTGAAGCAATTAGTTTTAGCTCACATCGTTGCTGATTATCCGCCATGTTTTTGGTTCACATTTAGTCAATTTTCAAAAAATTATGTGTTGTATCTTTAACTACTGACTGCCGTCAGCTTAAGAATACTGGACCATATTAATAGAGACAATCATTTAAACTTACTATTTAACACAATAAAAAGTCTATAAATTAAATTGGGTAAAGCGGTATTATCTTTACCCAAATAATATAAATAATCTCTCTGATTAGTTAGTTTTGTATATTGTTCCAGTAGGTCCAGCAGTTTTACCTCCGCTACTACCGAACATAGTTACTCCAGCCACTCCCAAAATAGAAGGAAGGAACAATAATGCCGCAGCGATAAATATTAAAGCTATTGGTGTTCCGATTGGAATTTGAGTAGGATTATCCTTATGCTGCTTAAACTTCATAATCGCACCAATAGAAAAACCCAGGCCAGCCAAGTAAGAACCCGCTGTAATCAATTTAGTGAGGCTTGTAAAGGAACCTGTAATTTGTGATGCCATTTTACCTAGCGATACGCCTGCTGCAGCATCCTGGCAAATTAGGGTCAATAAAGCCAAACAAACTGCACTTAATAGCCAGTGTTTATAACCAGATTTATGGATAACCTTAATGTTCACAATTCTCTCCTATTTTTAAATTAGTTTAAGTACCATATAAAGTATTGTTAATCATATCAACTGTACCAACAATATTGATTGCCAATATCCCACCAAATACATGAATCAAACCTTTACCTGTACCTCCTGGAGGTTGCCCCTGCGACGCGGAACGTGCGATTAATACCCACCCTCTTACAAATGCAATTAGACCAATAACCCGTATAATCATCACCAAAGGTCTACCTACAAGACTGCCACTACCAAATAAGGCCGTGATAGTATCACTTCCACTACTGACACCTCCTGAATAGGCCAGTGGATTGCTATAACCAAAAGTCGTTTGCAGTACGGAGGAAACCAGTGATGGGAAATAGATAAGCAATGCACCTACCATTAAATACATCACAGGCTCTTTGATACTCGTATTACTCGACATCATTGTTCTGGCTTCTCCATAAACCTTTAGGCTATAAATTGCCTTAAATATAAAAGCACACCCAATCAAATAAGCGGCTCCAGTAATCAGCCTTTGAACAGGCTCCAACTGATTAGCAATATTAGCTAATATGTTAGCTTGACTCACTATCCAGCATGCTACTGTGCCGCCAGTACAAGTCGGATCAGCCATATACGCCTCAACTATCTTCTTGACTAAACTTAATCACTTGTCCAGAACTTGTTAAAATACGACCTTGCAAAGAATCAATTAATTTAACTATTCCATATCCGGGAATTTTTGATCCCTCTCTAACTGTAAGTGTAGAACCATTTGAGCCAATTAGCCAAGCCCGACCTGGAATTACTGCTTGTATGTAATAAATAATTCTTGCTGGAACTGCTGACCGAGACACTTTTACAACTTTCTTGGGTGTTGTACGTGCCATTAAGACATTAATAACTTCTGATTGTCTAGCTATTTGATTTGACATATTACCAATAATTTGATTCAGATTTACAATTTGAGCATTTAAATTTTTGATATTATTATTTACTGCATTGATTTGTTCACCAAGTGCATTGACTTCCGAACGAAGACTCTGTTGTGCTATTTCTATTGCTGAAACTTTCTTCTTTAGATCGGAGTCCTCTTCAATAATAGTTGTCGGTTGAACTTGTTGTATGGGAGTAGTTGTTGGTATTATTTGTACAGGCTGTGGTGTTGCTACCTGTGTCACCGGAGGAATAGCCGGCTTTGAGGTGACTTGGCTGGATTTATCTGAGAAAAACATCCAACCAATTAGTTTATACATAACCATTATAAAAACAACTGCCCCAATAGCAATAAGAGCGTTTCTCTTAATATCTTTTTTCTTTGTTAATCCCTCTTTTCCAGATTGAAACGAAGCTTCTGAATCGAGATCCGATTCACCGGCCTGATCCATATCGTATGAATCAAGTTCTGCAAATTTATATTCATCATTATTTTGATCGTGCTCTGCCATCATTATCCGCCATCAAATTAAATTGTTGTAACATCCTGGGTAAATAAAATACCCAAACCTGTACCTGAATAAACTTCCACAGTTGTTGGTGTATTAAACAATTGTTGCGCCTGTTGACTCCATGCCTTTCCAACGGTAGCCAATCCTATAACCGCATTTTCCAAAGTTGAGCGACCAACGCCATTGGCCACGGTAATATTATTGCCACCACCAGTACCCCCAATGGTGATTGTTGTATTTGCTGACTGGAATGCATTTCCAAATCCTTGTAAGAAAGATGAAGCAAACAAAGAACCATATCGCATTAAATAATGATGATTGGTTCTGCTGGATAGGGCCGTTCTTGCCGTATTTGGGTCAATTGCGTAAGCGGAGATGGATATAGTCTTTTCTGCTCCTGGAATTGACATTGTATTAAAGGTAATCACCATTTTGTCCGCATTAGACGGTAAGTTGAAGCTTCCTATTAATTTTGAGCCTTTTAGCTTACCAGTAACAATAGTTGCCAATATTGGACCCGGTTCATCACTATTCACAGAAGTATCCAGAACTGCAAACATAATATCACCCGTTTTGATAATTGCCTGATTCTGAGCACTATTTGCGCCTTGATCTACTGGCTGATTATTAGCGCCTGTGCCTGTTCCTGGAACTGCGCTTTCACCACCAGATGTTTTTGTTTCCTCCGTACCTTCTGTATACACCTGGGTTTCAACTTTCTTCCAGTCTTGAACCAGCTGAGTCGCTGCCGTAAGCATGTCAGAAGTTCTTTGTTGAATTTCTTGCTGATATTTTTGTTCAGCCAATTGTTCATTCTGCTTTTGCAAAATGGCCTGAAGTTGTTCAGCACTAGAAGCCGCATCACTGGTTGTGGGTCTTGGAGTAGCACCAGGAATTGAAGGAATTCCTGTAATACTTGAGTCGAGTTGTTGTAAATCAGGGCCTTGTAATCCTGCAACAGCTGACTCTTGTGGAGAAAATCCAGCATTTCTCAGTTCAGCTGAGGTATATCCTGCTTTTCTTAGCTCATCAGCAGAATACCCAGCATCCTTTAATTCTGAGGCACTAAATCCTGCGTTTTTCAAATCCGAGGCACTAAAACCGGCATCTTTCAATTCTTTTGCGCTAAATCCGGCATTTTTCAAATCCGAGGCGCTAAAACCAGCATCTTTCAATTCTTTTGCGCTAAATCCGGCTGCTTTCAATTCCGCTGCAGAAAAACCAGCATCTTTTAGATCTTTTGCAGAAAACCCAGCGGCCTTTAGCTGAGCAGCAGTGAATCCAGCCGCTTTTAATTCCGCAGCAGAAAAACCTGCGTCTTTTAGATCTTTTGCACTAAAACCCACATCTTTCAATTCCTGGGCGGAGAAACCTGCATCACGCAATTCCTTTGCGGTGAAACCGGCATCTTTTAAGTCTTTCGCGCTAAAACCCGCTGCCTTTAATTCAGCTGCAGTAAACCCGGCGTCTTTCAGCTCTTTTGCAGTATAACCAGCTGCTTTCAATGCCGCAGCAGAACATCCTAATGTTTGCTTTATTGTCAAAGCACTGACACCAGCTGCCCTCGCTTTTTTTAATGACTCTACGCTGCAATCTGCAACACGCCCGTCTGCAATAATGGATGCAGGATTTAATCCAGCATCTTCCAACTGCTTTGGAGTAAATCCTGCTGCAAGCAATTCTTGAGGGGTAAATCCTGCAGCAAGTAAGGACTGCGCATCATACCCTGCAGCTTTTAAAGCTTCTGCACTGCAACCATTGAGTTCTTTGATGCGTTTCGCAGATACGCCTGCTGAAAATAATTTTTTCAGTTTATCAGGATCGCAGCCAGCCGCCTTTATTTCCGCATCACTCAAAGGAGTTGCAGCGCTGATTTGAGCTGGAGTAAATCCTGCGTTTGCCAAATCGGCATCAGTGAATCCGGCAGCTTTGAGAGCCTGTGCGCTACATCCTGCGTATTGCCTGATTAAAGCAGCACTAACCCCTGCTTCCCTTTCCTTTTTCAAGGCCTCCACATCACAACCAGCATTTTTCACATCTTGCGGAGTAATCCCAGGCGGAAGCTCTGCCTGAGCAGCTTTGATTTGAGCATCAGAAAACCCTGCTTTTGCAAGATCAGTCGGTGTAAATCCCGCGTTTAACAAATCTCTTGCAGTAAATCCAGCATCTTTTAATTCTGCAGCAGAAAAACCCGCTCGTCTTAAGTCTGCGGCGCTGAAACCCGCATCTTTTAACTCTTTAGCGGTATAACCTGCTGCTTTCAACTGCTCAGCGGTACAACCGCTTATTTTTCTAATCGCAGACGCGCTAACCCCTGCCTGACGTAATTTGGCCAATGCAGCAGCTCCACATCCTGCTTTGCGCACATCATCTGCAGTTATACCATCTGGTAAGCCACTTGCTTTTGCAATTTCAGCATCAGAGAACCCGGCTCCTTTTAATTCTCCATCAGAAAAACCTCCATCCTTCATTTCTTGTGCTGTAAAGCCCGCATTACGTAATTCACAAGCATCAAATCCACAATTTCTTAGTCGACCTGCACTATAACCTGCCTCCTTCAGCTGCCTTGCATTATAACCAGCTGCTTTTAACTCTTTACACTCACAAACTTGCTCTAATTCCTGCAAACCGTACCCACTATCTTTTAACTGAACACAGCTACAAGCAGCTTTCAAATCAGTTAATTGGGCTCCCTGATTCACAACTTTTGTAATCACAGATTTGCTACAACTGCCATCTTGTAACTCTTGTATCCATAAACTTCGTTGAGGACCACCTAACTCTTCTTGTGCCAAAGCAGCAAAACCTACTCCACTTTGAGAGCCAATAACACCAACTCCTTCCCCCAATGCTTGAGTACGGATAATTGTTGGAATAGCACTCCCACCTGTTTTTTCAGCAATTTGTGCTTGGGTTACATTTTGTTCTTCTTGCAATTTCGCATATTGAGCGGTTGGATCTAAAACCCCTGGAATAGATTGAATTCCTCCCGGCACAGTAGAAACTTCAGCTGTAGCAATAGAACCGGTAGTAGCACCTCTTATTTTAAAAAAACCTATTACTACTGCAATGATTAATAAAGCTGCTGTAAAAATGATAATTACTCGAGTCCGAGTATTGGAAAACAGTGACTTTAGATTTTCTTTTTTGCTCGCCATTTGCTTATAACCCTTCTACCTTGAGTTGCATGACTTTTCCATGCCAAGACACTAATAAAACCGGAGACTTTTGCATTTCGTAGGCATGCGTTCCATCTGCGCTAGTCATGCTGGCTAACCAGCCCGGCGACAATATAGTGAGATTCGTTCTGACATACATTTTTTCATTAGATAGCCAGGCTCGAGCATCTCCGCCACTAACCACCAGACGCCTACTTCCCGGCGGAGGAACTCCCTCTAACACATGAAGAAGTAAATCATTGGCTGATGGGGGAATGCCTTCTTCAGTTGGCATACTTTTAGCGTTAGGGCCATAACCTTGAACTCGCAAATCCACTCGATAATCCACTGCTTTCTGTCCGGGTATAAGAGTAAGCATTACAGGAGTATTTAATCCTCTTAACCTTACTGCCAAATTACCATAGTTATATAGTTTAGTAGCTTGAATCATTAAAGTATTACTGGTTTTATCCCATTGAATATTAAATGAAGAGGGGTCGCCCAAATCATATGCAGCAATAGGCCAGGGAGCTCCTGTTGAATCCAGGAATACTAAAGAAGACACAAAACCTTGTGATAATCTTATTACTGGTGGTGTTGAACCTGGAGACAAATTAACAAATTGTGATGTCGCTGTAGGTTTAGGTGGAGTGCCTGGCGTTGCAGCTTTGGCATACTCAGAAGTTTCATAGATTTGTTTTAATCTGACCACTTGCTCAGGATTTAACGGATACAAATTACGTGTCATATCCTTAAAAGCCTTTTTATCAATAACCTCGGCATCATCTTGACTAATTATCTGACCCTCACCACCCGCATTTGCTGTTTGATTTGCCGCAGGAACATTAGTCTGCCCAGACTGATTAGACTGTTGTGTTGAATCAGAAGCTGCATTATCACCTCCATCACCGATTCCTACCTGTGCATCAGGAGAAGGGTTTTGTGATAATTTCTGCTGTAGCATACGTAGTTGCTGCAACGCTTGCTGAGCATCATCTGATTGATCAGCCGCATAGGCACTGTATGACATACTGAATGTCAAACCAATCACTAAACAATATTTACATAATTGATAATATTTCTTCATCACTAGGATACCCCACCGCTGGCAGGTCCAACAACAAATTGTGAAATACCTATTCCTCTAGGTGAATTCAACGTTGAAACTCTAGTTATCAGCATCGTTACTACGTTATTTTGTTGTGTAAATTCACTCGCACTCTGATAGGTAACTAATATTGGCATTTGTACTCTCCATGAATACCTGCCATTGAGCACTCCTTTTTGCAAAATGATCGGAGCTCGAGTTGCTACCGCCGACACAACGAGTTTTTTCGCTTTAACCGCATCAAGGTTATTGGATTGCTCTAATGCAGCTAAAAATTGATCCCAACCTTCCGCCGTAAAAAAGCCGGAAGAAGCCTGTAACTCATCGCGATAATTTACGAAATTATACGTAAATGCCGCGATTGCTGCCTGATTAGCCCACTGTAGTACAGCTGAGTCTGATTGGTTTGGTTCATCCAAAGGAAATAAAGGAGTAATACGTCCGTTAATACTTGTTGCAAAGTACTTTGGAGCGGGCGGATGAGTAATCATATAGACAACAAGTGACGCCAAGACCACATTTACCACAATAGCAATCAATAACGCCAATATGACTTTGCGTTGACTATCTTTATAAAACTTATTTCTTAAGGCAACTACAGTTAAGGCATCTTCAGCCATAATATCCTCTAAAAATTATTGCGGTATAATCCTTTGTGAATCTTCATCTGGTGGATCCGGCGGAAGCAATGCCTCAGATGACATATTCGGAGTCAGCATTGGCTTAAGCTGGATAGGAGGTGTTATGCCGCTGGTTGCATAAAAATCTCGCTCAGGTTCATGTATATGAACATAATAAATCAACCCAGATAACCCACAACTCAATCCAAGAGAAAGAATTAGGAGTGTTAAGCCGCGTCTGTAAATATGGACATTAAAATTCTTATTTCGTTTTATTAAAGCCCATGTTTCTCGACTCATTTTTACCTCAATTATGCCACAGCCCGCCTAAATGTGATTTCCACCCTGGCATTGGGTGATCTATCACCACCAAGTGTATAACTAGTTATAGGTTTATCACTACCTAACCCTTGTGTAAAGATTATTCTGCTATCAACTCCCTGAGACCATAGATATTCACTTACAACTCTTGATCTCGCCAATGTCAATGCTCGTTCTCTTTTTACCGACACATATTTACTACTGTAACTAGTTACCGTTATTGCAATTTTGCGAAATTGTTTAAGAAACGTCGCGATCTCATTTAAAAGGCTATAAGAAGCCCAATGTAACCGAGGAGATTGATCCGCAAACAGAGCGCTTGCAGGAATGCTTATTAAATAATTTTGGCCTACTGATGCAACTTTAATCCCTTTTTTATTTAAATCAGTCATCATTTTGATTATTGTCGCATCGCATGCACCATCAACACGGCATGGTAATTTGGGTACTTCATTCTCAGAGACATAACCAGAACGATTACAAGCACTTAGCAATAATAAGAATAGTAATCCAGTTGTTTTAAACAATACATAGATGTAGTTAGTACGAAGTGATCTCACCTGTTATCCCCATCTTTGAAAATAGACTAATTGTGTTATCTATGTCTAACTATCTCAAACATTCCATTTGATAATAAAAACATACAAATCATTACGTTACAATGAATTTAATAAAATTGCCATTTTTTTAAATAATTTATTTATTTAAGATGGGGTTGACTAATTAAGACAAATCAATATATGCCAAATTAATCTATGAGTATACTGAATAATTACCCTATAAATTCAGAATACAAAAGCTCTCTCAAAAGGGAACGATACAGATCATTAACGTCATAAACAAAATTTTAAAGAGACAATATCACTACTCGGATTATAAAAAACTTAGAGTGACTTAAATAAGAACTCTCTTCGTACCCAAGACAAACCATAATCTAACTCCAATTGTCGGCTGAGTCTTTACGTTAACTCCTCCGCAGCCTTTTTATTGGCCTTCTCACGTTCTGCGGAAATATTAGCTGATAAATCTCTTATAATACCAGTAAGTTCCTGAGCATCAATCACATCCCTTTCTTCAGGAGGATAACTAGTCGCTATTTGAAAATCTTTGATTAATTCATTAGCTACTGTCCCAGCGTATTTGTCTTTAGCCCCTGCCAATCGCTCAATCGTTATCATTTGATTTCTTGTTTCATTAATAGGTAATAATGGCTCAGAAAAAGCCTCTTTGTCAGCAACTAATATTGGAGGAGCATTAGGGTCAATTCGTAGTTTGCTGAAAATAGTTAATGCCCCCTCAACTTCTTCTTCGACAATGTCTTCCACAGGCTCAGGTTCATTTTGGCCATGAAATGCAATTAAAGCGGCAACGCCTCGTTCAATAGGCTCCACGATAGTCGATTCTTTTAATGCCTTGCTAATGAGAGTGATTTCTTCGTTCTCTACTGCCTTATTGATACTCAAGTCACCACTTTCAAGAATGCTCTGGAAAGAAGCTAATTGTTTCTGTAGCTTCATTAAATAATCATCTGGTGGTGGTTCTACTTTTAAAAATTGGTTAATTTTTAATTGCTTAACCGGTTTAGGATTAGCATAAAACATGCGAGCACGAACAATTTTGGATTTGAAAAATATATGCGCCTCACCTTCAGTTTGTTCTTTTAAATCCAGGAGATCTACTCTAGCTCTTTTTTCAAAAGAAGAGCTTTTAGTATCCATATAACTATTGGCTATGCTGGTTTCTTTGGTTTGAAACGAATCCACTTTTGTAACATAAGCTTCACCAGCAGTTTTAGTGAAAAAATCCCAAGTTTCGGTGGGATCTTCCAGTTTCATACATATTTTAATGTTTGTATTTGCTCCGATGGAAGCTGCCTCTTCTTTAGATGCTTTTTGGAATGCAGGCAAATCTTGCCCAGCAAAAATAGCAGAAAACCCTAGCGAACGGGCTTGCGCAGGTACTACAGCAAAACCTTGCACTGCGTAATATCCATACTCATCAAGAATACACATATAAGGAGTCGGCGCATTCGTGGGTTTTCTGAGAATAACATCACGGTAATCTCCTTCTACTTCTTCACCTAAACCAGCCGCCATCATAGCTTTTAGTGACGAAACAATAATCTTGCCAAGGTTAGATAATTCATCCGGTGATTTTTCCAGAGCAGGTAATAAAACCACTAATATGCGTCTATTGAGTACCACATCTTTAAAATCGACTTCTGCTAAATTGGTACGAATAATGTGACCATAAGTATCTGCCAGAGAAGAGAAACTTCGTACAAGCTGCATGGTAATAAAACCATGTTGCTCCAAAACTTGTGATACCTGTTTCCCCTTTTTCTCTTTATTATACCCCGGCAAGGTATTTAAATAGTTTCTTAAAGGATCCGTTACCAGTTTTGGAATGGTTTCAATATTGACGCTTTCTTGATCATCTCTGGGAAAAACTTTATCAATTACAATAGATTCCAATCTTTGCAGATCAAAGTAATTTCGAATAGTATTCGCATCAAGGAGAATTGCGCCTTCATCACGCATATACACCAATAAACGCATTAATGCTTCTACGAAAGCTATGGCTCGACCCTTCCACATATCACCATCAGAGGATTGGCCTGAAGACCCCATCAGACTGACTACCAACTGAGTTAGCATGCTGGAAGAACCTTGGCAGAATGGATTTAGTGTATTGGAAAGTCTTTTTTCCTGTGGGCCAACAATATCACGGGCTCCGGTCATGAAGTTGATTAAGAGCAAATCATCTTCACGTCCCATACTCCTCACCATAGAAAACACTTTAGCATACAGGGAGTTATCGCCTTTACCATCAACATAAATAAACCCACTCCCTTGTACCAGGGCATTATATGACAAAGAAACCAAAGTTTCTGTTTTACCACTACCTGTTGAACCGAAAATTAACGCATGGGTACGCATATCATCGTTAGCGAACCAAAGCTCCTCACCAGTTTTTCGGTCATTACCAAAAAAGGTAATACCTCGAGCTATATTCGGTTTATTAATACCTGGTTTCAGATCGTTATAATCCTTTGCGCGCGAAATTTGCGGCAATCGAAAAGGCAACTTTTGCTTTCGGGTATAGCTATAAAGAAAAAATATGCTCCCCATAATCAGCAAAAATGTTGCTGCTTCAGAGAAATAATATGAAACAGCTGCCAAAGAAATAAGAACAATAGAAATATTTGTTGGATCTGCAAAAAAATCTGCCAACCGTTGCGTAAAAGTACGTGTATCCCTCAGTAAAAGGGTTGGATCTAACTCATGACGAGAATCAATACCCCGCATCATGGCTCTAACTCCTCCATTTGACGTGGTGATAATTTCACTTCTTTTACTGCAATTTCCAAGGCTCTAATCGCTTCATCTATCATTGGAACCAATGAACGCCGTCCCATTTCCTTTTCAGCTTTCCAATGTGCGAAAGGACCTGCAACTTCAGAGTATGGAGTTTGCCTGCCTACGCAATTCAGCATATACCATAAACGTCTATCCACAGGTTTTAGCCATAGAAACTCAGAGCTAGGAACCACGCCATCTTCTCTTGCTGCTTCCAGCAGAGAAGCAATCACTGTGAGCACATAAGCATGCTTGGCTACTACTTCCTGTACCAGCTCTGAGTTTTGGTATTTTTTCATCACGGGTCTTGCGACAGAAAAATCAGGTTTCCCATCCACAAATGTTTTATCTAACACTTTAAGAATATTATTCGCTGCATCTCTGTCTCTGTTCATTCGTGCCATAAATACAGCAGACAATGCGTAAGCCTGGGGAGAGCAACGTTCAAAACCATCCCAATAAGGGCCCAATTGCATGGTAAATACTCGTTTGGCATCGCCACGCCGAATCCCCGCTGTCATCTCTTCGCCAGGCACAGGATTATCCAATAATGCGTCGTCCTTTCTCAATAAATTATATTTTCGCGCAAATTCCATAGGTGTTAAAGCCATGGCCCAAGGCCCTTTATTGATATCTTGACTGACCAAATCCTCCTTAATTATAGGCATGATGGCAGGCCAATTGAATTGTTCCTGAGCCCGTAAGCTTTTCATATCGTAGGTTTTGCGATATTTTAGAGTCACATTTGAGTTATAAAGAACAAAGGCTAACACTACCAGGATACAAATAACCGGGTAACGCATGTAATCACCGACCGCACGCATCACAGTCACCATTTGATCCCAATTGACAGTGTTAGGATCAAGGGTTTGCATCAGATAAATTTGATTGGCCAAGAGTTGATTGTTTAAAAACAAATTAACTAATCTTGCTTGCCAGATATTGATAGTAAATACAAAACTCACAATGTACTGATGAGCCAGCGCCCAAATAAAATAAGCAGTAAT
Source organism: Legionella sp. PATHC032 (assembly GCF_026191185.1). Lineage (NCBI taxonomy): Bacteria > Pseudomonadati > Pseudomonadota > Gammaproteobacteria > Legionellales > Legionellaceae > Legionella > Legionella sp. PATHC032. The sequence continues at coordinate 487,360 of NZ_JAPHOV010000001.1, read as the reverse complement.
AAATAACAGTATGACGATCCATACTGGCGCCATGGAATTATCTGAACCCGATTGCTGCTGTTGTTGTGCCATCTCTATATACAATTAGTTAATAGATTCTATATATCAAGTATATACTGCTCGGAGCTATTTTTGCGAGATTTTCGTGTACTATATCAAAATATGAATACAAGGATGATTGAATAAAGCGTCAGGACAGTTAGAGTAGAAATAAATTTTTAACACACTCGAAATCATTACAAGAAAACTGAAACGGTTTATCCATTTTTAATTAGACGACCATTAGAGTATCGATATATACCACTCACATGGACAAAACGACTGATATTTTCCAAACTGATAGATTTATCCTTAAGCGTTAATAACGGTTTACCTAATTTATCTACCGGAGCCTTATCAGCGGATAAATGCAAGATATCAGATTGACTGATATAAATTGCCACATAGGCTTCATTCTGTTTATTTTCTTTTGTTTTTAACATTGCTTTTATGTCTTCTTCATCTGCATAAATAGGCCGTGAAATCATTTGTCGGGGCAAACTTCCCACTATTTTCTCCCAAGACTGAATATTACTTCCATCTGAGGAATATAAAGAAACATAAATTTCCTGCTGACCGCTTCTTAAGGCAATTCGATTTGCTAAATGAGACTCTGCTTTTAACTTAGCCTGACTGGCAGCACCTATCCGCTTTAAAAAACGATCTCGAATTGCAATTAACTTTTTGCCAATCACCCTTAAGAAATTGGATTTATCCCATGGGCCTTTTTCAATAGCATCATTTAAGGCCTTTAAAATAGTTTCTTTTTGTTCATCCGAGAGTTGATCTTTCATAACTTCAATACTTCTTATGGGAACCAAGAATTAGGGCAAATATAAAGAAAGTATAACAGCATTTGTAAAAATCACTGAAATGAAATTAATCTTTCAAGAAGATAATTTGAAACCACGTTCCTCATGGCTTGGTTGCTCAGACGATTTTTCAGGTTCAGGAGCACCAAACATTCTTTCTGGCTTTGTTATTAAAACCGGTTGATTTAAAGCGGCTCTCTCTACCTTTGTATTTAGTTCTGTTAACACCTCAACTGCATCGGTGTTATCCTTCCCTCCGGGATTAAAACTAACAGCCTTTGCAACAGTTAGAATACAATCTTTTACCGGTGAAATAATTTCACTATAGACACTGCCAAGAGTAGCATCAGTTACATCAGATTCACCTATCTCTTTAACACGAGGTGGCGTATAAAAACCAAATGGATTTCGTGCACTGTCATCAGTATTATTACCCATTATTACCACTCCTGAGCTAAATCTCTTACTTTACATATATCAAAATATATCTTTCAATATATCTTGGTCCGATAAAACTTTCTAATTTTTTACAAACAACTAATCATACATTAACTCATCCAGGGGAGTATAATCACGGCTTGGCCCCCCTTGAATAAGCTCATTCATAACATCCGTCATACATAACAAACGTAATACATTTGGCGTCACTTCATCAAAAACAACTCTAATACCTAATAATGCACCTTCGGCCTCGTCATAAGTTGCTCCTAAGCCATAACCTAAACACAAGGAACACAATTGATCCGCTCTCTTGGCAATGGCCGGTAACAACCCTGTTTCTGAAAAAACTTCATCAAAACTTACAAATCTATCGTTCAGGTAAAATTTTGCATTCATGCTTGCTGCAATCTTTGCCATACACTTGCTAATATCTCGTTCCATTTATCTCCACCAGGGTTTAGCAGATCTAACTGAACCAGCTAAAAAACTTCTGAGCCAGCGTAAAAAAACCGGGACAGTGAATCCATAATGTTCAATTATCCCAAAAAAAATTGCAGAAACTAAGACCAAAACACCTGTCCATACCCTTATGTGCATTAGAAATAAAAATATTGGGAATGCCGCCCTCGCATCAACCACAAAAAACCGAGCGCTTCTCGCAGAGTCACGCCAGTGGCTCGTTGCTGAAAATCCACCTGCCATTTTTAAACCTCAAAAAATCATCCTTTTAAAAAAGTATATACTTAAAAAACAGCTTGTGCACGTTGATACTTTCAAGAAACTTAAAATTAAGATTAATTTTTATGCAATTGAATATTGCAAATACGAAGGGTTAGCCACAAATAGATATCCTATGTTAGTAACCCGAACTTAATCCATTGGAGAATGTTTTTTATTAGATGATATCCCTAACATATTAGATAAAATATTTTGCATATCAGGTTTTGCTTCTGGTTCAGCTTGAAGTTTTAACTGTGGAACAGTATCCGCTTCAGTTTGTTCAGTTTCAGCAATTTTATGATTGCTAAACTCTTTGTTCCCTTGCATTTTAGCTAACATTTTGTAGGTACTGTGGATATCCATCCGAAATCCCCTTTTAACAACTCTTAAGTAAGATATCACATACAAATTAAGGAATTATTAAGAGTTTGAAAAAACCAAAAAAATTCTGCACGTATCAACTATTCCCCTTTATAAAATTTAAGTTTCTTAATATTAAGTTAAGTATTTTACAATACAATATCATCTCGAAAACTATTATCAAATTAAAAGTTGCTTGATTAATGACAAACTGCAAAATTGGTAGCACTTTGGAATTAAAACCCTTTCTGGGATATAGTTGTTTTAATTTTTTTATAAATGCCTTTATTTTAATTTTGTTTTCTATCCCGTTGACATCAGGCACATGTTGGGCAAAAAAAAGTGTATATCACAATGAGGTTGTAATGAAAGGAAAAAGAGAATTTTTAAAACATGAATACTCCTCTGACCATTGGTCAATTGATTATACCCGGGCAGGCACCTCAATCGCAGTTATTACTGTCCGGAATAAATATCATTACTCTGTGATTCTTAACCCTACTGATTGTAGAGGTTATCGTATCATTATTCGATACCTGAATGAGGGCGATTCAAGTCTTTCATCTGCTTTTAACCGTCCTTACACTGTATCTGAACAACGAGGATTAAATGACGTTGCCAGTCTCATGACCCAAGTTTATGAAAAATTAGGGCTTATTGTACAATTTTCTCAACTTGGCAATAACTCCCAGTCTTTCGATAAAGAGACCGGAGTAACACTGATTGGAAGTGAGGAAGAACCCAGCATGCTTCATTTGCATATGTGGGGCAGGGGCGCCCCAGACATGGAATATATTGCCGGTGTTCCTCTAAGAGGACCAGAGCCTGGTTTGATGTTTGATTTAATTGCAAAGAATAAAACTCACCCTATTAACCAACATGCCATAAAATGGAATGAAGAGGAGCTCAAAGCCTGTCTCGCCATGTTTAAACTTAAACTGGCTGAATACGTTAATTCACCAGAGTTTACTGAAGAGTTTGGCGATACTCTAAAAGTGACCATTCACGATAAAAAAGAGGTTAGCGAAGCAAAGGAAAGCAGTTTTGGTTTTTTTCATAAAATGAAATCTGCATCAGACGACATGACAACTTTGGAGAAAACCACTTTGGATAAAACCTTAGAAACAAGAGATGATAAAATAAATCCCTTCGGATAATTTGTCAGATAAACATAAATAATATCATCTTTATTGTACTTGAACTTCAGCTAGGAGCAGTATCAAAACTTCTGGATAAAGTTATTTTCAACCATAGACTCTTGAATATTCCTTTTCACAGTCTATTTGCTCCCACTAGTAGTAGATAACCAGATAACAAGATATACAAGCCGATTTTTAATAGTGGTTAACACACCCATCCAAAGTCGAATTTATTGACTTAAGGATTGTCAAAACACATCAACATAGTACGCATGAAGAATTATAAGTTATCAGTTCTGTTGTGAAATTCATGTAGCCTATGGGTAAGCCGCTTGTCGTTTAAACAATTGGCTTGGATAATAGAAATTACATTTGATCAGGACTTACGAAAACTCCAAGGTCGGGCAAAAAATGTTGTTAATGAGGGAGTTTAGATAAACTAAATGACCGAATTAAAAACATTTTTTAACAAAGAGATTGGGGTTTTTCGTAAGTCCTGTTGATTGCAAAAAACAATCTTGCTCGGGATGATTTATTTGAAAAGATTCATTCTTAATGCAAAATTTCCCTGGATTGGATGCCTCGGACAAACCGAGGCAAGTAGGCAATGGGCTCTCAAGTTATCCTCTAACACCCATAAACATTTCCATCTTTTGGCGTATGGTCATTTTTCTTATCCCCACTCTCTTCAACTTTCTTGCTGAAGAGTGAATGGGATTGTAGCGCTCTCTTGACATGCTCCTTATTCACAAGTGCCTGAGTATAGGTGGTTGTATCATTCATCGCATGCTGTAGAAATCCAGCAAGCTCTGGGGTTTCTTTAAAATAGCTATAAAGGTTAACTTTAACACCATACTCTTTGAATATACCCTGTACGAAAGGATCATGAAGAACATCAATGACCTCAAGCATCGCATGAAAACCACGCTTGGCATAAACACCTATGACCTGGATAAGAAAAAGATTGATGTCGTTTTGCAAATCGGAATCTTCTTTATATTCTGCCATATACTTGGCTAACATACCCACAATATTGCAAGTATGCCCGGAAATCGACCCTACGTAAGACGAATACCGGCGGTTATTGTTCCAAAACCATTGTTTTCCCTCTTTATTATCAGGTGCAACAGTTGATGAATCTACCAGCATATTACGCATGGGTTCGCGTTGAGCGTCATAAAAGACAGGAGAACAGCCTCTCATGACTCCGCCACCACAATTCCATACATCCGAACCGACTTTTTCTGAATCAGTCTCAAATTTTCTTTCTTTAATACCCGTCAATTTGTCCCGTTCAACCCGATCGCGTCCTTTATGCGCTTCAGCATGATGTAATACACCGGTAATAAACTCAACTTCTTTCTTGGTAAATTTAGAGGTATCCTTATAACCATTGGCAAAGATACAAATTTTTTGTTCCATCTCTCGTGGAGTATCAACTCGTCCGCAATCACCTAAAAAGAATTGCAGAATTTTATTACATGCCTTCAGCGTGCTATCCCTTAACTCCTCATCTTCGGGCTCTATACCCTCTTCTGTCAAATCAATTTCAAGGGTTTCTTCAGAGTGGGAAAGCCCATTAATATACTGAGCAAGACGGGTTTCAAAAAATCGCCTTGGGTCATTCCTCCTGGGATCAAAAGGCTTAAGGTTTCCAGATGCTTCCATGATTTTTTGAACTTCATTTTTTCCTAATTTTTCTATTACTTCCTTTTTCTTTAATTTTTCCATTATTTTATGCAAGCAGTCATCATATCGAACAAATAAATAATCAGCCGATAATTCTTGCAGAAACCCCTTATCTCCAATTTTTAAGGAGGAAAAAAGACCAATGGTTAATATTAAAAACTCTGAAACATCTGTTTTATCACCAACAAGAGATAAGTATTTACTTAAGTTTATGTTCGTTTTCTTATAGCTGGGATCACCAATCGACGGACGAAATGCGGGTAATACAGAATCAAATGAGATATCGGTTAATTGCGACATAATGGATTTTGCAATTGAGGTATCCACTTTTTCAATTAAAAGAGGCAGTAAGGCTTTTTTGGTTTTCATGCTTAAAGTCCCGGTCTTGCTATCAAGAGACAGCTCAGGAATAGACTGAAAAGCATTCATCAGAATAGTGAGCAATACCTTCTCGCTTTGATTGGCAAGCATCTCTTGTACAAATTCCAAAAGCTCAGGTGAGAGTGGATGTACTTTATCCTTACTAAAAGCACCAAGCATCTCCAAATCAGTTGAATAAGGTATTAATCCAACTTGTCGTATAACTTCTTCGAGTAAAGGTTTATTATGGGTCAACAGTCCTTTTAAGAAGAGAGACTTTAATAATATGTGCTTGGATTTAGGCGCTTCCTCAATTGCTTGACAAAGCCGTTTAAATCGAGAAAAACGCATGTTTTTCATAAAGTCATCTAAAACTTTTTGGGCCTCAATAGTGCTGACTGTAGTATCTACGGTGAATTTTTTGGTTACTTCGTTAATTTTTTGAACCGTTTCATTAGATACCTTAACCACATCTTCAGCAACTTTCTTTGATAAAACACTTAGCTTCTCAGTCGTTTCCTTCGACGTCTTTTTCAGATCTTCTCCCAGTTTCTTTAGAATCTCATCTAAGTTTTGCATATAACCCTCTACCTCTAAACATTGTCATATTTGACAACTTATATTTCACAGCGGGTATGATAAAACACAAAGATTAAGAAAATATTAAACGTATTGTTCAAATTTAAAAAAATGTGTTATTAATTTAAATCAAAAGAAAAATTGATCAAAACAACCAGTATATAAGTAAAATAAATGAACAAAAATATTGTCATTTATACAGATGTTATGCTAAGATGCCAGCAATTTTACTATTACAACACTATGTCTTTAGTTTTAAACAGGTGATTACTATGGGTACAAGAGAAATGAAAATAGCATCAGCCGAATTGCGTGAATTAATGAAGGCAGTGTCTGAAGGTCATTATGAAACTGTCAATACAATACTGGATAAAGATCCTGAGCTTGTAAATCAGTACGTTCCCCCAACTTATGATTCACCCCTGGCTAGAGTATTAAATAAAAAGCACATTGACTACAAAATGCTTGATATTTTGGTTGAGCATCATGTTGATTTTAATTATCCTATCAACCATCACAAAGAAACACCAATTGAATTGGCTTGTAAAAATCAGGATCTTCAATTATTCAAATATTTAGTGCAGCACAATGCCTCCATTTCAGAGCGAGCACCGCATTTCCTGCTGGTGAATAGCACCAATATCAAATACCTGACTGAAGATAAAATTAAAAATACCTGTGAAATCATTAAATTAATGGGTGGTTTGGAAGCTGTTTCTTCTAAATGTGATGCTGAAGGTAATCGCTTCGGAGAACAAGCAAGGAAATCACAATTAATCAATCGCTTAGGTGGTATAGTAAAGTACGATTACATGCAATTGCTGGAATCGGTTTATTCAACTGTTGCTGGAGAGGGGCTTGATGACTCAATCATCACTGTCCTTTTTGGTAGACTTAAAAACCAGCTTTTAATCATTAAAAATCAATATAATTCAAAAGAAACTTATGATCAGCAAAATTTAAAAGATTCTATTAGTCTTTTCTTTATGACCGGTGGAGAAATACCTCCTTTAAGAAAAGTTCCAGAGAGTCGTATTGAAGAAGCCGGCATAGACGCCCCTAAAAATGCCCTTTAAAATTTTTTATCCTACCTACTAATCCATCATGAAACACCAAATTTACTATTTGGTGTTTCATGTTATCCTTGCATGCCTATCTTTTATAAAACTTTCAGCTCATGAGAATACGATTCAATTTTCTAACCTCAATTAGATGATTCTATGATTGCGCCATCATGCGTTTTTTTTAGCTACAATATAAAATTTATGCCAATGTTTATAATAACCCAAAGCATCCATTTCATCCTTTTCTTCTTCTTGAAAATACTCTATTTTGAATTGGGTAAACAAATGGCAAATCATTTCCCGATTTAAAAAAGTCATATCAGTTCTGGTATTCCAGGAATCATTAAAACCAAAAAATGAACCAGAAAATCGACCATCTGGCTCAAGCCCTCTTAAAATAACGTTCCAGAATTTATAGAAATAAACTGGTTTAAGAAAAGGGAGACTAAAACTGGCGTTAATTAAGTTTACTTCAGGAAGAGAATTCAATGTCTCAAATGAAGATACTACTGTTTTTAGATGATTAACCCATGTTAACTCCTGAACCGAAGAAAACAAGCTGTCTATAGCGGCCAATTGCGAATCAATAGCAATGACAGACCAACCGCCACGCAAAAGTTCCATAACATCCATACCGGCACCACATCCCAAATCTATTGCCAATTTAGATATACTGACCTTTTCTTTATCAAAATTTGCAATTGCCTTTAACAAAGACTTTCTGGGTAGAGTGTTTTGTTTCGTAGAATTATAATAAGCGATCCAATTTCTTTTATTCATTGACTGCATACCCCTAGTTACCAAAAAGTAACTAATTGACTGATTTTATTGAATATCTTAGTCTCAAACCTGTTCATTTTATAAAATAAAGGAGTGGATTATGAAAGAAAAACTCATAAAAAAAATTGTCCAGGAAAAACTGTTAAAAAGGCATAGAGGATGGTGTGGCCCAGGAACTTGCATTGGATGATAAAACCGGAATGATGGCACGTTAGCAAAAACGTGCCATTATACTTAAACCAATCAAAGCCCCATAATCATGCATCCTGACTTAAAAGACTTACTCGATTACAGAAATCATAAAATTATTACCCGATATAATATGGATTACCCAACTGCCGCCATGCAAGCAGAAGAGGCATTACAAGAATTAATGAAATTTATTTGGCTCTGCCATAAACATAAAACGGACAAATTACTTTATCCTGGGGATAAAAACCTGAATTTCTCTTGTGTCATTCATGCGGAAATGGTTGATATTGACAAGATGTGGCATACTTTTCTTTTATTCACCAGAGATTATCATGAATTTTGTAATACCCATCTCAATGGAATTTTCTTTCATCATGATCCTTTACTCGAAAAAAACACCCAGGTTTCTGAAGAGGAATATGCCTTGGAACTAACTCGCTATTTAACCTATATCCATGACCATTTAGGTGAGGAAACTTTAATAAAATGGTTTAGATAAATTCGGAATCACAATAAAGCTTCTGTTCACTAAATGTCTTTTCCGCATTGATTATTTTATCCATATTGGTTTCAGTCCAACGGGTAAGTAAAACCAATATAGCACTCAATTCTTTACCCAAAGCGGTTAATGAGTATTCAACCTTCATAGGTAAAACAGGATACGATTGTCTTTGGACAAAGCCATATCGCTCCAATTTCAGTAATGTTTGTGTCAACATTTTGGCTGATATTCCACCGATCTCGCGTTTTAACTCACCAAAACGGTATATTCTTTGGGATAAAAGACTAATAACCAATATAGACCATTTGTCACTAATGCCTTCAAGAACATTATGTGATGGGCACTTCTCATTATAAACACTATAGTCAGGATGAGACATGTTTGTACTCCCTACTTCTAATTACTAATGACCTTCAAACTGAATAAAATGAGTTCGAGCTTTATTCATCAACAACTTAAATCGTTGCAAATGCTGTTCAGATGCTGTTGAGGAATGTAAAACAAACTCTGAAATGCATAATGCAAAAACCAAGCGTCGGATTTCCCAAATCGTTTCCTGAAAAATATCAATTCTTTTTTTAGTATGTTCACTGGTTTTAAAATCCAGTTTCAAATTTTCAGAACTGATGGATATCGGGAGATAATACTCGGTAAATTGGCCACGTAATTTCTCTACAAAGAGTAATGTATTCACTTTTTCTGCATTGGAATTATATATTTTTTTCACAATATTATTTAAAAAATCATAAACCGTCACCTGATGAAAAAAATAAAGTCTATGAGAGTAACGGTATGCCTGAAATAAAAAATAATCGCCAGCCAACACAATAAAAATACCAAACAAGGTGCATATGCCCCGATTAAGAACCATCTCAAAAGGGCCATGAGGCGATGTCACTTCTTCCGTTTGTGCCATTAAAAAAAAGACAACTAAAGTAATAAAAAATACACTAATGTCGTAACGTTTTGTGTTTAACGTAGCAACACTCAAACCAACTATCGCCAGAACGAACAGGATGGATATCAATCGATAGTTCAATTGGAGTAAATAAAGTAAGGGAATCAAAAGGATGAGAGCTAAAAGTGTTCCCCAAATCCGATGTTTAGCTCTTCTGATAATTAATCCTGGTTCAATACCCGCACTAACTGACAGAACAGTTATCAATACCCACCACTTTTCAGGAAAGGTTGAAAACAAAAAAATGAGCATGGCAACCATGAACATGATGAGCAGGTGAACAAGGCGAGCATAATCAAGCTTTTTCTTCAATGCTGAAGTATCATGCATAATTGATTCCAATGATTAAATGCTTTTTGTAAACATCCCATGACATATTGTTGTAATTTTGACTCAGGCACGATAGACATTTTAGGAGTGCAGCTGGGTGTATTGGTTTTTATTGCACATCTAAGCGTATAAAGATTCTCTTTCACTTCATGCCAGAAAGCCTCATTTTTGGCTTCATAATAAAGATTATCTAAAGAAAATTGAATGTTGCGTATGTTGATTGAAATTTGCTGCGTATAAATCATATATTTTTTGGGGATAAGTCTACGATATTGTCTAATTACGCTCAGATTTATCATTTCTTCCTGCATGAATCTCAGACCACGATGACTAAATGATTTTTCAATATCCAGCTCAAGAGATTGAATGAATTTTGCCATAGCCCTCTTCCATACTCTGAGATATTGGTTTGGAAAAAATCTTAAGCAAATGAATATGGCAATCATCGATAATGCGCTTGACCCAATAATGTCATAAACAATTTGCCAATTTGCAGGGGGCTCTGTACTTAAAATTGTTGCTCCAGATGCAACAATCAACATAGTCACATTCTTTAATGAAAGATATTTTTTCAGTACATAAAAATAAACGCTTGTTAACGCAATAATTGAGAAAAAGAAAAATACAACACGAAATGGGTAAACAAGATAAAAAGAAGTACTCAGCAGTATCACTACCACTCCAATAAAAATCAAAAAATGCTCTTTCTCTTGAAAACTGGCAAGACTGGGAGATTCATAAAATCTTACCAGCAAAAATGGTGAAAAAAATGCTGTAAAATTCGTGGGACGAAATATCCAATAAACATAGGCCATTATTGTAGCAATAAAAAGTGATTTATAGAGCGCTATTCGTTGAATAGCATAGGGGTCAACCTGCTCAACCCAATCAATAAACTTCGACATAGACATAAGCACTAGCTCCGACACGAAGCGGATATTTAGGGTCAGGGTCAGTAACCTTGATAATAACAGGAAGGCGTTGGGGCAATAAAATCCATTGATTTTCATTGATAACATTTTGCAGCTGCGTACGCACATCTACCAATTGCCTATTCGCAGACCAATAATCAGAATCAATGACACCATGAAACATTTTTCTTCCTAAATACATTCTTGGAAATATCAATACCTTTGAACCCTTGCGCACATCACGCAAATCCGTCTCATTAAAATTGGCCTGAATATAAATATTATCCTGATCAACCAACGAGAATAATGGCTGATTGATATTTACCGGAGTTCCTATGGTAAAAAACAAATTTTGAATAACCCCACTACCCTGCGCATAAACATCCGTTAAATCCAAATTGACTTTGGCATTTTTTAATCGGGCCTGAATTGATTTTATTTCATTCTCCTGAACTATTATTTGATGCTGATCTATTTCCAGTTGTTTCAATGAAGCCTGCCATTTATCTTTAGCTGCTTTTGTTTCTTGTTGGGAATTTTGCAGAGTTATAAGAGAAACAGATCTTATAGCATAGCCTTTAAGATATTTTTGATCATCTTGCGCCAGTTTTGTGTATATTTTTTGCTCATTTTGACTGAGTTTGAAATCCCGTTCGTACGTGGTTTTTAATACAGCCAACTTTGCCTGTGCTCCAGCTAAATCAGCGCTGAGTTGCTCAACTGTGTATTCATAGGGCTTTTTGAATACGGTAAACAGTTTTTGTCCCTTACAAACTACATCACCATTTTTTACATAAAGATCAGTTATGTATCCGCTTGTTAGTGCCGCAACTGGTCGTACATTATTTACGACAAACGCATTATCAGTAAAAGGAATCAAATAGGAAAAAACATAGATAATTGCAGTAAGAAAACCAATAAAAATAATCAAATTAGTGAGGGTAAACCAACGTTTTGGTTTTAAACGCAGCAAATACTCTTTTATTTTTCCACTATATTCCATCAATTTTTTCATAAAATAGCCAACCAGTTTCCCTTGGTATATAACAATAATGCGAAATTAGCCTATCTCATCGAACAGCTCAAGAGATGAGAACTGGAATTCTAGCTTGTTTGGCAACTTTTAAAATCAGTGCGTTGCAAACCAAACCGATTTAGTCACTATAAGCATACCCACCAGCCAAATCTTGATACAACATAACCAGTGACATAGCCAATTCCAGCTTCGCCTGATTTGTTGAGAGTGCCAAGTTATCCAGATAAACCTTACTCTCCAATAACTCTTTATAAGACATTAGCCCTGTTTTTAATAAACCATTTTGTAACTTGTATTTATGCTGATACTCTTCTTGTGCATGTAGATAGGATAAAAATTGCTCTCTCATGCGCTTATTAGCTGAAAAAGCATTATCAACTTCTTTTAAAATTAATCGGACTGTCTTAACGTATTCGACCAATTTTGCATTATAAACTCCCTTACTAACTGAAATTTTACCCAGAGTATTTGGATTAATTGCCCAGTTTACGTACGCATCCGTTGCTTGTTCAAACGTGCTATTAGGCAAATGCGCCTCTCCAATAAAATCATCCAGCTGCATAACAGGAAAAAAATTACTATAAGCGACAAAAATACCTATACGAGCCGCTTTTAAGGAATATTCGGCCATCTTCATATCGGGGCGATTACTTAATACAGTAGCGGGTAAGCTTCCGGGTTTAAAGCGTGTAAAATCCAATTGAGCAAAATTATTTTTGCTTTTGATTAAACCAGGATTCTCATTGATTAAATAACGCAACGCATTCTGGCTAACAACAATGTTGTGCTTAATAGGTTTTATTTGTGCTGCTATCAAGCGCTCGTTAGATTGTAACTGAGCCAAATCAATATCATTTTTTAATCCTATATTGATTTCTTTCCTGCTCAAAGCAATTAACGATTTTAAATCCCTGTCCAGTTCATACAATAATTTAAGTTGCTCCAACTGCGCAATCAAAGTGAAATAAGCTGCAGTTACCTGACCAATTAAGGTCAAGCGCAAACCATCAATGGCTGCCTGATGATATTGGACCTGATATTGAGCCCGCTTTTGCTGAGTATAAAGTTGCATAATATTCAAAACATAACTTGGCCATATTCCATAAAACCCTCCTGGCACCCCAAGAGCAGGATTAGTAGAATATCCCCCCAATATTTGAATATTAGGTATCCAACTCAACTTCACTTGCTGTAACTCTCCTTGTGCTTGTTGTAAATTAGCCATCGCAATATGAATATCCATATTGGTTTTCAAACCAGCATCAATTATACGATCCAACTCCGGATCCTGAAACTGCTTCCACCAGGCTAAATAAGGTAATTCTTGAACTGGGCGATAATCCCTGGGACTGGAAGGGAATTGTTTAGGTGTTATAATATTAGAAACTTGCTGATCCGTGCTTTGCCCACAGCTTAACAAACCTGCTCCCAACAATAATAAGAACATTAATTTTTTAAGCATGCACATCATCGTTTATTTCAAAGTGAATGTTTATCATTGTAATTTATAATTCATCTAATGGTGAAAGTATATTTAAATTTCAACAAGGAGCTCCCATGATCAAAAAAATCGCATTTACCATGTATCCTGTTCAAGATATGGATAGAGCAAGGCAATTTTATGAAAAAACACTTGGACTTGAAGTTGGCAAAATTTCTGCAGAGGGGGCATGGGTAGAATATGATTTACCTCAAGGAGGTTGCTTTGCAATTACTACATTGGCTCAAGGAGTTATCCCTAGTGCAAATTCCGGAGGAAGCGTTGCTTTTGAAGTAGATAATCTTGACGATCTGGTATCCCAACTAAAATCCAAAGGAGTTCAATTCAAAATTGATCTGTTCACTTCGCCTGTTTGCAAAATGGCAATCGCCTTCGATTCAGAAGGAAACGCGATCACTTTACATCAATTAACATGATTGTTTCCAGGAGTACTTGTGAGGGTCTCTAAAGGAGCCCTCCGCCCAAATCAGTGGTATGCAAAGTGTCAATATTTCCAAAAATATAAAATAACACCCACCTTTAGTATGCCTCGTTTGCTAGTAGGACTTACAAAAAACTCCAAGGCCGAGGCAAAAAATGTTTTTCATGAGGGAGTTTAGATAAACTAAATGGCCGAATTAAAAACATTTTTTAACAAAGAGATTGAGATTTTTCGTAAGTCCTGACTAACTCACCCAAGGTAGACAGTAAACTTTTTAATTTACTTTCAAGGTAAGGAATAGAAGGCATGGAAGCTTGCCAAATGCCTTGAGGCCACAAAGGATCACTTTTTCTGCGGATAACAATATGTATATGTAATTGCGGAACAATATTGCCAAGAGCGCCTATATTAAGCTTGTCTGGTTTAAAGTAATCACTAGCCAGAAGAGACAGTTGATTGATTTCCTCAATTAATAAAAACCGATCACTCTTTTCAAGTTGATAAATTTCTTGAATATCCATTCTTCTTGGAACCAAAATAAACCAGGGATATGAGGCGTCATTTTTTAAAAGAACTGTAGATAAAGGCCATTCTCCAAGTATAAAAGAAGACGACTTAATCCGATCATCAATGCTAAACAAAATACTCTCTCTGTCAATAAGTACTCAATCATTGTAACAAAAACATGACCTCAAAATTATAAGAATTACAGATAAATTTTAATAAACCTATTGAGTAATGATCCCTTTTTGCGTTATGTTGAAATGACCTATTGTAAAATAGGCTTTTAACAATTGTCATTTAAGGAAGAATGCAATTGCTCAGCTGACCGCTTATGTCAGTCGACGATTGATAAGCTTTAGCATAAGGAGGATTCATGGCTAGAGGCGAAGTCAAGTGGTTTAATAACGCCAAGGGTTGGGGTTTTATTATCCCGGAAGGTGGCGGCGAAGATATTTTTGTTCACTTCTCGTCAATTCACGGTACTGGATACAAAACGCTGGTTCCAGGGCAGGCGGTTACCTATGATGTAGTCAATGGTGAAAGAGGTTTGCATGCCTCTAACGTTGTTGCTCTTAGTGAAAACGCTGAACAAGAAGAAATAGCTTAATCTAATTGATGTGATAAACTATTAAGCGTGGCAGTATAACTAATATTTATGCTGCTGCGTCCATCAACTTAAGGTATTATGTCCTTTATTTTATAACCGGACTTTAGCTGATGAGACGTGGCTTATTACTGTTAAATCTTGGCACTCCCGATAACGCTGATATCAAAGCGGTAAAACCCTATTTGCGTGAATTTCTTACTGACAAAAGAGTGATAGACTTACCAGCTATCCTGAGATATATCCTTGTATATTGTTTGATTTTACCCTTTAGATCGCCAAAATCAGCCCAGGCTTACCAATCGATATGGACTGAAAACGGATCTCCACTTTTATATCACAGCCAAAATTTAGTGATAAAACTACAGGCTGTAGTTGACAATGAGTACAAAATTGCCTTGGGAATGCGCTATGGGACTCCATCCATTACAACTGCGCTTGCAGAATTAAAAGATTGTCATTCCCTTACCATTTTACCCTTATTTCCTCAATATTCTTCTGCAGCTACAGGCTCAGCTGTTGAAAAAATCATGACCTATTTTGCAAGCCAAGAAATAATCCCATCAATCAAGATCATTCGAGATTTCTACCAAAGACCAGAATATATCCATGCACAAGCTAAAATTATGGAGCCCTATATTAAGGATAATTTCCATCTTCTTTTTAGCTACCATGGGATTCCCGAACGGCACATTCATAAAAGCGGATGCAATACGCTTTGTCCCCAAATATGCAAACCCATAGATGATAAAAATCAAGCATGTTATAGGGCTCAATGCTACCAAACCAGTCTATTACTGGCAAAAGAATTGCAGTTAAGCACTCACCAATATACAACGGCCTTCCAATCCAGACTCGGGAAAACTCCCTGGATAAAACCTTATACCGATAAAGTTCTTGCCGAACTCATCAACAAAGGAATTAAAAATATTGTAGTCTCCTGCCCTTCTTTTGTCGCAGATTGCCTGGAAACTCTTGAGGAAATAGGAATGCGTGCAAAAGAACAGTGGGAAAAACTTGGTGGTGAACAATTTATATTAATTCCTTGCATGAATGATCATCCTGAATGGGTCAAAGCAATTCAAAGTATTGTTAGCGCGCCATTTTAACCTGTCGTCTTGCTAATTTCACTACATACAGTCATAATAAAATCACGTTTTACGTTAAATATTTATTGCAAAACAATAAATTTATTATAAAATACGCATGATCTCATCTTAGAAGGACAGTTATAATGCAAAAAATAAAATCTGTGAGTCATTTGCTTTTTCTATTATTCAGAACATTAGCCTATGGCCTCCCTCTTGTAACGGCTTATTTCATTTTATTTCATTTCGAGAGCATGCTGAATTGGGGAGGATGGCATTCCCTGCTATCAACCCCGGTGCAAGACCCCTCTCAGTTTTCTTTGTTGCATCGTTTCATTATTTTATCAATAGAAGCCTTACCTTTATCGATTAACGTTCTAATTTGTCATCAATTGGCAAAGCTGTTTCACCTATATGAGCATGGCCATTTATTTGAAGAAGAAAACATTCGACTTATTAGGAATATAAGTATTTACCTTATATCAGGTGAACTTATACAATTGCTTTATCAACCATTGATCACAGCGGCTTTAACCTTTACCAATCCATCTGGTCAACGTATCGCAAGCATCACCTTGGGAACAGCTAACCTGTCCACGTTAATTACTGCTTTTATCATTTTGATCGCTTCCTGGATTATTAAGGAAGCACATAAATTAAAGACAGATGCCTTATTAACCATTTAATGTGAACTTCAGCGTAAGAAAATCAAGAGATTTTCTTACGCCAATCTCAATCAGTTTATATCCCGTTTGTTATTTAAGGAGGTTCAATCGATGTCAATTATTGTTAATTTGGATGTGATGATGGCAAAAAGAAAGTGTCGACTTAGAGATTTAGCCGAAGCAATAGGCATTACTGAAGCGAATTTATCCATTTTAAAAAATGGTAAAGCCAAAGCAATACGTTTTGCGACTCTTGAGGCCATTTGTGCTTACTTGCATTGTCAACCTGGAGATCTGCTTGAGTATCAATCCATTGAAGATAAGCACCTTATAAGAGATAGAGCTTAATCAGAGCAAAGATTTTAGTCAGGGGTTACGGTAATAAGTCCGAGCGTGAAGTTTCATATATTTCCCAACCCAATTGTAAAAAAGACAGATGCTTATGAAAAACCCCAAGGTTAAGGCAAAGAATGTTTTTAATGAGGAAGTTTAGATAAACTAAATGACCGAATTAAAAACTTTTTTAACAATGAAATTGGGATTTTGGTGTATCCTGAGTAATTGAGGTTCAACACATTTAACAAGAATCTGCCCTAAAGACTATGGTCTGAAAAACTCATTTCCTGTACTATGGCGACCTTCTTTTTAAAACTAACTATTATCAGGAGATTATGTTGAAAAGGATCTTTTTCTTAATGATTTTTTATGTCTCACAAACTATGGCTTCAGTATTTACCCATGAAGAGGTTCAAATATTAAAAAAACATTTTTTAAATAATTTTCAACCCAATGGAGCCATCGTAGCCTCACCCTCGCAATACAACCCCAATTATTATTATGACTGGATTCGAGACTCAGCCATTGCCATGGGATTGGTTGAAACATGGTATGAAACCAGCCAATCTACTCGATATAAAAAGCTTTTACTAGAATATGTTTCATGGACAGAAAAAATACAGCATCAAACTGATCCCATTGCTGGCCAAGACATATTGGGTGAACCTAAATTTTATATCAATGGTAACCCTTTTGATGGAGAATGGGGAAGACCGCAAAATGATGGTCCGGCACTGAGAGCATCTGTTTTAATTCGTTTTGCGCAACAGCTTATCGATCATAATGAAATAGATTATGTGAAAACACATCTTTATAACAAGACTATGGACCCCCAATCCATGGGCACTATCAAAATCGATTTGGAATACATCGCACATCATTGGCAAGATGCAAACTTTGATCTGTGGGAAGAGGTTTATGGCCATCATTTTTTCACGGCGATGGCACAACAAAAAGCTTTGATTGATGGTGCCATTTTGGCTCACAAACTTCATGACAGACAAGCCGCTGTTTTTTATGAAATGCAAGCCAACTTAATTAACAACCGACTGAAGCAGCATTTGGATCATCAAAATAAAATAATTCAAGCCACATTATTACCTCACCCCGGTCCTCAAAAAACCCTAGAGCTAGATTCATCAGTCATGTTGGGTATTTTAACCAATCAACAAAAAGAAGGTGTTTTTGCCCCAGATCACACCTTTGTGCAAAATACAGTAAAGGCTTTGCATGAACAATTTAATTTAATGTTTCCTATCAATAAAAACCGCTCCGGAGCAATATTGTTTGGTCGTTATCCCGGCGATACTTATGATGGCTATCAAACAAACAGCTTAGGGAACCCCTGGTTTATCTTAACAGCTACGATGGCTGAATATTATTTTACCTTGGCTCATAATCTGTCGCTAAGCACCCATAATAAACTCCATATACTGAATTATCTAAAGAAAGGAGACAATTATTTAAGGCTGATAAAACAATATGGCCCTGATCTGAATTTAAGTGAACAAATTAATTTGAATACTGGAGTTCAGCAAGGAGCAACATCCTTGACCTGGAGTTACGTTTCCGTCTTACGAGCTATTCGTTTAAGAGAACAATTGGAAAATAGAATAAAAATTATGGGCTGGAATACCCATTAGGATTTATATGATCAGGTAATACGATAAAGAACAGAATTTGTAGCCCGTGTTAGTCAAAATATAACACGGGCATCAGAAAAAAATTTGTATCAAGTCGTTGAAGCCAACAAAGAAGATTCCGATTTAGCTGACTCATTATCAACCTCTTCGTCCTCTCTACCTAAAAATCGTAATGGCTTGCCGCTCATTATATAAGTTTCTATTTGTTCTAAACTGATATTCTTGGTTTCAGGCATATAAATATAAGCATAAATGAAACCCAAGAAACAAATTACCGCATACAGGGCGAAAGTCATTTCTATACCAAACATTTGATGCAGGATAGGAAAACTAAAAATGACTATCGTATTAAACGACCAGTTACTCATCGCGGACATCCCCATACCGGCACCACGGACATGTAGAGGAAAAATTTCTGCCATAGCGATGTGGGGAATAGGACCCACGCTGATTGCAAAAGAGAAAATATAAACCATTAAACAAATAACGGATAAATAAGATAACCAGGCAATATGGTTTAATGAGAACAGGGATAATGCCAACAAACTCAAACTGGTTCCTGCAAAACCCAGTAACAGTAATTTGCGTCGTCCTAATTTATCGACATACAAAATGGCAATAATAGTAACCAGTAAATTAACCAAACCTATTCCCATTGTTGCTAATATTTGCCCAGTCGTGCTGCCCAAACCTAAATTCTTGAATATTTCAGGTGCAAAATAAATTACCACATTAATACCGCTTAATTGTTGTAAACAAAATAATATGGTCCCTAACATCAACACAGGCAATAAGGGCTTTTGAAACAGAAGTAGCCAGTTGCCTTGTTTCGGTTCGTTCGCCAGTGTTACTTCAATATCTTTTAACTCCTGCTCAACTGATTGTTTTCCTCTTAATTTTCTTAAGGAGTTTGCTGCTGCATCATGACGTCCGACACTGCATAACCACCTGGGAGACTCAGGCATAAACAAAATCCCTATGGTCAATAACAAGGCAGGAATAGCACTTGAAGCAAACATTGCACGCCATGCTTGCTGCTCTATCAATAAATAATTGACCGAGTAAGAACAAACAATACCGACAGTCAAAGCAAGTTGATAAATTGCAACCACAGCGCCACGTGATTGCATAGCGGCTGTTTCAGCCAGGTATAATGGGGTTAAAACAGAAGCCATCCCTATGGCCAAGCCTAGAACTAACCGAGATAAAATCAATACAGAGATGGTTTCAGCAAACCCTGCACCCAGGGCCCCAATAAAGAACAAAAAACCAGCAAAAGATAATAAAGAACGTCTGCCGAAATGTTTTACGCCCTTTGATGCCATGAATACGCCAATTAACATCGAACCAAACAATGCCCCAAAAGGCAGAGCAGAAGCTATAATACCAATATGGGTTGCAGTCAGATTAAAATGATTTTTTACCAGCTCAAGGGAACCAGCTATTATTCCCTCATCGTAACCAAATAAAAAACCGGCAACTGACCCAATTATTGCAACAATCCAAGCCATTTTTCACTCCTTGATTTTAAATACTTTTCCTCTGTCACTGCGTAATGAACTACTTTAACTGCTGCTCTCTTTACATCATGAAAAGGTATTTCTTTAACTTGAATGGATTAAAGCTGCGAACAAAATTCTCGCTTCTGAGCACTCACAGCCAAACATAATTCTGTAATGTAAGACCAATTATGATTTTTGATAGCCTCTTCTGGTACTATCCAAGACCCTCCAACGCAAGCTACATTTGGCAACCGCAGATACTCCTCATAATTCCTGGAATTAATTCCACCTGTTGGACAAAACTTAACTTGAGGAAATACCCCCGATATCGCTTGTAGCATAGGGATACCTCCAGCCGCTGCCGCAGGAAAAAATTTAAAATGGTTATATCCCATCCCCAAGCCTTCCATTAATTCAGAGACACTGGCTACACCTGGAATGAGAGGAATTTTACTTTTCTGTCCTGCTATCAATAATTCCCTGGTTTGGCCTGGGCTAATGGCAAATCGAGCGCCTACAGCTGCCACATCATGAAGTTGGGCTGGAGTGATTACAGTTCCAGCACCAATTAATTTATCTGTAAATGTATTGATCAATAATTCCAGAGCCTTCATTGCCACTGACGTTCTTAATGTCACTTCAAGCACATAAAGCCCACCAGCAAATAAAGCGTCGGCCAAAGGTAATGCATCCTCTAATTCATTGATTACAATGACTGGAATGACGGGGGATGCACAAAATACCGTCCCTGGTTGTGTTTTCCATTCAGAAAATGACATGAGAAACTCCTGTCAATGTTTGTTTTAAACTTACACTCGCGCCTAAAATACCCGGTTGAGCCGCTGCAATAACATAAGTGGGAATTAACGAATTGAAATCGCTAAATCGACCTTTGTCTTCAAATTGGATTCTAAAGTCGCTTTGATGTATCAAGGAGAGTAAACGTGGCACAATACCTCCAGCAATATAAACACCACCAAAAGCCCCGTAAGTTAAGGCTAAATCACCAGCAAAAGATCCCAAACTTGAAAAAAATTGGGCCACTGCCTTATGAGCTATGAAACATTCCTGACTTAATGCCAAAGATATAATTTGCGCTGCAGACAAAAATTCAACTTTTTTACTATGGTACGCGGCTAAAGCTTGATATAAATTTTCCAGTCCTTGGCCCGATAACAAGCGCTCATAAGATACATGGGAGTATTTGCTTTTTAAATAACGATGGATAAACCACTCCTGCTCCGTTTTTGCTCCCCAATCGGCATGCCCCCCTTCCCCTGCAAAAGCACTATAGTGATGTTGATGGGGAATTAAATAAGCAACACCCAAACCAGTGCCTGCACCTAAGACCACTCTCACTTTACTGGCATCCAGGTAACCATTACCAATCTGCACCAGATCCTGAGCCGATAAGACAGGCAAACTCATAGCAATCGCAGTAAAATCATTCATGACTTCCAGAACATCAAGGCTGAGCTTCTGTTTTAATTCTGTTATTGAAAATTGCCAATGACAATTCGTCATAGAAACCAAATCATCGATGACTGGACACGCAATCGCTATCGTAATATGTTTTATTTCTTGCAGAGAATGCCGGGATTTATAAGTTATTAGCACGGACTCCAGACTAAGAAACTCGGCACAAGGATAAATTTCGATTTTATCCATCTGCAAATTGACAAGATTGACTCTACTGAAACGAGCAAAAGTGCCGCCTATATCAGCGACAATCGCATACTGGGCTAAATCATGAGACGTCATAAAAAAATTCATTTCCATTAAATAGACTACAAGCTCCCTGTTCTGCACCAGTAAAATGTAATCTTAAATTACTAAACAATTCTCGTCCCATACCTTGAACAGAAGAATATCCTGCGACAGCAACTGGCGAGCGACTGGCTAATTCTTCATCAGAAACTAATAATTGAAGTATCCCTCTTTCACAATCGATCAAA
This sequence comes from Legionella sp. PATHC032, assembly GCF_026191185.1. Lineage (NCBI taxonomy): Bacteria > Pseudomonadati > Pseudomonadota > Gammaproteobacteria > Legionellales > Legionellaceae > Legionella > Legionella sp. PATHC032. The sequence continues at coordinate 465,229 of NZ_JAPHOV010000001.1, read as the reverse complement.
ATCATATCGCCCGTTTCTATTTTAGCAATACCACCACCATCAACCGCTTCCGGAGTAACGTGAATTGCAGCGGGAACCTTGCCTGATGCGCCAGACATTCGACCATCTGTAACCAATGCCACATGAAAACCTTTATCCATTAACACACCAAGTTTTGGCGTTAATTGATGTAATTCTGGCATTCCGCATGCTTTTGGGCCTTGAAAACGAACGACTACCACACAATTTTTATTAAGCAAACCTTGATTGAATAGATGTTCAAATTCCTCTTGACTTGAGCAAACGACTGCAGGAGCTTCTATCACATAATGCGCATCATAAAGACTGGATGTTTTAATAATCGCTCTGCCAAGATTACCACTTAAAACCTGTAAACCGCCTTGAGGTTTAAATGGATCGGCAACAGAGGTTAATACGTCATTATTACTCGAACTGTCAGGACCATTAACCCAAACTAATCGATTGTCAATCAATTGCGGCTGCTTCGTATATTTATCCAGACCAAAACCCACCACCGTATTGACATCAGGATGGAGCAAATCAGCATCTAACAAGGTTTTAACAAAATAAGCCATTCCCCCTGCTCTTTGAAAATGATTGATATCTGCTTGACCATTAGGATAGATTCGAGCAATTAATGGAATAATTGCCGACAACTGAGCAAAATCATCCCAATTTACCCAATATCCTGCCATAGCTGCTATCGCGACAAGATGCATGGTATGATTGGTTGATCCCCCTGAAGCCAATAATCCGATAATACCGTTTACAATATTTTTCACATCAAGCATCTGCCCTATTGGCATATAATCAGAATTTAAATCTGTTAATGACAAAATCTGACATGCTGCTGCTTTGGTTAATTCATTGCGCAGCGGGGTATTAGGATTCACGAAGGAAGCCCCCGGAAGCTGCAACCCCATCAGCTCAATAACTAATTGATTCGAATTGGCTGTACCATAAAATGTGCATGTTCCAGCAGTATGATAAGATGCTGCTTCCACATCCAATAACGCATTTTTGTCGACTTGACCTGCTGCGTACAATTGACGAATTCTTGCTTTTTCCTGATTAGAGATACCTGAAGGCATGGGGCCAGCGGGTACAAAAATAAAAGGCAGATGGCCAAAGGCCAGTGCAGCCATTAATAATCCAGGAACTATTTTATCGCAAATACCTAGGAGGAGCCCTCCATCAAACATATTATGTGACAAAGCCACGGCAGTAGATAAAGCGATCACATCTCGGCTGAGCAGGCTTAGCTCCATCCCCGGCTGTCCCTGAGTAATCCCATCGCACATAGCAGGGACACCTCCGGCAAATTGTGCTACTCCGCCTGCAGCAGAAATCGCTTCTTTAATCAAATCAGGAAAAGTAGCATACGGTTGATGCGCTGATAACATATCATTATAAGCAGAAACAATGGCAATGTTGGCTTTTGTGTTACCTCTCAAAATTGCCTTGTCTTGTTTAGCACAAGCAGCAAAACCATGTGCTAAATTTCCACAATGCAGAATACTTCGTTGTGGACCTTTAGTACGAGCCTTATCGATTTGATTCAGATAAGCTGCTCTTCTAGCAGTGCTACGATTTTGGATATTGGCAGTCACTTTATTTACTACAGGATGCATTCTTTTTCCTCATATGTTGGAGCATACATCACCTGAATATTGGCATCAGGGGCATTTAAAATAGCGCAGATTGGCAGTATTTCCGGGTTGTTAGTTGCCATTGCCTGTTCCAGGACAGCCTGCTTTCTTTGACCTACTAAATGTAAAAAAATAGTGCGACTATTTAATAATCGCTTTTTCGATAAGCTAACTCTCTGGAATGAAGCTGTTTTGGGATTCACAATAAGTACCGCATTGGCTTTATCATCCAATCCTGCACTTAACTCATCACTGCATGGAAATAACGAAGCGGTATGACCATCTTCACCCATTCCTAAAATGACTGCATCAAACGTTGGTAGAGAATCAATTTGGCTATTCACCGCATTCAAATGACTTAATGGGTCCTCTTTTTCATCAAACAAGCTGATAAATTTGGCTTTTTTTGCGTTATGTTGAAGCAAAAATTCGCGAACCAGTCGCTCATTACGTTGAGAATCAAAAAGATTCACACAACGTTCATCGGCCAAAGTGATCGCTACCTGTTCCCAAGGCAAGTCAGCTACAGCCAACTCCTTGAACAAATCGACAGGAGTTTTACCGCCGGAAACTACCAAAAAAGCTTGCCCTCTTTGTTTGATAGCATCTGATAGAATAATTCTTAATTTTTCCACCATGCCATGAATCAACTGTTTGGCATCCATAAAACTATGAAACTGCATTGTGCTCACCCCAAACATGTGCTTGTCCGTTAAATAAGCGTATGACTTCCTTTGGCCCCCAGGTACAAGCCGGATAGGTATACAGAGGAATATTATCTTCTTCCCAAGCAGAGATAATACTGTCAATCCATTGCCAAGCTTGTTCAATTTCTTCTCGGCTTACAAACAGATACTGATTACCTAACATTACCTCCAATAATAATCTCTCATAGGCATCAGCAATTCTCCGCGTTTTAAAACTATGATGAAAATTTAAATCCAGCTTGGAATCATGCAACTCCATACGTTCACCAAGACCCGGAATTTTATTCATTATCCTCACTTCCACCCCTTCATCGGGTTGTAAGCGAATAATTAACTGATTAGGATACAATTCTTCTTTTAAGGGATGGAAGATATTATACGGCTGTGGTTTAAAATAAATCACCACTTCGCTTTGCTTTTTGGGCAATCTTTTACCAGTAAGCATATAGAATGGGACACCAGACCATCGCCAATTGTCAACATAGGCTTTGATAGCAACAAAAGTTTCCGTTGTCGATGTCTGATTAGCGCCCTCTTCTTCCAAATAACCAGGTATTTTTTTACCATCTATTAAATTATTGGCCACATATTGAGCGCGTACCGTATGATCATGCACATTGGACTTGTTAATAAAACGCAGGGATTTTAGTACTTTTAATTTTTCGTTTCTGATGCTTTCTGCTGAAAGGCTTAACGGGGGTTCCATCGCTACTAAAGACAATATTTGTAATAAATGATTTTGCAGCATGTCCCTGACTTGCCCCGACTTATCATAATATTCCCAACGACCTTCAACACCAATTTCTTCGGCAACAGAAATTTCAACCCGATCAATAACACGATTATCCCAATTGGTTGAAAATATGGAATTGGCAAAGCGGAGCACTAATAAATTCAAGACTGTTTCTTTACCCAGGTAATGATCAATCCGATAAATCTGATCTTCAGCAAAAAAACAAGCCACTTGATCATTAGTTGCTATAGAAGAAGGCAAATCATGACCAATAGGCTTTTCCAAAACAACTCGCGATGGTTTCTTTGTTAGATCAAGTTGAGCAAGACTGCGGCATGTTTGAGAATAAAGGCTTGGAGGAATTGCCAGATAAGAAATAATCACTCGTTCAGAAGGGTTAACATAGTCTGTTAATTTTTGATAATCGTCTGATTGATTCAAATCAAGCTTGCAATAAGCCAGCTTTTTTATAAAACGTAACCAGACCGTTTCATCAATTTCATCAAATAAAAATTGCTGAATTTTATGTTTAATCAAGTCAAGATAGGCAGAAAAATCGAGATTTTCCCGTGCACATCCAATAATTCTTGTTTTTTCGTGAAGTAAATTAGCTAATTCTAATTGATATAATGCAGGTAACAATTTTCGACAAGACAAATCACCCAGTGTACCAAACAAAATTAAATCACAAGGATACTTCGATTCTGCTTTTAAGAGCATATATCATCCTAAAATTACAATAACTATTTCCCTGAAATTTCATCGATTTTACATCACTGGAATCAAGCGTCAATCAAAATTGCTTTTTTTCACTTATTCCATCAGGTTCGTTACCTATTTAATCAATCAAACTAAATTGAAGTGAATTAAAAGCAGCAGGGATTAAAAAAATCCTCGTGTAAGCGATCTTTGTCTCAAAATTGCAAAACTTCATTTTTATGCTATATGAAATAAGTACATGTTAGTAAAAAATCCCTTTGATTAGGAGCCCCTCATGCTTAACAAGAGATTTTCAGAACGACTGAATAGAGAACTGGATAATATTGGAGTACCGGAGGCTGCGGCAGAACGAATTGAGATACTTTCTAAACTCATTAAAATTCCAAAATTTAAAGCAGAAGCTTTGCTTAATGGAATTACAAGCCCTGATGAGGCTGTATTAAAAACATTAGCTCAGGAACTGGAAGTCAACGCGGATTGGCTAATTGGCAAGAGTGACTCTAAATCAGGAGCACATTAAAAATTATCCATGAAACCTGTGATTGGAACTGATTGGCTTCGCCTTTTTCTCAATGTACTCAATGATTTTTCCTGCCAAATTAATATTAGTTGCTTTTTCTATACCTTCAAGCCCTGGAGAAGAGTTAATTTCCAGCACTAATGGACCATGATTTGAGCGAATCAGATCTACTCCAGCAACTCTTAATCCCATTGTTTTTGCGGCACTAACAGCGATTGCCCGTTCTTGTGGGGAGAGTTTGACTTTCACTGCTTTTCCTCCTTGATGGACGTTTGCACGAAACTCCCCATCCTTGGCTTGCCGTTTAACTGCGGCAACCACTTTTTCTCCTATGACAAAACAACGAATATCCGTACCTCGGGATTCTTCAATGAATTCCTGAACCAAAATATTGGCATGCATTTCTTTAAATGCATTGATGATGCTTACAGCTGATTGATGACTGTCAGCAAGGATGACTCCTTTGCCTTGTGTTCCTTCCAATAATTTTATGACCAGAGGAGCCCCACCAACCATATGAATCAAATCTTCCGTATCATCAGGAGACTGGGCAAAACTGGTTAACGGCATAGGAATTCCTTTGCGTGCCAACAATTGCAAAGAGCGAAATTTATCCCTGGAGCGTGAGATAGCGATGGATTCATTAAGAGTGTACATACCCATTGTTTCCATATGACGCAATACTGCCGTACCATAATACGTAATGGATGCACCAATTCTTGGAATAACGGCATCAAAATGCGGCAAAGGTGCCCCACCTCGATAATGTACCTTAGGATTAGAAGCAGCCACGTTCATATAACAATATAAAGGGTTAATAATTTTAACCTCATGCCCCGCAGCTTCCGCCTCCGCCTTTAAACGCTTATGAGAATACAAATGGGGGTTAGTTGCCAATATCGCAATTTTCATGAATTAAACTTTCCTCAGTAATTTCATACTTCAATCTGAACAATCCAAACTAATTTACCTACTTCTCTGTTAAATAACGCAAATTTTAAGCATCACAACAGAACTGCTCTGAAATGATAAAAAGCAGCCACATATAAAAAATCGCGGGTTTTAAGCCAAGATAAATGAAATGTCAACAACCCATACTTAAAGCCTAGATTAAAAATCGCAAATTATCCTCCCTGTTGTATCTGACCGGAGAATAATTTTTGAATTCATGCAGCAGTCAATTAATTAACTAATGCATTCTATACAGAGTCCTTTGACATAAATAAATAAATAAAGTTCCGTCTGACAGTTGCTCTTGCAGGGGTAAACCATCAACTTACAGGTTAAGATACCAATAAGATATAATCCTTAGCCAAAAGATCTGCATGATGTGGTGTTGTAAAAAATGCATTTAACTCACCTTGAGGATTAAATAGCATGACTGCCCCACTATGCTGTATATCATAATTTTGAGGCTCCGAACTCTCTTTGTTGGCAACTTTTGCATAAGCAATGCCCATTTCTTGAGTCATTGATTTAATTGAATTTTCCTCGCCTCTTGCACCATAAAATGATTTATGGAATGAAGTGACATAACTGCCCAATTTATCAAGACTGTCTCTTTGAGGATCAATAGATATCATCACAACTTGAGGTAAGTTTTTTACTCCTTTCTTTTCCAGAATTCGGTACATTTTTCCAAGTTCTGCCATAGTAGTTGGGCATAGATAACCACAATTGGTAAACCCAAAAAATACTAAAGTCCATCGACCCTGCAAGCTTGTGTTATTGAAAACCTTCTGATCTGTGCCTGTTAAACTAAAATGGTTAACCGTTCTTGGATTTTCAAGATAAGTTCCATGAAAATCCACCACATTGATCTTCTTTTTAAAATGAAAATTTTGAGAAATATAAATACCCGCCAATAAACTGATCAGGGCCAATACAGTGATTGTTACAGCGCCCCCTTTTATCTTTACGTTCATTCTAACCCCTTAAAAATAGTGATCTACTAATAAAAAGACAAACAACAGCATCAGGTACAGAATAGAAAATCGAAATGTTTGCATAGCAACGACTGGTTTATCAGTAAAATACAACTTATGTGCCCAAACTAAAAATCTGATGCCCAAAACTAAAGCGCCCAGCAAATAAATCCAGCCACTCATACTCACAACAAAAGGCAAAAGACTAACTACCAGCAATAAAACCGTATACAGATAAATATTTAATTTTGTGAATTGAATACCATGTGTCACCGGTAGCATAGGAATTTCAGCATCTTGGTATTCCTTATACCGATAAATTGCCAAGGCCCAAAAATGAGGGGGTGTCCATGTAAATATAATCAATACTAATAACAAGGCCTGAGGATCCAATTGATCAGTAACCGCAGTCCACCCCAATAAGGGAGGCGCAGCTCCGGCTAATCCCCCAATAACAATATTCTGTGAAGTAGCTCGTTTTAAATAACCCGTGTAAACACCAGCGTAACCAATCAGTGTTACAAAGGTAAGTAATGCTGTTAATTGATTCACAAACAGGATGAGAAAACTTAATCCCGTTGTCCCGATAATGACTGCAAACCATAAGGCTTGCTTTACTGAGACTCGCCCATAAGCAACTGGCCTTTTTTTTGTTCTGGCCATAATCGAATCAATATGCCTGTCTACCAAATGGTTAATTGTAGCGGCGCTTCCAGCACACAATCCTATACCCAGTAAAGTAAAAACGATTAACTGCAAGCTCACCCAGCCAGGGGCTGCTAAATACATTCCTACAATTACCGTGAGTAGCATGAGCAATACAACGCGTGGCTTACACAATTCCATGTAATCACGCCAGTCCACAGGGAATCGAGCCGCGTATTCAGTACGCATGGCCAACCTCCCTTTCTTGTGTAAAATGCAAAGAACAAAATGCCGCCGCTAATAATAATGCGGCTACACCATTATGAGCGACTGCGATCTTGAGCGGTAATAGATGAATCACATTCATTATTCCTAAAGTGAATTGAAGCAATACTAACATAGCCATGATAATAGCTGTTGCTCTTAAATAAATTGAATGGGTTTTGAACACGATTATTAATGAAAGAGCCAGTATATAAGTGGCAGTCAATATAGCGCCGATTCTATGAATAAATTGAATGCTGACCCGAACTTCATTCTCGAGTACACCGCCTTGGTAATTTGCGCCTATCGCAGAAAATAAATTAAATCCTTTTGCAAAATGCAATTCAGGAAACCAGACTCCGTTACATAATGGAAAACCAATACATGAAATACCCGCATAATTGGCACTTACCCAACCGCCTAAAGCAATTTGCAACAAAATAATAACAACTCCCAAACGCAACCAAGGTCGCCATTTAGGTAAATTTTCGCCGTTTAGCGGAGTTATCTGCAAACGAAAACGACACAAACAGGCAACGATTAACATGCCGCCTAGCAGATGTCCCATGACTACTACAGGCAGTAATTTTAAAGTAACAGTCCACATTCCCAATGCCGCCTGAAATACCACCAACATGAACAAAGCCAAAGGAAGATGCCAGGGTAAATCTTGATCCTGACGACGCTTGAACCATACCAGGAAAGCAATGAAAAAAATCAACAAGGCTAAGGTTCCTGCCACATAACGATGAGCCATTTCAGTCCAGGCCTTTCTGGATTCAATAGGAAGATCCGGATATTGTGATTGCGCTTCTTGCAAACCTTTATCTGCTCCTGGAAGAACCATGTGACCATAACAACCAGGCCAATCCGGGCAACCTAACCCCGCATCCGTTAAACGAGTATAAGCACCTAACATAACGACAAAAAAAGCCAAAAAAACAGCGAGAGTCGCTGCCAATCGTATTGAACTATTAGACATCAATTTACCCGCTCTTAATTTCAGTTGTATTGAGTAAAAGCTTCAAATCTTTATATATATCGCCGGGGTTACAACCTGGTTGATAGCTCAGTATGAGGTAATTATCCGGGTTTGCTATAAAAATTTTGGCTTCAGGATATAAAGTCGCCAACTTGGACATTTCAGTTAATGATAAGGCAGCAACATGGATATCTTGCTCTTTTAAAATAGGTTTTAATTCCTCTGCAATCAACGAGTCTTTGTTACTTAGGAGTAACCATTCATCCACCTGATACAATTTTCTCCCAAATGAAAGGCGAACTCTTCCCAACATATTAAGCTGCTTAAGACAAGTCTTGTCACAACCATTAGGATTCCAATAGATAATGCGCCATTTTGCATTGCTATCTAATGGTTTTAGTGCTATCGGGGGAGAAAGCAAAATCCCTTTATTCACTTTAGAAGTTCCAAGCCAGGAAGGATGTTTATAAAACAAATAAGCTGTTATTCCTGGTGCAGCAAAAATCACTACCAAGAGTAATAATGTCATGTATTTATAGTGTTTTTTCATTTTTCTTCAAATTAAAAATCACGAATATAATCAGAATAACCAATGCCATGGCAAACCACTGTATTGCATAAGCAAAATGCCTTTGCGGGGGCATGGATACTATCTCCCATTCTCGTATAAAACCAAAAGGCTCATCCTTGTCGAGGCGAATAATAAACGGATAGACCTTTTTTTGCAAAAGTTGTTTCAGTATTTCTTCATCAATGAGTTCAAGAATGGTCACCTTATTTTCTTTTTCTTCAAAACTTGGCCCTAATACCCATTGTTTTTTACTTGGAAAATAAACCATGCCAAATAGTTTAAACTTCTTATGGGGTGTCTGAACATCAGGAAAAGTGCGTCGAGTGATGTCTCCAGAAACCCATCCTCTATCCACCATAACGATGGAATCATCATCAAGAAGCATAGGAGAAACTACGTCATAACCAAACTGATGCTGGTAATGTTGATTATCAAGCAAAAATAACTTTGGTAGAAAAATTCCTTCAAGGCTAATTCTTTGATATTGCTCTGGCAATTTTTGCCCTGGTTTCCAAATTATTGGCTCCTGTTTTGCCAGCGCCTGTTGTGCGGTTATCATTTTAGTTTTTTCATCAGCTCTGTGTATTTGCCAAAACCCAAGACTAATGAATAAAAAAAAGCAAAAGGCCGCAAGAAAAAGCATTGGCCAATTTGAGGTGAAACGAAAATTAAAACAGGTTAAACTAGGCATCTTTTATCAACTACTCATTTAGTTAGCTAACATTCCCCTGAAGCTAGCAATGTCAGGAGTATAACAAATGTTCACCAAAATCTTCATCATCTTTGTCATGATTCTTATTGTAGCCTCTTTAGCGAGTGGGCTCTTTTACCTGGTCAAAGACACTGATAAATCAAAACGTACAGTCAAAGCCCTCACCGTACGCATTGCAATTTCATTATCTTTATTTGTTTTTTTATTTATTGCATTCAAATTGGGATTGATTCAACCTCATGGGATTTAACTTTTTAGTTTTTAATCAATTCTTGTCGAGAGACATGGTCCTAGCTGAAATACTGAGATATTTTTAAAGAGTCATTTCAGTTGTTGACAAGATAAACCGAGTTCTCGGCGCTAATTCAAAATGACCTTCAGGAAATCTCTGCCTAAGTCACGAGACGACAAACAACGGAAAACTCTCGCAGCAAGCATCGACAGGGCTTGTGAAAAACTCCAAGATCAAAGTAAAAAATGATTTTAATTAGGGAATTAGATAAAATAAATGAGCGAATTAAAATTTTTTTTTAACAACCAGATTAGGAGCTTTTCGTAAACCCTGATCAATTGACAGTACCCTAATAAAACTTCGTAATTGCTTAATAAACTATCTATACTTTTGTTGTAACCCTCAAAAGGGATGGTGATGATCATGATGATAGTGCTGTTTTTACTTTATTTCATAATAGGATTACAAATTTTATATAAACCGAATAAAACCATAATATTCCAATTTCTTTTCAGTTTATTTCTTATACTAATCAGCTTCAATTATCACAGCCATCTGGTGAATCTATGAACAGACAAATGCAATGGCATCTTTTCGGGAATACGTCAGGATTATTGATAATTTGTTGCCTTTTGCTCCTGGCCTTCCTGGATCAATTCATCTTTTATGAACTACCTTGTCCTATATGCATTTTGCAAAGAATCTGCTTTGTTGCAGTAGGTCTGTGTTTTGTTATGAATTTAATGTTGGGTATTAGAGCCTCACACTACGGGCTGATGCTTTTGGCAAGTCTTTTGGGATTGTCTATATCAGTTCGGCAAATGTATATTCATTTAACCCCAGGTGATACTGGTTATGGCGGCCTCTTTTTTGGTTTACATCTTTATACTTGGTCTGCAATCATATTTTTAATCATTATCTTGTTGATTGCTGGGGCTTTAATCCTTGATAAGGGTTTCATGCCAGATTATAAAGTAGGAAGCAAGTCGGTAAAAGTAATGATATGGATGTTTTTTATCTTGATTCTTGCCAATGGAATCAGTACATTCTTGGAATGTGGACCGCACGAATGTCCAGATAACCCGAGCAAATATTATTTACTAAATAATAATTAAGGATCTTGAGGATTTAAAATGCGTCTTTTGTTTATCAGTTTAATTCTTGTCAGCGGATATTTACAGGCCGATACAATAAATAATTATATGAATATTGCTAACAATATTCCGCAAATGGAAATGAAAGCAGACCCTCAAGCTCAAGCCTGGGCCAGATCGGCACGTCACGTACTCACCATTACCAGTGAAAGTATTGCTGAAACATTAATCCAGGCGAATGAGGCTGCAAAAACACACGGCAAACCTATTTTTTGCTTGCCGCAAGGTGTACAACTTAATTCTTTCGTCATGAACGAGCTTATTCAACAAACTTATAAAGAAATATCCAGTCAACAAAGCGACAAAGATAAAATGACTGTTTCCCAAGTGGCTTTATTAGGACTTAGCAAGAAATATCCTTGTGAGCCGACCCCTCAAGAAAAACAAATACAACATGTGGCTTCCCTATTGTCACCTCAGTAGTTTCCTCTGTGGTAAATCCCCCCAGAATTTTTTCTACAAACATCTTCTTTTTCTTAAAATTCTTATTGCGGAAACAGCAAAGCAAACTTGGCAGAGCGCAAAGCACTTTGAATTGCTTTGCCAATGCTTACAAAAACTCTGCCTTGCTGGTTTTTTTACTGATTTTAGTGTTGCTTAAGCGCGACTTAACGTCTTGATAATTACTTACTAAACTCCTCAAAAGCTTCCAACGCCTCTGCGGCATACATTAATGATGGGCCGCCCCCCATATAAACCGCCATACCCAATGTTTCTAATAACTCTTCTCTTGAGGCCTGCAGTTTCACTAAAGTCTGTGAATGAAATCCTATGCATCCGGGACATTGCTTTGCCACGGCCAACGCCATAGCGATTAACTCCTTGGTTTTTTTATCCAGGGCACCGTCTTTAGTCGCAGCTTGCGCTAAAGAAGAAAAGCCTGTCATTAACTCTGGCATCTCTTTGCGAAATTTAGCTAATTGTGTAGTAATATCTTTTGTAATATGTGAAAACTTATCTGACATGAGCCTACTCCTTCCTTTTTATAATTTTTTCAAGCGCCTCTAATTTACAGCATAATATTGGGATGCAAAAGATGTATTCTTTAATTTAAGGTGAGTGATGAATAAGATAGGTCGTTCTCTTGAATCGTTCGGGCTTATGCCGTCTCGAAGCCTTGTATGGATTTTAATGTTTCGTGCCAAGGCTTCGAGACGATGCCTCAGCACGAACAGGCCCTGGATATCGACTGCTTCTTATATAATCCTTATCGATAACCCACGTTAATTTAAGAGGATATCGCCCGATTGAGCGTTTCCTTAGCCAGGGTAAGTCTTTTTTCAACATTCCCTAATTCGGTTTGTAAATGCAAAATGGTTGCAGGATTAGAGCAAGACTTCATTTGTTCCAAAGTTTTTCTCATGGCTTGATATTGTTCTTCAAGGGCACAGATATTCCTTTCCATGGTTTCAATCCATTGTTGTCTTGTACTAAGTGTTGTCAAATCAAAAGTAACTCTTGTTTCTGATTTATTATTCTTCTTGTCCATTTGACATAAAATGACCAAGACATTAATTTTTTTCTGAATACGCTCTGCCAAAAAGCATGCAATTGATTCATCCTTATGCTTCTGTAAAGCGTGAATATCATCCCTGATTTCTCTGATACAGGCAGGCCCATTGAATTCTATAACGGAAGAGAATATGCCTTTGGGCAAATTATGAATTGAAATAGAAGAACTCAATCCATTGATCTTCCACTCCAACTCTGGCAATCGTGCAGATAGCTCTGCCAACAATTCGTCAATATAGCCCATCTTTTGAAAATTACATAAACAACTAGGGTTATTAAAATTAACCTGTCCTGTTAAATTAAACAGCAGGTTCCAAATCCGCCTCTTTGGATTGCAACCAACTGGTTATAAAAGGTGGTGCGCACATGAGCAACAAACCAATAATCAAAGTCAGTTCATAGCGTGTTGCACTGCCGACATTAATCCCCTCTGGAGGAATAAAGCTAACAGCTAAAGTGGTAACCACTCCAATGATGCCTATACCTGCTACAAACAACATTCCTGCCATACCACCTGGAATTTTAAAAGGTCTGGGATGGTATGGTTGGCTTATGCGCAATTTAATTGCAGCAACAAACATGATCAAATACATCAGCATGTATAATTGAGCCGCCAATGCCGTTAAGAGCCAGTAGGAGCCATTGACACTGGGCATAAATAAAAATAAAGCCGATAATACTGTGACTATGGTTGCCTGGGTGTATAGCATCATAGCTGGAGCACCTTTTCCATTAGTACGCTGAAATACCTCGGGTAAATTCCCTTCTTCTGCAGCAACTAACAGACCTTTGGTAGGGGCAATGATCCAATTGCTCACACCACCAAGCCCACCCAGAACCAACATTACAGCCACCACGGGCATCATCCAATCCATGTGATATTTCAGGAAAAAGGCAGAAAAGGCTTGCATAATCCCGGCAACCAGATTGATATCCTTTTGTGGAAGCACTACCGCAATCGCTAATGAACCTAAAATCAAAGTACTCAGAATGATCCCTACAGAATAAACCAGGGCTTTAGGAAAAGCATGCTGGGGATCCTTAACGTCATTGGCATGAACCGTAGCAATTTCTATCCCGCAAAACGACAATATGATGGCGGTTAATGAAACCCACATGCCCTTATCTGATAGATGAGGAACAATACTTGGCATGTCAAAACTGATTTGTAACGGGTTACCTTGAACTATCCAAACCGCACCCAAACCAATGATCAAGGACATGGGTAATAATAATCCTGCTAAAGAGCAAATATTACTGAACATAGCCGATGATTTCATGCCACGCAAATTCACAATGGTTGCTCCCCAAAAACAACTGACAATGACGGCCCAAAGAAAATAAGGATTGGTAGTTAAAGAGGGATTAATAAGATAACCTATTGTTCCTGCAACAAAAGATAAAATCGTGGGATACCAAATCACATTTTCTATCCATTGCAGCCAAATGGCCAAAAAACCTGATTTTTTCCCAAAAGCTTCTTTAACCCAGATATAAACTCCACCCTGCCTGGCCCATCCAGAGGCTAACTCTGCCGAAACCAATGCGGTTGGGATAAGGAAGAATAAGGCACCCAGAATAAAATAAAAAATCAATTGACTCCCAAATAATGCAGTAGCTGGCAAGTTACGGATACTGTCCACAGAGCCAACGGTAATCATAGTCAAGCTAAATATAGTGAGAGAATGTTTTTTATTGCTCATTGTATTCCTTCAGTGAGGACTATTTGGAATCAAAAGTTTATTATAAAGAAATAAGCTTAAGGAAACCTTAATAATCGAATAAAAAATAACCAAATATACCCCTTAATATACTGACCTATAAAATTGCTTCAACAGATGTTGAGAATTTTCATATCAGTACAGGTCCGATGCGAAAACATCATATGATGTTATGTCATGAAAAACCAGTATTCTGTATATAAAATTAATAACAAGAATTTTTATAATGCACATTAAGTGGTTTATTTACTAATTGGACGCCAAACCCCAAGGTCGAGACAGAAAGATTAGCGTGTTAAAAAAATTTTATTCTCCTACTTCATACTAAAGCCAGGTTGTTGTGAGTGATAGGGAATAGCTTTTACTCCTCTCTGGAACAAAGTACCTTTAGTCTCAGAAAATTTAAATCGACTAGGGGTTGAGTTCCCCTGCATACAAGCTTCTTTTTCCAATCTCTCCTCAATCATGTGGATTGCAAGGGTATGCTCGTTTTTTAGAGCATGATCAAGTGCCGTCAAACCGTCATTATCTTTAATAGAAAGCGAAGCACCTTTTGCTAACAATAAATTAAATAATTTTCTATCATCTGTCACCACAGATTTTTTACAGGCGTACATGAGTGGTGTCCGTCCCTTGCTGTCTTGGGGATCAATTTTAATTCCACGTATGTTCAACAGATCTTCGACTATACCACTACCGCCATACCGACAGGCAACATGGAGCAAAGTAGAAGAATCGTTTTTACGCTTTTGGTTAACTCTATGTCGAGAAGTACTCAGCATGGCACGTACTACGTCTCTTCTTCCTAAATAGATGGCTGTTAGGATAGGTGAATCATCACTTAATCGTTGTCGAGAAAAAATTGACCACCCAGAGTGAATACACTTTTTTACTGAATTCATATCACCCTGGGTAGCTGCCATGGAAAAAAAAGCCAATCGTTCAGGATAAGATGTTTTGGTTCTGACTGGAAACACAGGAAATACATTCTGCAATACTCTTGACAGTTTTTCTTCAGGATGAATGGAAATAAAATCGGTATTCACGGTCAATCGACTTCCCTGAAGGTTCTCGGCACACGCACGATACAACTCTTTAATCAGGTTTCGGGATGAGAATTCAAAGTAAGGTTTACTTTTGTCTTGTTGGTATAAATCATTGATGTTAATAAACCGCCAGACATTACCCGCCAGTTTAAACCCCATAGCGTGATCCGCAGTACTGATAATTACTGCAACATCTTCTCTAATACCTGTTCTTTTTAATAATTCAAGATACTCTGTTGCTTCATCCTGGTTTAAAAAACTATGTGTTTTATAAAAAATGTGCTTTGCAATAGAAGAATCAGCATTAATGGCTTTCAAAATGGAGTTAATATCAGGCTGCCATACCAGCTTTTTGTATTTCTCTTTATATTGTAAGGGATCTTGAGCAATACAAATTTTCTTTCCTAACTGAGGCAAAGTTTCAATGACCGTCTCATCGTTGCTTAATGATTGTTTACTTTCTTTCTTGTCTGCAATTTGTTGTAACGTTTTTGGTAAATCAAACTGATGGATCCGTAAATGATGTAATTGGCGGTAAAAAAAAGATTCTTTACCCTGAGCCACCGCCAATGCCCAATTGAGAGTGAAGCCATAACAGACTCCCTCAAATTTGGGATGACCGAGTTGAGTTAAGACATCAGTAATACCATCATGAGTTAACTCCCTGGAATCTCGATTTTTTGAGATAAGAGAAGGAGAATACGAAAGGAACTTGGGCATGAGTTGATACACGACCAAACCACAAACTAAAACGATACAAATTAGAACAAAAATCATATCCCTTGAACCAGATGCTATCCATAATGAATTCAGTATAAAATTAACCCATAAAATAAGTCGAGGGGGGCCGGGGTTAAATTTTCTTCAAAAAACTGGGTAATACCAGAAAAGCAAATAAAATCATCCACGCTTTTAAATAATAAAAAATTACCCGGATCATGGATTTCATCTCCGGGTAATTCAAGGTTACAAATCTGTCATTAAGACTAATTTAAAATAAGCTACTGGATTTATTGTGGCCACTTTTCTCATAACAGGATTTAATATACTCAGGAACCCAAGACTCTGAACCATCACAAGGTTTTGCCCCTGAATCATCCATAATTTCCAAAGAAGCTCCTGCTTGAACCAATAATTTAATGGTTTCTTTATCTCCTCTTTTAATCGCATAGTGTAAAGGCGATTTACCAGACTTGTCTTGAATATCGACAGAGGCGCCAGATTTCACTAATAATCTTGCGCAATCTAAATGCCCCTGCATCACAGCCCAATGAAGTGCTGTGTATTGATTACCTGTTTTATCTTTTTTATTTAAATCGGAAGTTGACATTGATGCAATCAACACTTTCAATTCAAACAAGCGACCCCAAGCTGCTGCTCTACGTAATGCTTGATCAAAAATGGGTGACGTAGTTTCACCACTCTTGCGAAGGGACATGCAAACGCTAATGCATTGTTTATGTGATTGCGTCGTTTTAGGTTTTCCAATAAAGCTTAAAAGCTCACCAGCAACAGTCCCATTTGCTTTTGCAATAATTCTTTTATTCATTTCACCCAAACGACTGGTAACCGAAGACATGCTCAGTAAAGTTTTAATTTCATTTACTTGGCTTTCTTTCAATGGTTTTTCTGCAAAAAGCAAATTGGACAAGTCGATAATTAATTTCGGCATGGAACCAAATAGTGTTGTATCACTGGAGCAAATCGATTTCACTGCGATTAAATAAGAAGCCACGAATTGGGTATTATTAGACATTGTCTGATAATACGTTAATTTACCATCCTGCATCGCCTCAATAGAACTCATAACCCCTGTGGAAACAACCAAAGGACCAGAAGACTTTGAAACCATGTTTCGCATTAAACAATTATCGACCGAATCATGGAAGAAAATCTGAGGCACCGTTAGTGATACCGAACTGCCTTTGTACTGTAAACTATGCAGAGCCATTTGAACTTCTTTTGATTGTTTGGCGTATTCACCCACCAAGACATATTGCCCCATCCCAGTTAAAGACATGTATTGATTCATCAAATAAACGTCATCAATCCCATGTACAGCGGCAAGATACATAAACCCATACTCTCCACTTGGTATTTTTTGTGATTGTGTGGAGTTCATCTTGGGTAATTCATCGACTTTTGGCAAGGATGGTAATCCTAATCGATCATCACCTAAACCAACACTTTGTATTAGAGAATCGTCTTCGTCAAAATGCTCATAAACATTAGGCTGATCACCTTTATGGCTTATATACAGCCAGGATTTAGTATATTTATCGCCTTTTGCTATTGCCTTTTGGTTAGCAGCTCCAATAAATAAAAACTTGCTGTCAGGAGAGAGAACTCTCTTCAGAATATCACTTGGCGCGTATTTGCATCGGTTTGCTTCAATGAAAGCGACCACTTCATTATCTACCGAGTCAAATAATTCCAAGGCACATAAGCCTACACTGGTTCCTTCAATCATTACACGACCATCAACTGCTTTGCCATAAAGGCTTTCAAATCTTGCGACTCCATCCAAAGTAGAGGTTAAAACCACATCGATATCATCAGAAGTTTTTTCTCTAACTAAATCTTTAGCAATCTGCCCAGCCAGAGCAAAATCACCTTTGGCAGTTGAATTAACACAATTAGCATACACCAGGATTATTTTCGCCATAACTTTCACCATATCTAGATACAAACTGTGCAAAATAATAACTAAAAATCATTAAGAAAATATTAAGAAAAATAAGCAAATTGATTTTTTTATTGTCAAATAAAAGGGCGAGATAAATGCTTGTTGAAAATAAACCTTGAACAATAGGGATAATGTATTTTTAATTGAACTGTTTTTTATGAGGATTTATGAAAAAATTTTAAAATCAATAAATTATTCTATATTTTTCAATTTTCGTGTTGGTTGTGTAGTACTGTTACCTCATCAGAAAGTATTAGTAAAAAGAGAGAAATGGAAATGGGGTAAGTCAATACAAATCGAAAGCTTAATTGTACAGGAAATCCGATATCCTCGAAGCAACAGATCAGTTATGGCAATTCGTTGATAGCACTACTTATTTCTTCTTAAGAAAACCTTAATGTTGATGTTTTAAACTATAGAGCCAAAATATAGACAACTGCTTTTTGTAAAAAATCATTGGAGTCCCTTATGCCTAAAGCATTTACCCATTTGTGTAAAAAAGTCAACCTCAGTTTATATAATGACACATTGACTGTCTACCCTAAATCATCTGTACTGCCAAAACCTATTCAAATACGTAGTGAGCTTGATCTTCTCATGGTTCTGTTGTTTTCTCAAATGGATTGCAACAGCGCACAGGTTGATCAGTTTTTTATGATGCGTTCGAATGAACTCGGTGTCTATCGTTTTATTCATCGTGATGATCATGATCACGATTTGTATCATCAAGATGAATTTAGCATGGACGATAACCATTATCATGCTCAATTTGATAAAACTATTGATGAGAGTAAATTGGAAAATATTCTGGGAATATTAGAAAAGCATTCTCTTATTTCTTCTGAAGAACACGTCAGCTTTATCGATGCCTACCATAAAGCCAATGCTCTCCCCGAAGATATGCCAAAACTGGAAACAACCGTGCCCAGTCCATTGCCTGTATCCTCTCCTTCAGTTCACTCAGGCACAAAACGACCTGTTGTGAAAGAAAAAGAAGTAGATACTCCAACCACTTTCGCAGGGCTAAGAGTAGGATTTTTCCTTACCTCAACAAAAACAACAACAAAACCTTTATCCAGAGCTCACGATGATGAGAAGAAAACCGGAATGGATAAGCATGGGTTCCATTAATTGATATCGTTTGATAAACCATAGTGAAGATCGTTCTATTGGTTTACTTAATATGACAATTTATGGTGATTTATCCAAAACCTGAAAAACTGCAGAGTAACTAAAACTGTAGAGTAACTAATAAGTTACTCTACAGCTTCTAATGATAAAATCATAAAGACAACCCGACTTGATTCACTGTCATCAATTACGGCTAATCATTAATGCGTTTTTCTCTGTGGTATACTTTTAACTCTCTATGGTATAGTAGTCATTTTTTGGGTACTACTCACTATGTTTGATAATTTAACCGAACGCTTAACCCGGACCTTTAAAAATTTGCGGGGCCAAGGCCGCCTGACGGAAGACAATATCCAGCATGCTTTGCGTGAAGTAAGACTGTCTCTTATTGAGGCCGATGTCGCTTTACCCGTTATCAAAGAGTTTATTGAGCAAGTAAAACAAAAATCACTTGGCCAGGAAGTCTTAACCAGTTTAAATCCCGATCAAGCATTCATTAAAATCGTGCATGATGAGCTCATTCACGTTATGGGTGATGAGCGGGCTGAACTTGATTACAAAACCCAGCCACCTGCTGTCTTTTTAATGGCAGGCTTACAAGGATCTGGTAAAACAACAAGTACCGCAAAACTCGCTCGTTATTTAAAAGAAACTGAAAATAAAAAAGTGATGATGGCCAGCGTTGATGTATACAGACCAGCCGCTATACATCAACTGAAAGTATTAGCCGAGCAAATTGATGTCGCCTTCTTTGATTCAGACTCCAATGAGCAGCCGATAAAAATTGCTCAAAAAGCTTTGGAAAGTGCCAAAAAACAGTATGTCGATGTTCTTATTCTCGATACAGCAGGACGTCTGCATATTGATGAGGATATGATGTCTGAAATCAAATCCTTGCACAAAGCAGTCAATCCAATCGAAACTCTTTTTGTTGTTGACAGTATGACAGGGCAAGATGCTGCCAATACTGCAAAAGCATTTCATGAGGCTCTCCCTCTCACTGGTGTGATTTTGACCAAAACGGACGGCGATGCTCGAGGAGGAGCAGCACTATCCGTCAAACAAATCACTGGGAAACCTATAAAATTTATAGGGAGTGGTGAAAAAATAGAAGCCTTGGAGCCTTTCCACCCTGAACGGATTGCATCAAGAATATTGGGGATGGGAGATATTTTAACTCTCATTGAGGAGGTAGAACGCAAAGCCGACAAACAAGCCAGCGAAAAACTGGCAAAAAAATTAAAAAAAGGGAAAGGATTTGACTTAGAAGATTTCAAACAACAATTATTACAAATGAACAATATGGGGGGTATCTCCGGGATGATGAGCAAATTACCCGGGATGGGTCAATTGCCAAAACAGGCAATGCAGCAAGTGAATGACAAAGCGATGGCACAAACCATTGCAATCATTAACTCCATGACACCCAAAGAACGTCGTATACCCAAAATTATTGTAGGCTCCCGTAAAAAGCGCATAGCTTTAGGCTCTGGAACTCAAATTCAGGACGTGAATAGACTATTAAAACAATTTGAGCAGATGCAAAAGATGATGAAGAAATTTACCAAACCAGGCGGAATGCAAAAAATGATGCGTGGAATTGGTGGCATGGCCGGATTGAAAGGCATGTTTCCAGATGATTTAAAATAATTCGTAAGAATTACTTCACATGTCGATGTAATTTTCGTACAATACACGGCATTTTTATGTAACCACTCTAACAGTAGAGGAAAATAATGGTCGTTATACGTTTATCACGAGCTGGCGCAAAAAAGCGTCCTTTTTATCACATGGTTGTTACTGACAGCCGCAAGCGTCGCGATGGAAACTACATTGAGCGTATTGGTTATTTTAACCCTGTAGCACGTGGACAAGAAGTAAAGCTTCACATTGATATGGATAAAATGACTCACTGGCAAAAAGTTGGAGCCAAGTTATCCGATCGAGTCAGTGCCTTGTTAAAAGAACATAGTAAAAACTCAGGAACAGCTGCTTAGTCAAAGTGAATAACAAGACAAATTGGGTGGTCATCGGTCGTTTTGGCCGACCCCATGGTATTAAAGGTTTTGTAACAGTACATTCCTTTACAGACCCTGCTGATAATATCTTGCGGTACAATGACTGGCATGTTTTTTTAAATAAACAGTGGCAGCCCGTTAAGTTTTTGGCAATAGAAGTAAGAAGTAAAGCCATTATTGCTCAAATTGAAGGGTATCCTGAGCGTGAGTTAGTCTCTAGATTGACTAATTTAGATATTGCTGTGCAAAAATCACAGCTTGCTGCTTTGGCACCAGGTGAGTATTACTGGTACCAGTTGATTGGCATGAGTGTCATAAACGCCAAAGGTGAACTTTTTGGAAAAGTTGTTGAAATCATGCCTACTGGCTCGAATGATGTGCTGGTTGTGGAAGGTGAAAAAAGACATTTAATTCCCTATCTTCCAGGCCAATTCGTAATCGATATTGATGAAAGCCAGAAAGTTATCACTGTTGATTGGGATATGAATTTTTAGTGGCATTACATCTTGGAGTCATCACCCTGTTGCCAGAAATAATGAAAGGCATTCATTATGGGGTAACCGGCCGAGCTATTGAACAAGGCTTGGTTAAAGTTAATTGCTGGAATCCTAGGGATTGGTCATCAAGACCTTATAAGCAAGTTGATGACAAACCCTATGGTGGCGGACCAGGAATGGTCATGATGTATGAGCCATTGCATGCTGCGATAAGGCATGCACGCAGTGTAATGAAGGAAAACTGCAAAACAATTTATTTAAGCCCTCAAGGCAAGGTAGTTAAGCAGAACGATTTAAAACTCATAGCTACCAAAAAACAATCCTTGCTATTTGTTGCAGGGAGATATGAAGGAATTGATGAGCGAATTATTAGTCACCACATAGATGAAGAATGGTCGCTAGGGGACTTTGTATTAAGTGGCGGTGAATTGGCTGCCATGGTATTTATTGACGCGATAATTCGCTTGATACCTGGCAGCCTTGGGCATTTGGGTTCAGCAGAACAAGATTCATTTATGAACGGATTACTGGACTGCCCACATTATACCCGACCAGCAACTATCAATGGACTGGATGTACCAGATGTTTTATTAGGAGGAAACCATAAAGAAATAGAACGCTGGCGTAGAAAACAATCCCTGGGTAAAACCTGGCTCAAGCGCCCGGATTTACTTGAGAAAGTACAATTAAGTGAAACAGACAGGCAATTGCTTGCTGAGTTTAAATGCGAACACGGTGATTCCTAGTGAGGATAAGCCACTTTGAGGAGTAGTCCATGACTAATATTATTGACCAAATAAATGCCGAACAAATGCAAGGCAAAGAAATTCCTGATTTTAACCCAGGCGATACCGTTCTGGTTCAAGTAAAAGTTATTGAAGGTAACCGTGAGCGTTTACAGGCATTTGAAGGAGTTGTGATTGCCAAGCGTAACCGTGGACTAAACTCTGCTTTCACTGTGCGTAAAATTTCACATAACGTTGGTGTAGAGCGCGTTTTCCAAACCTACAGTCCTATTGTTGATAGTATTACGGTAAAAAGACGTGGTGACGTTCGACGTGCCAAATTATACTACTTAAGAAATCTTGCCGGTCGCGCTGCTCGTATTAAAGAAAAACTATCTGGGAAAAAAGGCGATTAATTCTTGAATGGCAAAATGCTCCTCGTGTCTATTT
This sequence comes from Legionella sp. PATHC032, assembly GCF_026191185.1. Classification (NCBI taxonomy): domain Bacteria; kingdom Pseudomonadati; phylum Pseudomonadota; class Gammaproteobacteria; order Legionellales; family Legionellaceae; genus Legionella; species Legionella sp. PATHC032. Next base: position 442,629 of record NZ_JAPHOV010000001.1, on the reverse strand, counting down.
TTAATACCCCTATTGGTAACCTGGAAGTAGCCCATGATGAGCATTTTATTTTCAATGCCTCCTTTACAGACAAATCTGGCGCTCCAGCCCAAAACCAATTGGCCCATTTAATCGCCAGTGAATTAAAGGCTTATTTTGATGATCCACATCACCGTTTTCAACTCCCGCTAAAACCTCAAGGAAGCCTCTTCCAGCAAAAGGTTTGGAATACACTGTTGGTAATTCCCGTTGGCAGAACAGTTACTTATGGAGAACTCGCTGTGAAACTGCAAAGTAGCCCAAGAGCAATTGGACAAGCTTGCAAAAGCAACCCACTGGCTTTATTTATTCCCTGTCACAGAGTAGTAGGGAAACATGATCTGGGAGGATATATGGGAAATCCAAAGGCCATTTCTTATAAACAAAATCTACTCACCCATGAAGCAAAAACTCCCTGATTAATTGAGTTTACAATAATCAATATTACATTGATCAGAACTTACTAAAAACTCCAAGGTCAAGGTAAAAAATGTTTTTATCGAAGATATTGGGGGCGTGTGAAATTAAACTTTGGGATTCTTATTCACCTCAGAATTGATATTCAAAGGAGGGGATGGAGGTTGTAATATACTAAAAAATCTGGCGCCCAATCCCGTTAATATTCTTACAGTATTATCGATAAACGGTAGTGGCGAAATTTTCTTTAAAAATTCCTCTTCGAACTCAGCTGGCTGCATTTCCCAAAGCTTTTTTACATACACAGCTATTTCATCAAGGACATCTTGAGTTAATTCGGTTTGCTCGTTAAGATACTTGGCTAATCGAATAATCAAGCTGATGCGAGAAGATTTTAATTGATCATTGGGCAAGCGCGCAGACTCTAATATACTAAGATAATCTTCAATTAGATATTTCAGATAGGTTACAGAATAAATTTGATCAAACGCTTTATAAACCGCAGAAGAATCTGCTTCCTTAACCCAAGTAAAAAATTTATCTTGCTCTTGCCCTAACAACTCAACAAACTGTCGCTTCTCAAGATAAGCATTGTTCATAGCCATTAATTGGATCACTTCCTTACCTGATAATTTTTTTGAACTAATATAGTGCTTTTGCAGATTATTTGTTGAATACACCATACAGGGAAAAAGAGCAATGGAAATTGTAGTGAGCGCATAGGATAATCCCTCTCTTAAAGGCCTGGACTCCATTTCATGGACAGCGTACAAAATAGCAAATTTTTTAATATCCTCCTCACAAAAACCATTATTTAACCATTCAAATATGATCAAATTCACCATTTCATCAGCTTCTTGATTCTTGTCGTTCTTACCATAATATTCTGCAATAAATCTTGGCCACTGCAGAAAAAGCAGGTATTTTCCATCACGTAAAGCTTGAAGATATTCCTTTGTCGATGAAAGCATAGTTATCCATTACCAAAATCTAATTATTCAATTTATAACATTAACAATACTAAAAATCTTGTGAAAAATTATTTCATGTTAAACAACATACGCTCATCGATTGTTATTCTATACTTAAAGTAAAACTACAAAACGGGTGGGGAATTCCATGAAAAATAAATTGGCAATGAGTATATTATTATTCCTTTTACCAACAGCTGCCGCCATGGCTAATTGTGATTTAACCAAGTTTCGATGGGATTGTGATATTCCAGTACAGGTCAAGCCCAGTCCAGGCGCTTCCTCTCTAGTATATTGCGGAAGTTCTTACGGTTATATCACAAAGCAGCAATATGATATTCTGGCCCGCTATCAACGTGCTAGTGTCAATATGGTTTTGGATATCAATGGTGAATACATTGATAGCCCATGTATAGGAGCTGAGCGTTAAAATTATTGCAGCAATATCATAAACATTACTTCTTCTGTATAATCGAAAAACAAAACAATAAGCTATTTTGCTATGCACATTCAAATTGATGGCATTCCTATAGAAATACTGAGAAAACCCATTAAAAATTTAAACTTGAGAATTTATCCTCCCGATGGCTTAGTCAAAGTGAGTGTTCCTTTAAAATACAGCGAACAGTTAATAAAACAACGGTTGCAGGAAAAAAGTGAATGGATTCGTGTCCAACGCGAACGAATTCGCGCACGGTCTTTTTCCAGTGAACAATCACTTCAAACAGGTGCAACCATTCTATTTAAAGGTAAAAGTTATTTATTAATTGTTGAAGAGCATCACGGCCCTTCTCAAATCCTAATGAAAGATGAATTAATTTATTACTATACAAAACCCAATTTAACTCCACAGCAAAAGCAGATAGTTCTGGATCGCTGGTATAGAAAGGAAATGAATCTTGTCATTCCCAAGCTTATTCAACAATGGGAACCAATAATGAAAGTCAAAATTAATCAATGGGGTATAAAAAAAATGAAAACCCGCTGGGGTTCGTGTAATCCTCGCGCACAAAGAATCTGGCTTAATCTTAATTTAATCAAAAAACCTTTGGAGTGCCTTGAATACGTTCTTGTTCATGAGATGGTACATATTTTGGAAGCCAGTCATAACAAACGATTTTATGCGCTCATGACACATTTCATGCCCAAATGGCAAGAATATCAAAGGATACTGGAATGTACATCTAATGCTAATACGTTCGCAAGGTAATAACCAAATTCATTTTCTCATTGTTTTCAAAAAATAATTCATGACGTACAATGCATTATCACTTTGCTTGATTGGTGTAGACAGGTTGTTTAATCCGGACTTAATCGCCCACAATATTGGCACTCAAGGATTTCATATCATTGATGAATTTCTGGAAGAGGAGCACTATCACTCTTTACGGAATATGGCTAATGAATTGAAACAGCAAAATTTATTCAGAAATGCCAAAATTGGCCAGAATTTACAAGCTCAGCAAAATAACAAGATTAGAAGCGATCAAATTTTCTGGATAGATGCAGACTCTCCTTATCCCTCCATTCAAGCTTACTTAAAAAAACTTGTCTGTTTGGGCAACATTCTGAATCAAACCCTGTATCTTGGTTTAGTGGAATTTGAAACCCATTTTGCAATTTATCTCCCTGGAGCCTTTTACAAAAAGCATGTTGATCAATTTGAAAGTACAAAAACCCGGAAAATATCATTCGTCTATTATCTGAATGAAACTTGGCAAAAAGAATTTGGCGGTGAATTGTTACTCTATAATATTAAAGACAAACTGATTCAAAACATATCTCCAGTGGGAAATCGATTGGTCTGTTTTGATAGTGAATTACCGCACGAAGTCCATCCGACTCATCAAACGCGTTTCAGTATAACAGGATGGATGAAAACACGCTCAACCTCCGTACTGGTCGACAATAAACTGACCCAAATAACTCAGTAGCACTTTGCACCCTGTATAAAACAAAAAATTAGTTTATAAGGTCACAAGAACTATTGAACTTTAAGTTAAGTTGATATTAAATGAAACACTATCAGGACTTAGGAAAACCCTAAAGTCAAGGGAAAAATATTTTTTAACGAAGATATTGAGTGCTCCCAAGTCCTGGAAATGGTTCCATGGATCAGGAGTTACCACCATGCCTATCAGTAATGCCTTTCTTAAGTTATTCAGTGAATTTGTTGATAATTATGCACGCAATGGCACCCCTTCATTTTATCATTGGGCAAAGGAACAAAATCATGAAGTCATTAACAAATTTTTCCATGAACTTTTGGAAATTATTAAATCAAACACAGAAACATTTCACGATGTCAGTATTATAGAGCACCTTAATGCCACAGTACTATTATCAGCAAAGACAAATCCCTACTTACTCGATTGTTGGATTTCATTTATTACCAAATACAATACTGAAACGAACAGCTTTACCCCTATAGGGGCTTCGATGCACATTAAAATCGGGCCAGAAGGTACCCCATCCGAGCGGATAATAAGAGAGCTCAAAGAAAGCCTGGCCATGACACAGCAATCGTTTATTTTAGCTCAAAAAGCCTATGCTACAGAAGTTGACTCGCTAAAAAGGCAGCTTGAGCAAACAAAGCAAGAAAACGAGCGGTTAGTCACACAAAATCACTTCCTAAAGGATCAAGTTAGGGCAGAAAAAACATTCGCAGACCTTAATCCACAGATTAACACTGCCCGGCAGCAACTAAGCACTTTAACAGAATTAATGCAAACTCTAAGCGAAATCACAAATGCCAAACCCAATATAGAGCCTGTATTTCCATCCCCCATTACCACTTTTACAGAAAGTAAAACTGAACTTCCAAAGGAAAATGTACACCCTGCCATCCCTGTATACAAGGAAGTTACTCATACAATAAGCCAAGAGCCGGAAAAAAAACCGGTTCCACCGCCCCCCAATGACATAGAACGACTAACTTTCTCCCCAAATATAACCCCTAAAGAGGATATCTCTCCAAAAACTGCAATACCCTCCGTGCCCAAACAAAATACAACCCAGCCTGCTGCAAAAAATTCAGGATTCTTTTCTGGTGATAGTTTTTTAAAAGAATTAAACGCTAAAATTAAAGAAAGGAAGGAACGTCCAAAAGACGAAGCGCAAGCCACACACGGAGAAAAAAAAAATCTCTAGTTAACTCAACTTCTGTTCCTCCTGAATATATGGCTCTCTTAGCTAAAATGGAGGAAATTAGAAAAGCAGTGACCGGCAAATACCCTCATACTGATGATTCATCACCAGAGTCAACTCCTTCCTCATCCCCGGAATTAACCCGTTGGAAATGAGGGATGAATTAAAATCCATAGGCTACTGTAGAATAAAAATTATGGTGTATAATAGCGTTTTTGCTTAAATAATAAATCATGCATGCCTTAGAAATTAAACAACTTTCAAAAACCTATTCAAATGGAGTTGAAGCGTTAAAAGGCATTGATTTAACAGTGAATACCGGTGATTTTTTTGCCCTGTTAGGGGCAAATGGCGCCGGCAAATCGACCACCATTGGTTTAATCACCTCTTTAGTCAATAAAACCTCAGGAAACATCAAAATTTACGGCTTCGACCTTGATGCTTATCCTGAAAAAGCCAAATCTTGTTTGGGACTGGTACCTCAAGAAGTCAATCTTAATATTTTTGAAAACTGCGAACAAATTTTACTGAATCAAGCTGGCTATTATGGCATTTCACGGAAAAAGGCTTTGCCCAGAGCAGAATCCTTGTTAGAACAATTAGGACTCTGGGACAAGAGACGTTCTATAGTACGTCATTTATCCGGTGGAATGAAAAGAAGGCTTATGATTGCCAGAGCGCTGATTCATCAACCCAAATTGTTGATTCTGGATGAACCCACCGCCGGTGTTGATATAGAGATAAGACACAGTATGTGGGATTTTTTAACAAGGACTAACGCAGAAGGAACAACGATTATCCTGACGACTCATTATTTGGAAGAAGCAGAACAATTATGTAAAAACATCGCAATAATCGATAAGGGTCAAATTATTAAAAATACCTCGATGAAGGCTTTATTACAAACATTGCGCCATCAAACCTTTATCTTTAACACAGAAAACACCATTGATTATTTACCAGATATACACCCATTCAATGTGACACCTATTGATGCGACTACTTTTGAGTTGCGTGTAGACAATAACTTCAGTTTAAATGAAGTATTTGCAGTATTGACAAATCAGGGAATAAAGATTCACAGCATGCGCAATAAAACCAACCGGTTAGAAGAACTTTTTATGGATCTTATTAAAAATGGCGTTTAAATATCAACTCATTGCCCTTTATACTCTGGTAAGACGCGAACTGGTTCGTATGTTTCGCATTTCGAGCCAAGTGTTTTTACCACCAGTAATCACTACAACGTTATATTTTCTAATTTTTGGCAGTTTGATTGGACCTCGTATTGGTGATATTGAGGGTGTGGATTACCCACAGTTCATAGCCCCTGGATTAATTATGATGTCTGTTATTATTAATTCCTATGGAAACGTCTCTAATTCACTATTCAGTGTAAGATTTCAAAAAAGCATAGAGGAAATGTTGATTAGTCCCATGCATCACGGGCTTCTATTATTAGGTTATGTGATAGGAGGTGTGCTTAGAGGCTTAATTGTCGCCATTCTGGTTTTTGTTATCTCTACCTTTTTTCTGCCTGTTGAACTAGACCATTTACCGATGACCCTGGTAGTCGTCGTGCTTGTTGCAGCCATATTCTCTCTGGCTGGATTTACCAATGCCATGATCGCTCGAAATTTTGATGACATCATGCTGATCCCTACCTTTATCTTGACCCCTCTTACTTATCTGGGAGGAGTATTTTATAGTATTAATATGCTGCCTCCCTTTTGGCAAAAAATCTCTCTTTTCAATCCAATTTTATACATGGTAAACGCCTTAAGACACACCATGATTGATCAGGAAGAGGTTAGTATGACTCTGGCTATGATTATTATTTCCCTGATGTTACTTGCTTTGACAGCAGGGAATATGATTCTTTTAAAAAAAGGGGTTGGATTTCGCGAATAAAAATAATTAGATTCCTTACAAAACTAATCTATTTGCGTTTAAAACCCAATGCTTCCAGGCGCTGTTCTATACTGGGATGAGTTGAAAAAGCATTATTTAGCGATTTTACTGGGTCAATATGGGAAGGATCAAATAGATAGGAGGCTTGCCTTACCTGCTCATGAGGAGTATCTCCATAAGCTTTTGCATATTGTTCCGCATTCTCAACATGGTCTTGATTAATTTTAAGTAAAGCCCTGGCCATAGGCTCATTATCTCTCATTAATTCCACACAACCGGCATCAGCCATGTATTCTCTGGTTCGACTTAGAAAGAGAGCTAACAAAACAGTAATAATGGGTAAGACATATCTTAAGATGATAATAACCATTAACAAACGGTTATCCCCTCTCCTATCCCGCTTGTAAATTACAGAATAAAACAGGATATCAATGACAATTAATAAAATATTACTTAGCACAGCAACCATGAGAGTCAATTTAATATCATGATGTCTGATATGACTTAACTCATGAGCCATTACAGCCTGCATTTCAGCCCTATCCAGCTTTTCCATCAAGCCACGAGTAATCGCAACCATCGCTGATTTCTCACTATAACCGCTGGCAAAAGCATTCATGTAATTGGCTTCGATAATGTAAACTTTGGGCATATATTGCAAGCCTGATGCTACTTTCATCTCTTCAACAACATTGTATAATTGTTTTTCTTGCAAGGTACGAGCTGTTTCTGGTGTTATTTCATAGTATTCTGTTCCCAATAACATAATGCGGTCATAAAGAGCATATGTTATTAGCAAAGAAATACCTGCAAATGCAATCATTAACAAGGTAGCAATAGGCACCACTTTAAAAGTGATTAAGGCATAGACAATATTTTCCAAAGAGGCATGAGGATACATGCCTTGTAAAACAAAAGCATCGACTATCAATCCCACAAAAATATAAACTAAAAAAAAGACCGCAATCACACTTCGGGTTTTTTTCTCATTTCGCCTCAATTGTGCACGCCAATCTCCTGCTGTGGCATGATAATCTGCGATCCCCATGGTATATAGCTCAAAGTTTGACAGTGTAACTTTCTTTTGCCTGAATTTGTTCTTCTGGAAGCCCCCAATAGATAAATTCTTTATCCAAAGCAGAAGAAAACATTGCCACAACCATGGATTCAAAAAATGATTTTTTCTTTGCGTTATAACGTTCTATTCCATCGTTATAAGCTTGTTTCGCATAAGCCAGCTTGTTTTCTGTATTAACAATTTCCTCTTGTAATTGCATAACATTTTGGCTTGCTTTCAGATCTGGATACTGTTCAAAAACTAAATTCAAATTGGATGCAATTTTTGAAATTCCATTTTCTGCAGCAATTCTTCCTTGCTCATCTCCTGCTTCTTTAGCGGCCTGTGCCTGATTACGTAATGCAACAACATCCTTGAGGGTGGTTTTTTCATAATCCATGTATTTTTTAACTGCTTCGATCAGTGATTCAAAAACTTTAAATCGCCTGTCCAATTGAATATCAATTTGTTTTTTATTGTTATTAATTGCCTCTATCAAACCAATTAGAGTATTATATATGCTAATTGCCCAAATGAATGCCAGCGCAATAATAATTAAAATTGCGATTAAAAATGTTTTCATCTTCTTATCCTATGAAAGATCCCTTCCCTAATTTATAGCCCGAAATTTCAAAAAATAACAGTTAAGATAAGAAAAAAGAAACAACTGAATACAGTGTTTTTTTGTTGCAAAAAGAGATTCAGGTTGCCTGAAAAACAACCTGAATAGAACATCAAATATAAAGACAATTTGAGAATTAATGAATTATTTGACTTTTAGAAACTAATTTGATTTAGAGAACATTTGTTTTAAAAACTGGCCTGTAAAAGAGTGAGGGTTTTCAGCAACCATTTCGGGTGTTCCTGTTGCAATAATATTTCCCCCTTTACTGCCTCCTTCAGGACCAAGATCAATGATCCAATCCGCCGTTTTTATCACATCCAAATTATGTTCAATAATGACAATGGTATTTCCCTGCTCACGCAAGCGAGTCAACACCGTTAATAACTGTTTCGTGTCATGAAAATGTAACCCCGTTGTGGGTTCATCAAGAATATACAGCGTATTTCCGGTATCCCTTTTTGACAATTCTCTGGCCAATTTGATTCTTTGCGCCTCCCCTCCAGAGAGAGTAGTTGCACTTTGTCCAAGCTTTATATAAGACAGACCAACATCCATTAATGTTTGACATTTTCTGGCAATAACAGGAATGGCAGCAAAAAAAGTGCATGCGTCTTCCACTGTCATGTCCAACACTTCATGAATATTTTTGCCTTTGTAGTGAATTTCCAAAGTTTCCCTATTGTATCTTTTGCCTTGACACACATCGCACGAAACGTATATATCAGGTAAAAAATGCATTTCAACTTTAATAAGACCATCGCCTTGGCAAGCTTCACATCGGCCACCTTTTACATTGAAACTAAAGCGCCCAGGTTGGTACCCTCGTGCTCGTGATTCGGGAGTCCCTGAGAACAAGTCTCTTATATGAGTAAATAAACCGGTATAAGTTGCAGGATTGGAACGCGGAGTTCTGCCAATTGGACTCTGATCGATGTCAATAACCTTGTCACAAAGATGCAGTCCGGAAATGTCCTTAACCTCACCTGTAGTCATTAAGCTGGCTCTGTTTAGTGCATTGGCAGCAATGGGATATAAAGTATCATTAATCAAACTGGATTTACCTGAACCAGAAACACCTGTAATGCAAGTAAACAAACCTAAAGGAATACTGACATCAACATTATGTAAATTGTTACAAGTCACTCCTTTTAAATGAATCATCCGATCATAATTAACCGGGATTCGAGCTTTTGGAATTTCTATTGCCTCTTTCCCAGACAAATATTGACCCGTGAGAGACGCGGAGTTGTTCATGACTTCTTCAGGAGAGCCGCTGGCAACTACTTTACCACCATGCACTCCAGCACCAGGCCCTATATCAAGAACAAAATCAGCACTTCGAATAGCATCTTCATCATGTTCCACAACAATTACAGTATTTCCCTGGTTGCGTAAATGCATTAGAGTCCTCAATAATCGATCATTGTCGCGCTGGTGCAACCCTATTGAAGGCTCATCCAAAATATACATGACACCAACAAGTCCTGAACCTATTTGACTGGCCAGGCGAATACGTTGAGCTTCTCCGCCAGATAAAGTCTCCGCACTTCGAGCCAGAGACAAATAATCCAAACCGACATTCACCAGAAATCCCAATCGTTCTACAATTTCCTTATTGATTTTTGCCGCAATTTTACCCCTATATCCCGATAACTTCAGCTCTCTAAAAAACTGATAGGCTTGTTCAATAGAATAGCTGGTAATTTCTGGTAGATTTTTATTATCAATAAATACATGTCGAGCTTCTACACGTAATCTCGCTCCCTGACAGGATTGACAAGGGCGTGAGGATAAGTATTTGGCAAGTTCCTCTCTGACCATACCAGAATCTGATTCACGATAGCGGCGTTGCATATTGGGGATGATTCCCTCAAAACTATGCCGCTTCACCATGTATCCTCCATGCGGTCTATGGTACTGAAACTCGATTATTTCACGACCGCTGCCATACAAAACGAGTTGTTGCATTGCTTCACCTAAATCACAAAAAGGCGTATTGGTATCAAAACCATAGTGCCTTGCAAGTGACTCAAGCATGCTGAAATAATAAGTGGTTTTCTTATCCCACCCCCTTATTGCTCCTTCTGCCAAACTTGCGGTCGCATCATGGACTACTCTTGCCGGATCAAAGAACTGATCGACTCCCAGCCCATCACATGAGGAACAAGCACCGACAGGATTATTAAATGAAAAAAGCCTTGGTTCCAGTTCACTTAAACTGTAACCGCATTCAGAGCATGCAAATCGGGAAGAAAATAAAAGTTCCTTGAAATTGCCATCCATTGACGCAACGATGACAAGGCCATCTGCGAGATTGAGCGCATTTTCAAAAGACTCACTCAAGCGTTGAGCCAAATCGGAGCGCACTTTAAAGCGATCAATAACTACTTCTATAGTGTGCTTGGTGCGCAATCCTAATTTAGGGGGAGAGTCCAGCTCATAAAGTTCCCCATCAATACGGGCACGCACATAACCCTGAGCTTGCAATTGTTGCAAAAACTGGACATGCTCTCCTTTTCGTTCACGAACAACGGGCGCCAGAATCATCACCTTACTGTCCTCTGGTAAAGCCAATACCTGATCAACCATTTGACTAATAGTCTGGGCATGCAAACTGGTGTGGTGAGTAGGGCACCTTGGTTCTCCTACTCGTGCATAAAGCAAGCGCAAATAGTCATAAATTTCGGTAATGGTGCCTACAGTCGAACGCGGATTATGGGAGGTGGCCTTTTGTTCTATAGAAATAGCGGGTGATAGCCCCTCTATTGAGTCAACATCAGGTTTTTCCATCATGGATAAAAACTGCCGTGCATAGGCAGACAAAGATTCCACGTAACGTCGCTGGCCTTCGGCATAGAGAGTATCAAAGGCTAAAGACGATTTCCCAGAACCGGACAATCCGGTTATTACTATTAGTTTATCTCGCGGAAGCTCCAGGTCCAAATTCTTGAGATTATGGGTTCTTGCGCCACGGATGGTGATAGTATGCATAAAATTCGTTAATTTGCCTTAAAAATAGGTGAGTATATCTCTGCTATAATAATAAAACAAATTGCACACTATGATGAGAAATAGGGATTTTAATATGAAATCACTAATAAAAAGCTTGCTTTTGATTGTGGTCTTCTTAATCAACTCGCCTGCTCTCTATGCCGCCTCTGGTAATACCAGAGTGATTCAATGGGCTCAACAAACCCTTATGGATACTTTATCAGTCAATTATACTACAAAACCAAAAGATTTTGCCACTGTTCGCAAAAATTATTCACTTAATGCCTGGAGTGGAATAACCGGATTTTTAGGTGGTAATATGCAAAGCATACGTGAAAAACAACTAACACTTCATCCGATTTTACTGCCCGACACCCAAATTCTCTCAACAGGCCTTTATTCGGGTATGAGTTATTGGATTATCAGACAATCAGTAGCCATAGACGAACTCAATATCAACTTAACCTTTACCTTAACCATCCTGGGACGATCTGCCGCAGCGGGCTCCCCATACATAATTCAAAGCTTAAGTATACTGCTTAACGCCTCATAACTATAAATTAAACAGGAATTAGCCACATGCAATTCACTTGTATATCTATACTCCCGCTTTAAATTCTGCTTCAATATAAACAGGAGGACATAACCATGCCTAAGTGTATGCATTTTATTTTGGCTACCGCATTAGTTTTTGTTTCAACTACATTTTATGCAAGCAATCTACAGGAAATAGAACAAGAAGTAAGTGATTCAGTGATTACTGCCAAAATTACCGCACAGTTTGCCGAAAGCAGGCACTTGAATCCATTAAAAATTTCAATCGGCACAGAAAAAGGTGTTGTGACCTTAAGCGGATATGCTCCTGATAAACAGGCTTTCATAGATGCCTTGCAAATCGCCAAAAACACAAAAGGAGTCAAGGCAGTACATGCCAACGATCTCCACATAAAGAAAGTCAACACAGCGTTTACAGATGCCTTCATCACAGCAGAAGTTGAAACAGCTGTTTTAAAAGCCAAAATTCTGGATGATGAATCAATACCATTGGTAGGAATCAATGCCAGCACAACGAATGGCGAGGTTACCTTGTCTGGGCATGTAAAAAGCGCACGCTCCATTGCGGCTATCATTAAACGAGTTAATAAGATCCCTGGCGTCAAAAAAATCGTTACCAATTTGGAAATTCAGGAAAATACATGAACCCATTAACCCAATTTAAATTCTTTTTATGGTTTTTTAGCCACTTTAAAGTAGCCTTGATTGGCTATTTAAAACCTAAGTTAATTCAGCTTACCGATAATGAAATTGTTGTGCGACTACCATTGACAAGGCGCAGTCGCAATCATCTGCATTCCATGTATTTTGGTGCCTTGGCAGTTGGTGCGGACATAGCCGGGGGATTACATGCTTTTTATCATGCCAAACAAGCGAAATGTAAAGTATCCCTGGCATTTAAATCATTTCAAGCACAATTTCTGCGTAGACCTGAATCTGATGTTTATTTTATATGCACAGAAGGAGAGGTAGTTAAAAAAATGATAGAAGAATCAAAGAAATCCGGTGAACGAATTAACAAGCCAATTCATATCAAGGCTTATATCAATTATTTGACCCATCCGGAAGCGATTGCTGATTTTATCCTTGAACTCTCTGTAAAAATTATAAAATAACAGATTTGTATTCCTAGAATAAATATTAACTCTGCAAATGAGAGTTATTTATTCAACTTTATTTTCTTAAACGTCAATCTATTATCAGTTTCCTAAAAGTACTTATTATTGAATCGATTACACTATTTGACAAAGAAGCCACTCATGTCTAATTTTAAATCATGAAGGCACTATTTTTACCGCAAGGATTTGCCTATGATTGACCTGACAATACAAACTCAACCTGACGATGAAACTTGCGGACCAACCAGCTTACATGCCATTTATTTATATTATGGTTTAGATTTGCCATTAAACGAAATCATAGAAGGCGTGGATAAATCGCTTTCAGGAGGCACCTTAACGCCCATGCTGGGAAAACATGCCCTCCTCCATGGGTTTAGAACAACTGTTTACATCTATAACCTGAATATATTTGACCTAACCTGGTTTCATAATGGTGAAGTCAATAATTCCTTTTTAATGGATAAACTTGAAGCCCAGATGAAATACAAAAATGATCCATATATTACCAAAGCGTCTCTAGCCTATTTAGACTACTTAAAACTGGGGGGTACAGTCCGCTCCAAATCATTAAACGTGGACTTATTAAAAAAATATTTTAATAAGAAAATCCCCATTTTAACTGGTTTAAGTGCTACCTATCTTTATCGCAGTGCAAGAGAATACTTTACTCCGGAAGGCAAATCAGTTTACGATGATATTCGTGGTGAGCCTTGTGGGCATTTTGTTGTACTGTGCGGTTATGACGTAAAAAAACGCCTTGTAATTGTTGCTGACCCCCATGCAGAAAACCCACTGTCTCATAACAATTATTATAAAGTAAGCATCAATCGCTTGATTAACTCTATAATGCTTGGTGTACTAACTTATGATGCGAATCTACTCATAATTGAACCTAAAGAGTGATAAATGCAAACAGTTATTGTTACTGATGATCTGCACAGCTGGTCTTTTTTAAGTGAACTTGCCCCTATAGTACATGCCTTGGAATATCTTAGTGGTGATGAGTATCATCAAAATAAATCATTTCGGGTCATTAACTTATGCCGGTCTTATAATTACCAATCGATAGGCTATTACGTATCTTTACTTGCCCAAGCCCGTGATCACAAAGCATTACCCTCGGTACACAGTATTCAGGATGTTTTAAATGTCAGTTTATCCAAACTGATCTCTCAGGATACTCATGAAGAAATACAGCACAGTCTTCACGATATCAAAGGGAATGAATTTGTTTTAAGCCTCTATTTTGGTCAAAATCTGGCAAAACGATATGCAACGTTGGCTAAGCAACTCCATGGCCTTTTTCCTTTACCACTCATTCGTTTTTATTTGGAAAAGAAAAAGCAATGGCGAATTAAGACAGTCGTTCCTTTGGCTTTGTCGGATGTACCAGAGCATCATCTGGAGTTTATGCGCCAATCTGCTGAAAATTATTTATCAAAAAAGCGAGTTCATCAATGGCGTAAAAAACAACGATTTCATGATTTGGCAATTCTTGTCGACCCCTCCGAACCCAATGCGCCATCCAATAAAAAAGCCCTTGAGCTTTTTGTTTCTTGTGGTGAAGAACTGGGATTAAACGTTGACATCATAGATAAAAATGAAGCAAAAGCAATCGCTGAATACGATGCGCTTTTTATCAGAGCAACGACTTCAGTGAATCATTATACTTATCGCGTGTCACGTCGTGCAGCCCAAGAGAATTTGGTCGTTATTGATGACCCTCAATCCATTATTAAATGCTCCAACAAAGTTTATCTTGCAGAACTATTAAGCAGTCATCAAATCATGACACCAGACACCTTATTCATCAGCAAATATGACAAGGAATTACCCAAGATTGAATTCCCCTGCGTTTTAAAAAAGCCAGACAGTGCTTTTTCTCATGGAGTGGTTAAAATAGATGATGAAAAATCTTTGCAGAAATCTCTAAACCAGTTTTTTAAAAATTCTGATTTGGTAGTAGTTCAACCGTTTATACCGACTGAATTTGATTGGCGCATCGGTGTCCTTGATAATAAAGCACTTTTTGCCTGCCGCTATTTTATGGCAAAAGGCCACTGGCAAATCTATGATTGGCATTGCCAGGAAGAAAACAAAGAAGGAGATAGTGAAACACTGCCCCTTCATGAAGTACCAGAGCAGATTATTAAAATAGCTCTAAAAAGTACACGCTTGATTGGTGACGGCTTATATGGTGTCGATATAAAAAGTCATGGTAATAAATATTACGTCATCGAGGTGAATGATAATCCTAATATTGATCATGGCCTTGAAGATAAAATACTCGGCCAAAATCTGTATGAACAGATTATGAGTGTCTTTTTACAACGAATTCGCAGGAAACATGGTTATGTCTGATTTTCCTATTTTTTCTGTCTTAGGGATAGAAATAGAATACATGCTAGTGGATAAAGAGAGTTTGAATGTCCAACCTAAAAGCGATCTTATATTACGTGCTTTGGCAGGTCATCAGGTTAATGAAATAGAATTAGGAGACATTGCGATAAGCAATGAATTAGTATTGCATGTCCTTGAATTAAAAAATAATGGTCCTAAACCAATACATGTTCCAGTAGCCGAACATTTCCAGAAAACCATTAGAGAGCTCCAGCCGCTTCTTGCTCAACACAATTTATTGTTATTACCTACTGGCGCTCATCCCTGGATGAACCCAGATACCGAAACAATTCGCTGGCCTCATGGTAACCATGATATCTATAATCAATTTAATTCAATTTTCAATTGCCAGGGACATGGCTGGGCAAACCTGCAAAGTATGCATGTCAATCTGCCTTATTCCAATGAAGAAGAATTTTGTCAATTGCATAACGCCACACGCTTGATTTTACCTTTATTACCCGCTATTGCGGCAAGTACTCCATTTCTTGATGGGCAAGCTACAGGATTACTGGATTCCCGTTTATTCTTTTATAGCCGCAATCAGCAACGTATTCCCTCCATCAGCGGCGATATTATTCCTGAGTTTATTAGAACAGAAAGGGAATACCAGGAACAAATTCTCGAACCCATGTATCGAGATATTAGCCCTTATGATCCCGAAGGAATATTACAATATCAATGGTTAAATTCTCGTGGTGCAATTCCCAAGTTTGACATGAAGGCTATTGAAATTCGTATTCTTGACAGCCAAGAATGTGTAGAAGCAGACATTGCCATAGCAAAAGCAATCAATGCCATTTTAAAATACTGGCAAAGCACCTCGAATTTTTATCTTGATAATCCATGCGATACCAAAAGTTTAAAGTACGTTTTTGATGAGACCATAAAAAACGGATTAAGTTGTCATATCGATAACAAACAATTACTGGAGCAATGGCAATTACCCCTTCAAGGGATGTCAGTAAATACCATATGGTCACTACTGATTGAAAGAATTAGCCATGAACTGGACAGGAAACAGCAACTGGCCCTGGAACTTATTTTAAAACAGGGAAATTTGAGTGAAAGAATACTCAAGGCTTGCAGTTCCTGTGTCAATCATGATTCTTTAAAACAAGTGTATAAACAATTAACTCATTGTTTGCTTCACAATGAACAATTTACGCCTTGATATGATGAAAAATATAGCCCTCCTAATCAGTTGTGAACATGCTGTCAATACAGTCCCTCATGAATATCAAACCCTATTTGAATCCCATAAAGAATTATTAGAGTCTCATAGAGGAATTGATTTTGGCGCGCTAGAAATCGCACAATCGATTCATAAAAGTAACCATTGCAGTTTGTTTCAAGCCACCTGTACAAGGCTCTTGGTCGATTGCAACAGGAGTATCAATCATCCCCATTGCTTTTCAGAGATTACAAAAAATTTATCATCAGACAAAAAGAAAAAAATACTGGATGAATTCTATTTTCCATTTCGCAATCGAGTCATGGACTACATTCAGCAACTTATTAGTCAAAAGCTGCAAGTGTGGCATCTATCCACACACAGTTTTACGCCAGTAATGAATAATATCATTCGCACGACTGACATCGGCCTTCTATATGACCCTGGGAGTCATTCGGAAAAAATCTTGGCTCGGCAATGGCAAAAAGAAATCAAAATGCTCCATCCCCAGTTAAAAGTACGTATGAATTATCCTTATAAAGGAACCAGTGATGGGTTTACTACATCCTTGCGTAAAAAATACAGTCCTCATGAATACATAGGCATTGAACTGGAAGTCAATCAAAAACTTATTTTTAACAATCACAGCCTTGACGCACTCAAAAATACAGTATCATTGAGCATATCAAACACGATTAAGGCTTATCAAAAATCAGAGATATAAGCAACAATATTTTTCAATCTGCAATTTAAACAGACTAAGTGGCTGAATTAAAAATTTTTTTTACAAAAAAGATTGAGTTTTTACAAGCACTGATCATGTGTTAATATTTGCTTAAGTATTTTTCTTTATAATATCACAAGTTAATTTTTTTAATATTGAAATGATTTCAGAAAAGATCAAGCTTTTAGAATCCTTTAAGCAAAACCAATTCTCTAAATTAATTGAAAAAATTAATTCAAAAATCCTTGCGACTTTAAAAAGTGGACACTTCAACCCCAGACTGGCTCCCTACCTGGAAAAAATGAATAAAGAAGGGGTTCCATTCACCGATTTTGATCTTGACCCGGAAAATATTTCTCAAATCAAGAAACTGATTAATGCCCTTTATCATGCCCGCTTAGCTTTCCTGGACTTAGAGAATATTGATATACGGAACATCAAACGAACTATCCCTGATCTCAAATTACTTTATAGCAATACGATTCACCAGGCCTATCAAGCCGGTTATCTAATCACGAACCTGGATGTTGATTTGCAGGAAATGTTCAAGGAAGAGATTGATCTTATTCTCCCTGTCATTGGACAATTACAAGCCTTTGCAGGGGAACACCAGGAATCCACCAAGCAATTAGCTGAGTATTGGAAGGATTTTCCTATAAGTTATAAAGCAGGAGAAGTTACAGGCATTGCCTTAGAGCAAATGCAACCGAGAACAGGAGATTGGGATTACCAATTCCTCACTCAATTCAGCGCCGTATTACCTGGTTATATAGAGAAATTAACTCAATACATTCAGCAATATTCTTCACAAATCAAAGAAAAAGAGCCTACACTCAATAACGAAAAGCTGGAAGAACTACAAAACGCATCATTAAAATTACTTAATGATCTAGAGCATTTGAAAGGGAATGACTTTTTTATATCCCTTAAAGTTTTAAAATACATTCACATTATCCGTAATATCATCACATTAGCGACAAGCTCTGTTGAACAAATGGGACATTTCAGCGATTCATCCCAGGATGTCATTCGTGATAATTTGGCTCAATTAAAATACGTTGTATTACCTACTTTATTTGGGTTAGTAGATAAAATTGAAGACAATGCCATGCTGAAGCCTGGCACACTATCCATTCCGTTAATGGAAAAAATCAAACCCCTATATCAACTTTTAATTTATTACGCATCCAAGCCAGTCAATTTCAAAGAAAAAGGAGAAGAGTTGCTCAGTATAGAGGACTCCCGTTTTCTCGCTTTGAGACTGGAAAGAACATATCAACGAATTGATGAAGCGAACAAAGCCCTTTTTAAAATACAAAAAGCGCAAGAAGCCTTGGATAATTTTTACAAAATATTGGATGCGTCCCCCTATAATAACCAACCCATACATCAATTACCGAAAGAAATTAAAAATCAACTGATTACACATTACAAAATAATCAGTCCTTATATGATGGATGTGGACCCTGATCTCAATATTTTGTTGATCGATAGTTTTCAGGGCCCGGAATCCTGGTCTTCTTATTTAAAGAAGCCGTGGCGTTGGCTAAGAGGTACTCTTCCTGCCGATCATGCCAGCTTTGTTTTAGCGCAAAAGGAAGCATTACAAGCTTTAATTAGCAAAAAGAAAGCAACTCAACAATTTCATATCGAGTTGAATAGAGACCTTATCGAATCTGTTCACAAACAAACAAATCTGGTTTTATTCCCTTATAGTGAAAAAACCAATGTCTTTCTTCTGGATGAGACAAAAGCATTAAACCCTGCTAATGGTGCTACGGACAAACTAAAATTCAGGTCAGAGAAAGGACATAATTTACTGGTTAATCCTGAGGATTTAACATCTGAACAGGCTCTTGACCTCTACCAATGGTATAGAAACAAACGTGAAAAATTCAGAGTTGCCAGCAAAGCATATAACGAATTTATTACCTTATTAAAAAAGCAAACCAAGACAATCGCTGAAACGGAAGGAAGGATTCTTCATTTAAATAATCTTGATAAAGAGACCAAAACTCGCTGCCGTAATTTATATAATGTATTTCAACCGTATTTTATCGATGGGATACCCCCTGAACTCAGAGCTTCCGCAATAAGTTTTGACAAATTTTTAGTGCATTCCTTTTCTGATGAGTCATCCGCCTACGATGCTCCAGCAGTTGACCTGTTTGAAAAACTGGATGAACATTTTCAAATTTATTTTACAGAAATTGATTTGCAATGGAGTAAAAAGAGTAATCAATATTTAAAATGGGCCCAGGAAAAATTTGCCAGTGAAAATAACTCAACCGAACTTGAACATGATGAAAGGCTGGAAAGTAGAGCCCATCATTTAATTAAACATACCAATTTCTCTAAATACATACATGAGTTCAGAACCGAGTTAAATCAAATCATTTCATTGTTTAATGATGCGATGAAAGCACAATTAAAACAGCAACCCAACGGAATACCGTACCCTGAATTGCAAGATAAAAATAAAGAACTTGCCCAAAGTGCACAGGTTATCGCAATAAAACGCATATTCAATAGCCTCTATCATGTTGAAAAAATTGTTGTTGAATTAGAAAAACTGGATACCAGAAGTTACGAAAGTGTCTATGTTTATCATTTAATACAAGCCTATGATCACATTAATGAAATTAAGAAATTAGCGCTAAAACTCGCTGTGGATCCTCATTTTAAGCTCATAGCAAGTGAGTTACTGGAAAAAGCGCAAACGCTTATTGCAACAATACAAGAACACAGTGATGCGTATCAGGTATCACCGTTAGAAGTACCTTATAACCACGATATTAAATACAATGCCCTTTGGTATACACTTAATGCTTTTTATATTTCACCCAAACACATTAGAAGTTTAAGAAACACCAATTATCTCACGACAGAAGAGCTCAATGACTTACACTTAAAGGCAAAGAAAGCAACTGTTACTGTAGAAAATATCATTAAAAGTTCAAACTCCTATTTCAAATTATTCTTACAAACACCCGCCATGTATTCTCTCTATAGAGAAATGACGAATAAACTGAATGAATTTATTAGCACATCACATGACGCCGTAATGAATAATCTGGATCAGTTCCGCTCCAAGATTTTTACACCCATGTTGATGGAAGCTGATGCATGGGAAGATAAATTAGGCTTGGTACCAGGTACTATCTCCGGACCATTAAAAACAATAACGGATGAATATTATAAAGGCCTGTTACATCCTTTAGCGCTGCATTCCAAAGCCCATATTCGAATGATATGTGATAAGACACCAATAGATCAAAGAATAAAAACAACGCATAAAAAACTCGAAAATGCAACACAACATTTGGATAAAATAGAAAAAAACTATAAACATATCATCAAATTATATGAAATTATTAAAACAAAAAGCGGCAAAACCACTGATGATGAATTAATAGAAACTTATAAAAAAGCTCTGTACAAATTGGTAAAATTACAAAAGCGATTACCTCAGAATACAGATCCTGAGCCTAAAGATTATGAACTAGATACTCTTTTAAATTCAGAACTGAAAGAGTATGAACCTAAATTAACGCTCATTAAACCCCTCATTATTGCAAGTTACCATCATTACGAGGGCTTAAAAGCCACCTATCTTATGAAGGCAAATACTGCCAGAGAAAAACTGAACTATCTTAAAGAGTTAAGATCGATTCAAGAACAAGAAGATCTTCTTTATATAGAAGAATACACTACAGAATCATTTAATAAACAGTTAGATGCCTTCTGCAACCGTCATATAGGCTTACAATACACTGACAAGGAATATCGGACAAAACTTAGAGAATACTTACTGGCATTCAAAGAGAGTATTATTCAACACTCAAAATTCGCTGAAGATATTAATTTAACTATAAAAAATTTGCTAAAGGAAAAAATTAGAAATTTTGAAAGAGATAATTTTGAGAAATATTATCACCTTGATGCAGTAAGAGTCGCTTTAGCCCAATTTAAAAACTACTTTAGTCTTTCTACCGCAGCCATCGAGCAAAATAATTCAACATTTGAAAGTGAAGAAACACTGGCGAAAAAAACAGAGCTCATCAATAAACTGGTCGATATCAGTGAAGATGGAACCCTTACGCCAAAAGAACGTGTCGACCAAATATCTTTCCATGTTAAAAATCCTAATTTTGAAAGAATCATCATGGATTACAAGCATGAAAGCTATTTTAGTTTTACCTATTTAAAACAATGCATCTTATCCTTATTGGAAGCGCTTTGCCTGTACACTCCGGAGAGAAGAAAACTGTTTAATAATTTGGAAAGCTCTGTAAAAACCCAACCCAAAATCAATGAACTGACCAAACGATTTGGATTATTTGCTGGTAATGAGTCAGCTATATCTACTGAGTCCAGGGCAATTACGTCAGCTCCCTCTGTTGAAAATAATGGAACAATTGAGTTAAACCCATTAGTGCCATCAGCATAAAAATATTTAACTTGATCTTTTAATCTGCCATAACCATGTCTAAGCATTGAATGCGATAGTTTCTTGTAATGTAACTCCAATAAATTTCTCTATTTCATCAAAATGCTCCAAACTCTCTGGATTTGCCAACAAAGTGTTGTAGCCTAGTTCCTGCACAGGGTCGAGGTACTCTTGAATGTCATCGACCAGTAAAATCGATTCATTAGGTAAATAACTGTATTTTTCATGATGCACTGATTGAATAATCTGAGCCTTTGTCGTTATTTCCTTTCGAACAAGTTTTCCTTCATCAATTATCATTTTACTGATAAAAAACAGAGAATCCTTTTTAAACCCGCCAATACCAGGATTAAAGCCATCAACGCTTGCAATAAAATCAGTCATTAAATCAACACAAGATTGAAGATCGGGACGTCCGCTCAAAAAATATAACGGAATATCCGTGCGAATAGCAAACTGTACTAAACGTCTAAATTTATCCTTATCCAGGTGGGAAGCTCCAATTGACCCATCAGGCTGAATATCATATTCTCCATTTGCCTTCCTTGCAGGAAGAGCAACAGTACCGTCAAAATCAAGAAAAATAACTTTTTCAGGTAA
Source organism: Legionella sp. PATHC032 (assembly GCF_026191185.1). NCBI lineage: Bacteria > Pseudomonadati > Pseudomonadota > Gammaproteobacteria > Legionellales > Legionellaceae > Legionella > Legionella sp. PATHC032. The sequence continues at coordinate 420,468 of NZ_JAPHOV010000001.1, read as the reverse complement.
ATGCCCTAAGTCCTTCTTTAGAAATAATGATGAATACATTTTTTCCTCCCGATAAATCCATGTTTCTATCCATTCAAAATATTGTCGAGATTATCAATATCGATATGGTCAGCGTATCTGATTAGGTAAATCGAAACAAGGTCACTTATCATCTCCTCAACAGGAAATATTTCCTGTCTTTCCCAGAAATAATTTTTAAAACTGGATTTTTCAAAAAACAAAAGAACAAGGTGATTGTTTAATAGTCATTGATTCCCTATAATTCGATTTCCTGAATAATAATAAGAAGGTATTTTCATATGAAAAAGTGGACGGTACTGGCAGCAAGCAGCCTTTTAATGATGAATGCATACGCCAATGAATCATTCTGTGGATACAAGGATTTTTTTCATTTGAGTGATAAAACTCATCCCGGAATTTATGTAGTCAGTGGTTATAATGATTCAGATGTCATATTGCAAATTGTTGGCCCACGCAGTTTTGTAATCAGGGATGGTTTTGATTGTCGAGCAGGATATGCTCACGTCACCGTAGCTTATGACAGTGCCAATTGGTGTATTCTGGATATTAATGATGGTCCATTTATGAATCATCCTGTCGTCAGCGCTTCCTGCAATGGCCTACGTTATATCAATACCACCTATGACGGTTTCGGAAGTTACTCCTATTCTATCAACATTGAATAAAAAGTAATTAACTGAAACTCTATTTGGCATAAGAGAATAATTTGTTTCTCTTGTGCCAAACTGATGGTGATGAAATCGAAGAATTTTAATTGCTACTCACCCCCTTCGTTTAGATTAACGATTTTGATTTAATCTGATTTTTACCTGCTTTTTTTGCTTGATAAAGTGTTTTATCAACAGCTGCGATGACACTTTGTTGATCAATCACATGCATAGACCCTATGCTTATGATTCCCATGCTTAAGGATACATTTTTATATTGATTTTTTTTATTAAAGTGCTCTTGAATAGCAACACAGAATGCCGTCACTTCATTTGGTGGCATATTAATAAGAATAGCGGCATATTCATCGCCACCAATTCGAAACATGCTATCACTGGCGCGTCGTAATGTTTGTTTCAGGATATTTGCCACATGAATTAAAAAACTGTCACCTACAGAATGTCCAAAAGTATCATTAATATACTTGAAATTGTCTATATCAATGAAAACCAGGCTGATAGGATATTTATTACGTTTTGCTCTGCTTAACTCATTGCTGAACACCACATCAAAATGACGACGGTTAAATAAGCCAGTCAATGAATCAGTTATAGATAATGTCCTCACTTTGGAAAGTAAATTTGAATTTAATCTTGCAGTCAACAATACTATGATCAAAAAAAGCGAATACATGACAGCAAAAATTGTTTTATCAAACTGAAATAAATAGAAATTGTAGGCAATAATTGGAAAATTCATCGGCAATACGTAAGCATAATATGCCGGAAGATAAATTGATAAAGAAGCGATAGCGCCTGTCGATAATCCTCCCAAAATGAGTACAAAAATCAACTCATTTGTATTATTTAAATAAGGAATAAAAGTAAAGTAGCTCAAACTCCAAGCCAATCCCATAAAAAAATTGAGCAGTAAAAAACTAATTAAAGACAGCTTTCCTTTTGTGATGTAAAACTCTTTACGAATTATAATTCGGCTGGTTACCCAACGAATCACACTTAAAATTAAAATAAGAAAAAACCAGATAATAACCAGTTTGATTGGAACCTCGTTCGTATATATAAAATCCAAAGCAAGCACCATCACAGCCAATATATTGAATGGGATAGTTCTTAAGGATCCCTCAAATAACGACAAAAAGGCTTCAAGTTCCAATGAAGACCGCTTCTTTTGATACATAATTAATTCAAAACCCAAGCACCTTCATTATAATTTCAAGTATAGACAATTTTATTTAGTTGCTTCCTTATACCGCAGTAAATTTGTAATTTAAAGACCTTGTATAAGGCTGCAGCCTGACATTGATCTTCAAAACAGATCACTATGGTATAATATCATCCTTGTTTATTTGCACCGACAGTTGATTATGCCAGAACATAGTAAATTTCCATTTCATAGATTACCCAAAGATATAATTGAAAAGGAAATTGGTCAGTATTTAAATCTATCAAATATTGCCCATCTTGCCCAAACCTCACAAAATAACCAAACACTATTTGAGTCCCAGCTTTATAATGTGAGCATACTCTTGTTCCATGCAGTCCGTCGCAAGGATAATGCGGTTCAATCAATCTTAACAAAAGACATTAATTTACTGCTGAAAAGAGGTAATGTGACCGATTATTCGGGCCGGACCTTTGAGGACATCAGTGCTTTTGAATACATGCTTTGGGCGTTGGATAAGCATGGTTGGACGATAATGCTTGAGTGCATCCCTAAGGATTCCAATTTTGAGAAAATATTCAAAGAACTTCTGAGCCAATACAACAAGGTAGAAACAGATGGAGTGACTTATACTCTAAATGAAAAAAAAGTCACTGAACACCATTTTGATTTTCAAAATACCATTATTAAAGCGCTTCAAGACCAGGTGAATTCGATCAATGCGCCTAACCCCAATTGGGAAGCCATTAATAAGCAATGGACAGTAAGAGTAGGCGGGGCGCAGAAGCTTCTCCCCCTGCATGTTGTTCACGAATATTGCGCTGACAGGCCGTTTGTCCCTGTACCAGACTTTAATATAAAACCCAATTCATCCTTGAAGTTTTATAATTGGATAACCGACTTTATGGATCATTGGTTCTTAAGTTATTTTAAATTAGGTTCTGCTTTTGCTGCATATAAAGGGATGGGCAACATCGCCACCTCATCATCGCAATCGGTGACCGGGACCGCAGCTCTTGATTTAACCGCTATGACGTCATTATGTGATGTAAGAACAAGAGACTTTATCGCACTCAAATCAACATTGGAAAATCCGCTCATGGCCTTTGATAATCAGTTTTTGGACAATAAGATAGCGAGGATAATTTATTAATGCGCGTAACAAGAAACTGTGTGGAGGACTCTGCCACATCAACTAAGCCAGCTTTTTTTGTGGTCTTATCCAAAAGGCGCATCTAGAAAAAGTAAACCTGGCTCAATAAGTCGTTACTAATATTATGGATAAGCAGCGGGTATTGCTTAACCACCTTGGTAAATCCTATTGAGAGTTTTATTCGTGATTTTACTGCGCAATGAGGGACTGTCTTTACCGCCTAGCAAATAATTTAAAATTGCCATTTAGGATACTGAACTCTAACGTAAAGTTGGAATGTAGTGTGCAATCCTCATCGCAGGCAGATTGGTATTGCCAGAAATAAGCTATCTCCGGCTTCTGGCAATAATACTTTATTTGTGGGGCTGGCACTTAACCATGAAGTTAAAACATATCCTAAGCTACCATCACCAACAATAATATAATCAAATTCCATATGATGGACCCTTAAGGAAAGTAGCGTTTCACCAAAACACTCCAATTATTGTAATGATAAAATACTACAGAAGAACATAGTAAATACGCTTAGAATATTACGTGAGGTAACAAACCATTCCAATTAAAATATCCAATTCATTGACACTGAGGACAAATACCATATATGTTTAGCGCATGATCTGTCATTTTAAAATGAGCACGTTCTGCAATAGCTTTCTGTCTTTGTTCTATTACTTCATCTACAAATTCCTCTACTCGCCCACACTTAACACAAACAAGATGGTCATGATGCTCGCCTTGAGACAACTCAAACACCGAGTGTCCTCCTTCAAAATTGTGCCTAGATACTAATCCTGCTGCTTCAAATTGAGTAAGAACTCTATAAACAGTAGCTAAACCAACATCCTCACCCGATTCCAATAAGGCCTTATAGACTGCTTCCGCACTCAAATGATGATTTCTTGATTGCTCCAATATTTGTAATACCTTGATACGAGGTAATGTGATTTTTAATCCAGCGTCTTTTAGCTGTTGACTCTCTTCCACTTGTGCTCCTTAACTGTAACGAATTCCGAACTTTAATCATTATTCCAGAAAAATCAGATTAACAATTAGCATCAAGGCCCAAAGTTATTTCCATGCTCGAAAAACCGTGAGCAGCCTTAAAACTTAGTCTGGCCGAACAATGACAAATACCAAATTCCACATGATGACAGGTGCCTTTCAATAAATGACATGTTATTATGGCGAAATTTTTCATGGTAGGCAAAAAAATGCGAATAATAACCTTTTTTATTTGTTTCATTTTAACATTAACCTTAACTCAATGTGCATCATACGACTTCTCAAGGCGTATTACTCAGCAAGGTAATTTGTTGCCTCAATCAAAAATTGCCCGATTAAAAACAGGCATGAGTAAAAATGACGTTGCAATCTTGATGGGCACCAGCTTAATGAGCCCAACATTCAACAATGATCGGTGGGATTATGCTTATACCTGGCGACGAGGGAAAGGTAACCTGGAAATTCGTAATGTTGTTTTATATTTTTCCAGAGGTTCTTTGATAAGAATAGAACATAAGCCGTAATGTAGCGTCACCCCCTTGCCTAAGCGATTAGATAAGGGGAAAATTGTTTTTAAGAGTTCAATGTAGATTAAAATACCTAATATGCCTCTATTTTTTAAATTGGGCTAACTTACGGCGCTTTTCTTTGGGGTCGAGTATCAATGGCCTATAAATTTCAATTCGATCGCCATCTTTCAATACCAGGTCCATGGAAACCCGTTTCCCATATACTCCTATAGGTAATTCCCTCGTTTCAGGACAAGTAGAATAAATATTTGATTGAATTAATGCCTCTTCAACTGTAGCCCCCTGCTTTAAATCCATTTTGTAATGCAGACAATTTTCAGAATTCGCTATATAGACCAATTCAACTTTTACCATAAATGACCTCTGCTCTTTCGCAAAATGCGTCAACCATTTTATCGGTTATCTGATCAAATATAGGGCCAAGAAGCATGGAAAATATTTTCCCGGCAAACTCAAACTCCAAATCAAAAGAAATTCTGCACCCTTTTTCTTCCTCATCAAAACGCCAAAATCCTTCTAAATGGCTAAAAGGACCATCAACCAGACGAATTTCAATCATTTTATTAGTTTGCAATCGATTACGAGTAGTGAATGATTTACTCATACCAGCAGCAGCTATCACCAAAGTCGCCTGGACTTCATCACTGTCACGGTGAAGTATTTTGCTTTCCGCGCAATAAGGTAAAAACTCGGAATAATGTTCAACATCATTAACCAGCCCGTACATTTGCTCACAAGAATAAGGTACTGTTCTTGACCTTTTTACTATTGTCATTGTAAAACTCCTTGAACCTGCTTATTAAGCCAAAGGCTAAGATCTTTTATTTCTTCAAAACATATAGAATGTTCCATAGGGTATTGATGAAAAGAGACTTCATTATACCCATTAGCCAATAGCCAATCCTTGCTTTGTTGTGTCCATTTTGGCAAAACTAAAGGATCAAATTGTCCTGCTCCCATAAAGATGGGGGTATTCTTATCCAGTTGCGGCTTATTATGTTTAACCAGGGGCAAATAAGCAGACAATGCAATAACCCCTCCTAATCGCTCAGCCATATGAAGAGCTGTGTGCAACGCCATAGCCCCTCCTTGAGAAAAACCCGCTAAAAAAATTTGCTGAGATCTAAAACCATAATTATATTGAGCGTCAACTACCTTACGGATTAATGATTCAGACTCTTCAATTCCTGCTTTATCTTCCTCATCGACTAAATCTAATGCATAAATATCATACCACGCAGGCATAACCATTCCACCATTCAGAGTCACTGGTCTTCGAGGAGCATCAAGAAATACATGCCTTAAAGCAGTATCTTCTATTGTTAGCTGATCAGCTAAACCCATCATATCAGAGGCATCAGCTCCCAACCCATGCATCCATATGACACAAGCTTGTGCCTTCTCTAAAGGTTCCTTCATATAAACGCTCAAAACAAATTCTCCACGCAAAAAGATAAATTATCGCCAATGCAATAGAGCAGCGCAAGTTTAACATTTAAAAATATATTGAACAAATTACAAACACAATGACACCGGGAATACTAATAACTATTGATCTTTTTTGCACAAAATTTTATCATAATGTTTGTTTTGTATGTTATCCTGTTTTATGAGTATTTTGTTTTTAGCAAGAAAACTGGCTTCTGACTACGGATTTATTGAGCAAATCCAGCAAAGCCATAATCGCAACCAAATAAATTATCGCTTCTATTCACCCCGAACTGATCTGCATGGTTCAAATACAAACAGCTTATATGGAAATCCTGGCAAAGGCGTCATTTCACAAAATACGACTTTCATATACTGGTACAGAGATGGAAAAAACAGTTATTTTATTGAGTGTACAAATAAATTACCTAAGAAGGAACTTGCAATTTTGCATCAATTGGTTATGGATAATCAACACTCTTTGGAAGAAATACTCGAAGCATCCAATAATAGATTTCTCTCTTTTCAGACACGCCACACCTAAGAATGACTTCACTTAAAGACGCGAAATACAGAATAAGCTCTCAGCCCATTTTGACTGAGCCTAAAATATTCCCGCATAAAATAAACTAAGAAGAATGAATCATTGAGTTTCAAAGCAAATCTCATATAATTAAAATTTAACTCAATAATAGTACCTCATGAGATACATTTATTTCGCATTATTGTCCATTACTGTCACCTTGGCTTCTTTATGTTTGTCAGCTTGTGGGCAAAAAGGACCTTTGTATTTGCCTGAGCAAGAAAAGAAGGCAACAGCCAATCAATAGAGATATCCTATGGGAATAAAATTTACCAAAATGCATGGTTTAGGCAATGATTTCATTGTACTGAATGGAGTGAATCAATCTATTCAATTCACTACTGAGCAAATACAAAAACTAGCCAATCGCCATACCGGTATTGGGTTTGACCAATGCTTACTAATAGAACCCAGTCAAACCGAAGGAATTGATTTTAGTTATCGAATCTTTAACGCCGATGGGCAAGAGGTAGGACAATGTGGTAATGGAGCGCGATGCATAGCCCTTTTTGCCAGGTATTATGGTTTGACAGCAAAAAATAAATTAACAGTCGCAACTAAAACCACGCTCATGGATTTAATCATCAATGAGGATAACAGCGTGAGTGTCAACATGGGTGTTCCTAAACTAGCCCCAGGTGAAATTCCTTTTCTTGCTGATAGCCAATCCCCAGAATATTTACTTGAATTAAATAACGGCAATACAGTTAATCTTCATGCGATAAGTGTAGGTAACCCACATGCTGTATTGTTGGTGAAAGATGTAGAAACAGCCCCTGTAAGCAGTTTGGGACAACAGATTAGTCTTCACCCACAATTCCCAGAGCAAGTCAACGTTGGATTTATGCAAATTATTAATCATGAAAAAATCAATTTACGCGTCTACGAAAGGGGTTGTGGAGAAACGATTGCTTGTGGTAGTGGTGCGGTTGCTGCAGCAGCGATAGCACATTTATTTTACAATTTATCAGATAAAATCACTGTTCATTTGCCAGGAGGAGATTTGTTTATCCAATGGCCTTGTCGCACTGCTCCCATTATATTAACGGGACCTGCTGCTTTTGTGTATGAGGGCACATTACTTTCATAACAAAATTCACAAAATTAAAACAAGTATTGAATTTTTTTTTCAAACAGTTATTCTGAATTAATCCACAAGTGTAAAACAGGACTTACGAAAAACGCCAAGGTCAAGGCAAAAAATGTTTTTAATGAGGGAGTTTAGATAAACTAAATGACCGAATTAAAAATCAGTTTTTAACGAAGAAATTGGAGGGTTGCGTAAGTCCTGTAAAAATTCCATCGGGAGAAGTTGTGAATATTATATTCCCTGGCTTAACATGAACGAAATGGGTATTAAGGTTGATAGAGTGGTTTTGACATTTCGGTCAAGGAGGATCAAGTGGTTGATTTTGATAAACCTGTCTCAGAAAATGATATTCTCACCAGCTTATTACTTATCGCAGATTTAAACGAACCATCTCCAAATCAAACTCTTTCCTGGAAGCAGGCTCTGGAATCATTTTTATCACTTAATGATCCACTTATTAAAACTGAAGTATTTATAAAATGGCTCTGTCAATTAAACCCTGATCAACTTCAATCCTCCACAGAGATAGTCCTCCTGTTGAAACATATTGTCGAGCAAAAGCTGCTCCCCTACACCATCAAAAAGATATTGATTCAGCATGAAAATTTCACTACCTCACAAATGAATTGGCTTTGTGATCATTGTCTTATAGTTGCACCGGATCAAACGACTTTACCTGATATTATTAAACTCGGCTCGTGGAGCTGGCTGGAGAATCATATGAAAAGAAATGAACTATTAAATTTTGATTTATTAAAAATAGCCATCTTAAATAAGGATTATTTAGCCAGTATCAACAATAGTAAAGAAAGTCAGCTCGATTTTATCTATGCGTTAAACGCTAATAAATTTAGCTACCAACAAATACTGGAATTAATTGCTTTAGCACAGGATAGCCAAATTAAATCATTATTAATTACCTGTCTCTTAAGCAAAAAAGAGTACTTGGACAATTTAAAAGAAAAATCATTTCTAGCCCATTTAAGCCAAAGTGAATTTCACTCACCACCTCGGCTTAATGCCCTGGTTCACCAATTAAACCTGAAATGTTTGACTGTGGCGCAAATAGAATTTCTACAACCTGAAGCATGTGTTACTTTACTCTGCTCTATCCCTCATTTTCATCAATTGTCAGAAAAACAGGTTGAAAAAATACTACTTAAATATCCAAAGCCTGATATGATTGCTTATTGGCTAAATCATTACTCATCCAGACCAAATGCCCATTTTATTTTAGCCCATTTGATGAATTTGGTAGATGTTCATGTTGTAGACGAACTCAATAAAATGGATTCCACAAAAAAGGAAGCCATTATTATGAATATGGTTGAACATCTCGAGCTATTTGATCCAACCCATCCTATTTTGATCAACCAAAATGAAGAGAAACGACTAATTTCCGCTATTCAACGCTATCTCTATGGTCAACATCATGACGCGTATGTCACTTACATCAAGTTATTGGTTTATAAATTATTAAACCGTAATTATCAATTCTCACCTCAAGCGATGCAACTCCTTATTTGTTTAAATAATCTGGAAGAATTTAAAGAGCTAAATAATAAAATCGCCTATCTGACCAATTACTACTTGCGGGCATCAGCACAATCCGGTGATTCAAGCTTATTTTATAATGATTCTCGCATAAACATCACGAGCATGACTCAACTAGTCCAGTTAGCTCCCAAAATTCCAACTAAATCACAAGAAAAAAGTTTTTTAAGCAGCATCTTCTGTGGCATCAAAATTAGCGAAACTTCTGTAATGGCACCGACCAATGATATACCTGAACATTCTTTAGTTAATAAATTAATAAAAAGCAAGAGAACGGTTAAATCGATAGATTATTTTTTAATGCATTACAAAGGCGACAAACAAGCACTTTCCAAGCTCATTAATGATTATTTAAGTTACTATGTTCAAGAAGGATGCACTGAAATGCATCGGCGTTCGATATATCATTTAATTGTTCTCATGTCTTTAAGCGATATCCCAGCTTCTGTTAGAGAAGCTATATTTATGGCGTTTCTAAACTACCCTGAATTACATGATGAGCAAATTAGTTTCTCGTTATTTGTCTATGATGCTAAAAAAACTATCCAGCATTTTGGGGCACAAGCAAGTGAAGATAGCTATACCAGAATTATTGATTTATGTGAGGGAGCGCTAAAAAAATTAAATCCAAATAAGCATAAGGAAATTATCAGTATAGCAACTCAAGCTTTAACTGAGGCAAAAATCGAGTTAAGTTTTGGTGAAAATACTGGATTTATCGCTCAATTGATTACACGATTGAAACGATGTTGGTATTATGGCTGGACTGGATTTTTTTCCCCAAATCCACCTACCTTTGTTGCAACAATGGACACTCCAATAAAGCAAAGTGAAAAAGAAGCCCCTCATCTTCTTCAACAAAGAAAATATTTCACTACCAAACTTGAAACAAATCTGTCGATTATCCTCGATGATATAAAATCAGGTTATACTCAACAAAAACTTAATGAATTAATCGAAGCATTAAATATATTTTCATTACAACCCAATCCAAAGAACGAGCTTAAAATTCGCCAAAAGCTTCATCGCTTATTCCATTATCTGTTATTAGAAAGCAAAAGCGACTTAACATTGGATGCCTGGCTTTTAAAAAATCAACAACTTTTAATCGCGAATCGTTTTCGTTTATTAGAAATGCTATTAATGAAAGGAGCTCGTAATGAGGTTGAATCTTTACTTAAGGAATTCAATGAGGACTCTACTCATTTCAGCGCTATCAGTAAAGAGTTTACTCATACTTTACCTGAACAAAATCCGTTTAAGAATGAATCTGTTTCTTCAAATCAAACTCCAGGCACAACTATCCTGGATACAGCAACTGAGTTAGCTACCAGCTTAAAAAGCACATTAGGCAACTTGGGAGTATTTTTTAGCAACAACATCATGTCCGCTATTTATCCAAATCATAAACCTGCTCCCCAATCGACATCAACAATGATTTCACCTTGATTAATCCTCCGGCTGCGTATCTACAGCCGGATTGTTTCATCTACCCTGTGCATCTACTTTGAGCCTTATTAGAGTCTCTGAAGTTTTTTACACGCTCATCAGGTTGACCTATCAGGAATAATAGACCTAAAATTAAAAAGCATACTTTATTTATGGCTAAACAATGGACGAAAGACGGAAATATTTTCGGCTAAAAAATCATGGTGAAATGAATGCCAGCTTAGACAGTAATCCAATTGAGATTATTGAAATTTCTTCCAATGGTGCTTTAGTACTTAAGCAGAAAACTAATATTCCTAAAGAGGGAGTGGTTAAATTACAAATTCATAACTTCATTATAGAACTTTGCTATGAATTGATTCGTGCTGAAGACAACAACATAGTCCTCCATTTCACAAAGGAAGACGAAACGAATAAATTATTTTTGGTGCTCAAACGATTAAGAGATGAACGAAAAAATAAAACATAAAGATTTGATATTACCTTTCTATAAGAAGTCATTACAACATATAAACATCCTCCTGCTGTAATAAATAATTAATAAGCAAGAGCTCTTTTCATAAATATTCTTTATCAAGATGAACCGCTGACGGCCTATTCATTTAAGAAAGTTTCCAGCGCTTGTGCATCCAGTTCCACTGCTCCGGATGTGCCAGAATAATCTTTTCTAAAGCCTGATTATACGCCAAGGTATTTCGGTATAAAGATTCTTGCGTAGTTTCATAATCTTTCCAGGGAATGGGATCATGAAACTCCAAAACATGCTTCCCGTTGGGTAATCTGTAGCTGGCTGCAGGTATAACTGGAATTCCTGTATGACGAGATATCGTCGCCAAACTTCTGTAGGTACCCGCTTTTTTGCCAAAAAACTCTACCGCTATCCCATCTCTGTTCACCAGAGATGCATGCTGATCCAATACGAAGATTACGGCATGATTTTGTTCCAACGCAACACAAACCTGCTCCAGAGAGTTTTTTTTAGGAATAACATTTAGGCCAGCTTGATAATAGTTTTTGAACATAATGCGTTCTATGAACTTAAATCGCAAGGTACGCCTGATAAAATGAAATTGGCCTTTGAATTCCTTGAAGTTTAGTACCCCTCCCAACGGCGCAAATTCCCAATTTCCAAAGTGACCGGTAACGACTAACACTCCTTTCTTCTGTGCCACAACAGCCAGCATTTTTTCATGGCCGATCACTTCAACCTGAGCCCGTAATTTTTTTTCACTCATGAATCTTAGTTGCAGGGCTTCTTTTAAAGATTTTGCAAGGTGTGAGTAATAAGCTTTTGCCAAGCGTTTTTTTTGAGATTCATTCAGTTGATCATTATAAACTTGACTAATATTGGAAAAAATCAATCGCCGCCTGTATGGTAAAAACCGATAAATAAAACGCCCCGCCAGCGTAATGGATAATGCTTCTATCTGTTGAGCTAAATTATTCACAAGCTTTGATCACCAAACATACATTCATACTGGCAAATCCTCGGTTGATCATCATGGCATAGGAATTAGATGTTATCTCTCTATGCTCACAACTTACCGATAAACCTTCACACGTCGGGGCAATTTGTTGAAAATTAGCGATCCCTGGCACACATTTGGTTTCAAGGGCATATGTAGTTAATACCGCATCCAATACTCCAGAGGCACATAAAGTATGCCCCATGGACCATTTAAAAGCAGTCGCAGGAACTTCTTCTTTGAATACTGAAGTGATGGCCTGCGCTTCACTGTCATCTGATTTACTATTTCCATTTCCATGGGTTACTATTAACCCTATTTCCCCATAGTTTATTCCTGATGCGCTTAATGTCTTCCCCATCAATGAAGCCAAATGTTTCCCATCTGCTTCAATAGAAAATAATCCTGTTGCTTCAGTAGCGGATAAACCACCAACTATCTCTCCATAACAAGTCGCAGCTCTGGACTTCACACTGGCTTCACTTTCCAATACAAGGGCAGCTGCACCTTCAGCAAGAATGGTACCGTCATGCTCTTTATCAAAAGGTTTTAAATGACGATTACTCACCACGCCCAATTTTTCATAATAAAATAAGCCCTGAGGTTCTGTGCCTATATCATAGGCAACCACAACCGCGCGCTCTGCCTGCCCGCTACGTATGGCATGATACGCTTCTAAAATGGCTTGTGTACCACCTACAGCATGATTTGTTACATTGTGATTTGGACCTTTAAAGCCATAGGTAATACCTGTATAGGCAAGCACATTATTAGGTAAAATCCTCAATAACCACATAGGATGCACTTCATCAAACAACTGATTTGCGAAGCTACGCATATCTCCATGGGTTTTAGCCAACAAAGGTATAAAGTCATATTGTTGAAAATATTTATTCCCTGGAGAACCAACATAAATAGCGGTTTGTTCATTAAATGAGTCAACATCTGCCAAGCTATCTCTGTAAGCAATCATTTTACTATGCTCAACAGCTTGCACTGCCGCATTGATTCCCATTATATCCTGACGGGAAATAACTTTTATTAATTTTCTATCAGGAAGCATCTTGGATGGTTGAAAATCCTTTATCTCCCCCCCCAATCGATGCGACCATTGAGATAATTCCCAAAACTGAATTTCAGCTATTCCACACTGGCCTGAAATGATCGCATTCCAAGTTTCATCAGCAGTTGCACCAGAGGCAGTTAGAGCACTGCGACCCGTAATAAATACTCTATTCGCCTGACTCATTTATTTTGCCTCCTCGAACTCTGGATGCTTAAATAATAAGCAGCTATTAGAACCTCCAAAACCAAATGAATTAGATAGGACTACCCCTAAAGATTTTTCACGTGGGCCATCAACAACATAATCCAAATCACATTCCGGATCAGGCGTTTTTAAATTCGCTGTTTTAGGGATTTGCGCCTGTTCTATGGATTTAACTGACAACACTGCCTCGAGTGCGCCAGCTGCTGCGATTAAATGTCCTGTTTGACTCTTGGTAGAGCTAACAGGTAAATTGGCGGTTCTGTCCCCAAAAACAACTTTGATTGCATTCGTTTCACTTAAATCATTCATTTTAGTTGATGTGCCATGCGCATTAATATAATCTACATCTCGTGGTTGAACTCCCGCATCCTCCAACGCACGGTTAATCGCTTGAATAGCACCATCACCATTGGGATGTGAATCAGTTATTCGGTAGGAGCTCAAAGAATTTCCCTCTCCTGCCAGTTCAGCATAGATTTTTGCCCCACGTGTTTTTGCTTTATTCCATTCTTCAAGGATCAAAAAGGCAGCCCCTTCCCCCAGGACAAAACCATTGCGTGTCGCATCAAAGGGGCGACTTGCTGTTTGCGGAGTCTCATTATAAGTTGATAAAGCACCCAAAAGACAAAAGCTGGATAAACCCAAAGGATTAATCATGGAATCAAATCCACCTGCCAACATAAAATCTGCCTCACCTCGACGAATCACCTGCATCGCCAATCCCAAGGCTTGGCCTCCTGAAGCACAGGCTGTATGGACAGAAGAGGCATAACCAGTAATCCCATATTGTTGTATTAATAAGGAAAGACCAGAGTTTGAAGTGGTTTTACCAAAATCAATCAAATTATAAAAATCCCTGCTATTGGATTGCAGCTTTCCCCACTCTATTTCTCCGCCTGCAGCACAAGTTTGTTGAAACCGCATTAAATACTCGAACTCAGCCGTCATCATTCCACTGCCTGTTACTATTCCCCATCGATCCGATGTCTGCTTGGTAGGAAATATAGAAGCATCTTCAAAAGCCTGGCGTGCGGCTTCCAAAGCAAAATGCGTAAAAGACATGATAAATCGAGTATGTTTTCCCGAAATAGACGTATCAGGTGAAAAATTCTTTACTTCAGCGGCGATAGTAGTAGGAAAAGCACTGGCATCAAACTGCTTGATACTATCTATACCAGAATACCCGGCAATCAAATTCTTCCAGGTGGTGGATACATCATTTCCTAGAGGCGAAACAACCCCTAGACCTGTAATAGCAACTCGTCGTTTCATAACCTCATTTACCTTTGGGAATAAGCACTATGTCGACAACACATACCCGCTTGCCATCAACCTCACACCTATAAGACAATATTAATTCATCATCCGTTTGTTGTTTAACTTTAACATGGCAAACTACGACATCCCCGGGATGAACAAATTCATTCATTTTAATTTTGCGTAATTCGCAAATTCGATAAGCTCTATCATACCTTGATCTAGTTATAAACTCTTTTGCCAGATTCAATTTACATTCGAGAAGTACTGTCATCGGTAGTACAGGCTTGTTAGGAAAATGATCTGGGAAATAAGATGCTGAACGAGTTATCTTTTTTTCAGCAAGCAAGCTTATGCCCGGTTCACTGGCAAGGATTCTGTCAAATTGCATGGAAGAATTAATAATTCCACAATCAGAGTAATTTTCCTCTTTTAAAACAGGCGAACTCAGGGCTATAACGGAAGACCAATCACCTGGTCGGTATATCTCTGCAAATTGCTGTCTAATGACCTCTGTACTAATAAATTCAGTCATAGGCAGCATGGGACCTAACGCTCCATCTATAGAAAAAATAATGTCATTCCCTATTTTAGCAATGCTATGATATTGAACTGCTTTTTCATCCAGTGCATCAATATTTGATTCAAGCAATATCGTTTCACCGACGTAAGCAGGTCTATACAATCGAGCACTTGACACTACGCCAGCGACTGGCCTTGAAGTAAAATGATTATGCTGCATCACATTCCATGCTGCTAATTGCCCCAATGTTTCTCCAATCAAAGAAGGCATAAAACAAAACCTTCCTTGATCGTCTGTGGTTAAATAAGCATCATCTCTTGTGACATGCTTTATCCCTTTAATCCACTCTCCTGGGGATAATTGTACAATGCGATCAACAAATAAGAACCTCATCAGGCTACAGTTTCCATTGCTTGCTGCTGGACTATAGCTGAAACAACCAGCTTGCAAAAAGTTTCTACGGTAAACAACACAGGAATTTCGTTCACTTTCATATTTTCTTTAAATCGCTCAGCGGGGACTTCACTCAAATAATTCTTTAATGCCTGTAATCCTGCCGTTGTTAAAATACCGCCCTTCTCAAACTCATCTTCAGCCAGATCACCACGAGCATTCTTTTCCAACTGGCCTCTTGGGATTTTAATCTTGAATTCTTTTTCCAATTGAAAAACCAAATCAAGAAAATCGATAGACTCAGCACCCAAATCTTCAATTAAACTACTGTTTAAAGAAATTTCTTCTTCATCAATTACTAATACATCAGCAATAATTTCCCTAACCTTAGGGTAAACTTCAGCTACATTCATATTTTATCCTCTGAACCAACAAAGCTCGCAAAGCTTGAAATTATATCATAAAAATTACTTTTATCATCTACTACCCAACCTGACTATACCCTGCATCAACATATAATGTATGGGCATTAATCATCGCTGCTTCAGGCAAACAAAGCAAATAGATAGCATTAGCCACATCTTCTGGTGTTAAAGCTCTGTCAGCCAAAGCATGCGCTTGATATTCATCCAATAACTGTTCTCTGTTTGGAAAATGCTTTAAAGCATCCGTATCGACAACACCTGCAGAAACAGTATTCACAGTAATGCCATGAGTAGCCAACTCTAAACTTAGCGAACGGACTAATGCTTCCAGAGCAGCTTTAGAGGCTCCAATAAAAGCATAATTTGGAATTGCCCTTGATGCACCTAAGCTGGAAAGAGCAATAACCCGACTATTTTTAGGCATTAAATCAAGGCCTTCAGTAACCAGGTGGTTCAAAGCCAAAGCATTTGTTTCCAAACACCAGCGCCAATGCTTGGTCGACATCTTCAAAGCAGGCTTTAATACTCCACTTGCCGCATTACTTACTAGAAAATTTAAGTGTTTAAAGTGCTCTCTGAATTGAGAGAACATTTCTTTGACCGATTGACAATCTGCTACATTGGCTTGTAAGGCAATTGCTTTTCTACCCATATTGCTTATTTCATTGACCAGGTTTTGAGCTTCGTCAGAGCTATTGTAATACACAACAGCAATATCACAGCCAGCATGCGCTAATTTTAATGCGGTCGCCTTTCCTATTCCTCGCGCACCACCTGTTATCAACCCTACTTTTCCTGAAAAAACTAATGAACTCATACAATAACCCTATAGTATAAAATCCCACCAAACTACCGTTAATCTGCTGTGCTGTCAATGGAAATATAGGGACTCTATCAAGTGTAATTTCATAATTTATCTTGTTTCCAAGGCACTTAGTTTGTACCATCTCCACATAATATAATTTATACCTATAATGAATGAAGTATTCTTGGAACAAAACTGTTTTTCCTATAGCAGCAATATTCTCTTTTCGTCTACTGGGATTATTTTTACTTATCCCGGTATTCACACTTTACGCCACCGAACTTAAGGGAGCCACTCCAACATTAATTGGCTTGGCTTTGGGAAGCTATGGATTGGCACAAGGATTACTACAAATCCCTTTTGGTATGCTTTCAGATAAAATTGGCAGAAAACCCATGATTGCAATAGGTCTTTTGTTATTCGCTGCCGGAAGTTTGTTAGGAGCAGTAACCCATTCTATTGGCGGAATGATAACTGCCAGAATATTGCAGGGTGCTGGCGCTATAGGTAGTGTGTTAATTGCTTTGCTTGCTGATTTAACCCTGGATGAACAACGCACAAAGGCAATGGCCGTAGTAGGGATAACTATTGGAACATCATTTAGCCTAGCAATGATAATTAGCCCTGCTCTCACCCACTACTATGGATTATCAGGGGTGTTCTATCTCACAACAATTTTAGCTGTTTTAGGGATTATAATCCTTTATCTAATCATTCCCAATCCCTCAAAAGAACAGTTTCATGCAGATAGTGAACCCAACTTATCACTCATTAAACCTGTAGTAACAGATCAACATTTACAACGCCTGAATTTTGGTATTTTTTGTCAGCATTTTATTCTGACAGCTACTTTTTTCGCCATACCTATGCTTTTGAAATATCAAATTGAGAATGGACAATTGCATCAGCAGTGGCACTTCTATTTACCACTCATGTTATTCTCATTTATTTTAATGGTACCATTTATCGTTATTTCAGAAAGAAAAAAACTCTTAAAGACAGTATTTATTTTATCTGTACTGCTTACTACCCTCACACAAGGCCTATTAGTATTGACATCAAAAAGCTGGTATTGGCTATGCTTGTTAATGTTTTTGTATTTCATTTCTTTCAACATTCTTGAAGCAACATTACCATCATTAGTCTCAAAACAGGCAAATCCCGGGAGTAAAGGTACAGCCATGGGTATTTATTCAACGAGTCAATTTCTAGGAATTTTTTTTGGAGGCTCTTTAGCAGGCATTCTCTATCAATGGCATGATAACCAAGCTATTTTTTTACTTAACATGATCTTGGGAGTTCTATGGCTCATCATTTCACTGAGCATGAAATCCAATGTCTATTTTTCTACTCTAATTTTACCTCTTAAATCAACTAATGAAGAACCAAAATTAATTATCAAACAGCTTTTAAAAGTAGCCGGTATTAAAGAGGTAATTTTGTCCAAGGATGAAAATACGTTGTACATTCGAGTTGATAATACAGAATATAGTGCAGGAAGCGCTGAAAAGATTCTTCACCAGTCTAAAATTTGCCAATAGCTGATTCTCATTGAGCCGCTACGAAATAACTTTCAAATTATGTATAATACCTAACTAACTTTCGCATACAGGAGATGATTTCAATGGCAAGAGGAATAAATAAAGTAATACTTGTTGGCAATGTAGGAGCGGATCCCGATGTACGGTATTTACCTAACGGAAATGCTGTTACTACGCTTTCAGTTGCTACCAGTGAAACATGGAAAGACAAAACGACTGGTGAAAAACAAGATAGAACTGAATGGCATAGGGTCGTATGTTTTAATCGTCTGGGTGAAATAGCTGGTGAATATATTCGTAAAGGATCTAAGCTATATGTTGAAGGTAGTTTAAGAACAAGAAAATGGCAAGATCAGCAGGGTCAAGACAGATATACAACTGAAATTGTTGCGTCTGATATTCAAATGCTCGATAGCAAAGGAAGCAGTGCCTCCAATTATGACGACATGCCTTCATTCCAGGGAACCTCCACCTCCCAACAAACTTCAACAAAAAATCAAGCTTCACCAACATCTACCGCACAAGATGCTTTTGATGAATTAGATGATGACATACCATTTTAAATGATTAAAATAAAAAGCCCGCTTTAATGCGGGCTCAAAAAAAGATTTTATTATAAACTAAAATTTACTCTTCTGTATCATCACTTGTGATGGGTCTATCCATTAATTCAACTATAGCCATGGGCGCATTATCACCATCCCTATACCCACATTTAATAATACGGATGTACCCCCCAGGTCGTTTTGCAAAACGTGGACCTAAATCAGTAAACAATTTACCTACCGCTGATTTAGACCGCAAAATATTGAAAGCACGTCTGCGTGATGCTACTGAATCAGATTTACTAACAGTAATCAAAGGTTCGATATATCGACGTAAATCTTTTGCCTTGGGCAAAGTTGTTCTAATCAACTCATGCTCAATCAAAGAACAACACATGTTAGAAAACATGGCCTTTCGGTGGCTACTTGTACGGCTAAAACTACGTCCGGAATTACGGTGACGCATAACAAAGACTCCTAAATATTACTCGCCAAGGCTTGCTGGCGGCCAATTCTCAAGTTTCATACCCAGCGATAATGATCGTGATGCTAAAACATCTTTAATTTCAGTTAGTGACTTCTTACCAAGATTAGGTGTCTTTAATAATTCACTTTCTGTTCTTTGAACCAAATCGCCTATATAATGAATGTTTTCAGCTTTCAAACAATTCGCTGATCGAACAGTTAACTCTAAATCATCCACTGAACGCAATAAAACAGGATCAAAATCATTACGTTCTTTATTATCAGCACGTGATTCTTCAAATTTCATGTCAACAAACGCATGAAGTTGTCTTTGCAGTATACTAGCGGATATTCTTATTGCCTCTTCAGCGTCAATAGTACCGTTAGTTTCTAATTCAATTGTAAGTTTATCTAAATCTGTTCTGTTTTCAACACGTGCACTGTCGACGAAATAAGCCACTTTCTTCACTGGAGAAAAACTGTTATCAATTTTTAATTTTCCGACAGTTTTTTTCTCAATTTCATCATCATGATAGCGAACAAATGCATCAGTATTATGAAAGCCAATCCCTCTTTCAACTTTAAGGGTCATATTCAATTTACCCTTTTCATTAAGATTGGCAATAACAAGTTCAGGATTAATAATTTCTTGACCATGAGTCAACTGAATATCTCCAGCTGTAACTTGACACGGTCCTTCTTTATTGAGTGTAACCTGTGCTTCATTTCCTACAGTCAATTTGATAGCAACTGATTTTAGGTTAAGTAACAAATCAACTACATCCTCCTGAACCCCTTCAATAGTACTATATTCATGCAAAACACCATCGATAGAAGCTTCGGTAATGGCACTTCCAGGCATGGATGACAATAAGATTCTTCTCAAAGCATTGCCGAGGGTGTGACCAAAACCTCGCTCCAAAGGTTCTAAAACTATTCTAGCTTTATAGGGCGACTCGGCCTGTACCTTGAGAACCTTAGGCGTCAGCATTTCATTGATTTCAGTATACATTCAGCTATCTCTCCGAGCTTACTTAGAGTAAAGTTCTACAACAAGGTTTACGTTGTAGTCTGAAGATAAATCCATTAACGTTGGAGCTGTAGAAAATGTACCCTTAAAAGAAGCAGTATCTACAGTAATCCAATCACAAGGTGCTCTTTGTTCAGATAAAGCTAAAGCAGCTTGGATACGTCCTTGGTTTTTAGCCTTTTGTCGAACTGATACAGTATCTCCAGGATTAACCAGAAAAGATGGTACGTTAACTACTTTATCATTTACAAGTATTGCCTTATGTGCAACCAGCTGTCTAGCTTCGGCACGAGTACTGGCAAAACCCATACGGTAAACAACATTATCTAAACGTCTTTCCAAAAGAGCCATTAAATTTTCACCTGTAGAACCCTTTTGTCTAGCCGCTTTTTTGTAATAATTACGGAATTGCTTTTCAAGAATCCCATAAAGTCTTCTAATCTTTTGCTTTTCTCTAAGCTGAATTCCATAACTATTTAAACGAGGTTTTTTATCACCATGTTGTCCAGGTAATTTTTCAGATTTACACTTGGATTTATGATCACGAACCCCACTTTTAAGCAATAAATCACAACCTTCTCGTCGTGACAACTTACATTTAGGACCAAGATATCTAGCCATTAATTACTCCTGAGTCTTATACACGACGTTTTTTAGGTGGCTTACAACCATTATGTGGTATGCCAGTAACATCGGTAATTTCAACAATTTTAAAATCCTGGGTTATTAATTCACGAATAGTAGATTCGCGACCAGGACCAGGACCATGTACAAATACTGCAACAGATTTCATACCATATTCTTTAGCAACAGCAGCAGCTCGCTCAGTTGCAACTTGCGCAGCATAAGGAGTACTTTTTCTAGAACCTCTGAATCCAGAACCACCAGAAGTTGCCCAACATAATGCATTACCTTGTCTGTCTGTAAAGGTAACTATAGTATTATTGAAAGATGCATGTATGTGTACTATGCCATCAGACACTACACGTTTTATCTTTTTTCGTGTTTTTTGCTGCTTTGACTTTGTTATTGCCATCTTTTATTTTCCTACATGAAAAATCAACTACTAGTGCCTTTTCTACGGCCTTTTCTGGTACGAGCATTAGTTTTCGTACGCTGTCCGCGCAACGGCAATCCTCTTCTGTGCCTTAACCCTCTATAACAACCAAGATCCATCAACCTTTTTATGTTCATTGTTACAACACGTCGAAGATCACCTTCCACAGTAATTTTTGCAATTTCAGTTCTCAATGCTTCCAGTTGAGCGTCTGACAACTGAGAAACTTTAGCTGAAGGATCTATATCAACTGTTTTACATAATTTTAATGATGTTGTTTTACCAATTCCATAAATTGCTGTTAAAGCGATTACCACATGTTTATGATCAGGTATATTAACTCCTGCAATACGAGCCATTAGTTTCTCCGAACGTTATTTGTTCTGTCGAAAGGGACAGAAGGATACTATTTTAATAAAATAAAATCAAGCAGATATTACCCTTGCTTTTGTTTATGACGGGCATCCTTACAAATTACTCGTATAGTGCCACTTCTTTTTATTATTTTACAATTGCGACATATTCGCTTTACTGATGCTCTTACTTTCATTCCTAACTCCGATAAATCATAGCAGACCAGGTAACTTAGTACCTCTAAAATTCGCCTTTTTTAATAAAGAATCATATTGCTGGGTCATTAAATGAGCTTGTACTTGTGCTACAAAATCCATAATAACAACAACTATAATCAGCAACGAAGTACCACCAAAATAAAATGGAACATGCCAGGTATACATTAGAATTTGTGGTAACAAACATACCAAAACCAAGTAAATAGCTCCAACCAAAGTCAAACGAGTCATTACTGAATCAATATACTTTGTGGTTTGTTCACCCGGACGAATTCCTGGAATATATGCCCCTGATTTTTTCAGGTTATCTGCTGTATCCTTAGGATTAAAAACTAAGGCAGCATAAAAGAATGCAAAGAACAAAATAGCTGCAGCATACACTATCAAATATAAAGGCTGACCTGGTGATAGTGCCATTCCAACATCAGATAACCAACTCAGCCCTTTAGTTTGCGAAAAAAATTGCGCTAAAGTGGCTGGCAATAAAATAATACTAGATGCAAATATTGGTGGAATCACACCTGACATATTTATTTTTAATGGTAAATGACTTGTTTGAGCTGCATATACCTTTCTACCCTGCGTTCTCTGAGCATAATTAACACGAATTCGTCGTTGAGCACGCTCCATAAATACAACAAAACCAGTAACTACAACTACTACTGCTGCAATTATAACTAGAGTAAGGGCCTGCATCTGACCTTCTTTAACTTGTTGAAGGACAGATCCTATTGCATTTGGCATGCTAGAGACAATTCCAGAAAAGATAATTAAGGAAATTCCATTACCAACACCTTTTTCAGTAATTTGCTCACCCAACCACATTAAAAACATAGTACCTGTAACTAAAGTTACAACAGCAGTAAAATAGAATGAGAAATCTGGCTGCATAGCAATTTGTTGACTAGCCAACCATCTCGCCATACCCATAGACTGAAATATTGACAAGAGCAATGTTAAATATCTGGTATATTGATTTATTTTTCTACGGCCAGACTCTCCTTCTTTCTTTAATTGCTCCAATTTAGGAGAAACTACTGAAAAGAGTTGGATAATAATTGATGCAGAAATATAAGGCATAATACCAATTGCAAACACTGTCACGCGAGACAGGGCCCCACCAGAAAACATATTAAATAAACCAAATATAGTGTTTTGCTGTTCATTAAAGAAATTAGCTAATTTTGCAGGGTCTAACCCTGGAACAGGTATATGAGCACCTAACCTGTATACTAATATTCCGAGAACAACAAACATCAATCTTGATTTTAGTTCGGCTAATCCACCACGAGGCTTACTACCGTTATGCTTTTGGTTTTTCATAGTCACTCTTCTATACTACCGCCCAAACTCTCTATAGCAGAACGAGCTCCTTTAGTGACCCTTAAACCCTTAAGCTTAATTGCTGCGGTCAGCTCGCCAGATAAAATTACTTTAACATCTTTGATTGAGTTATTAATTAAGCCAGCTTTACGCAAAGCAAGTAAATCAATAACTTCATCTTTCAATTTTGCAAGCTCCCCCAAACTCACTTCATCTATGGTTCGGCCCACTCTAGACTTAAAACCCATCTTGGGTAATCGTCTTTGTATAGGCATTTGACCACCTTCAAAATTAATTTTGTGGTAACCACCTGCCCTTGATTTTTGACCTTTATGACCTTTGCCACAAGTTTTTCCTAATCCAGAACCAATACCTCTTCCCACTCGTCTTCTTGAGGGTCTGGATCCTGGATCTGGCGATAGTGTATTTAAATTCATTACGCACTCTCCTCAACCAACAACAGGTAATTAATTTCATTTACAAGTCCACGTATTGCAGGAGTATCACTATGAACCACACTTGAATTTGTTTTACCTAAACCCAGCTGTTTGGCTATAGCAACATGCTTTGGTTTTCTACCTATAGTGCTTTTAACCAAGGTTATTTTAATTTTTTTTCCCATAATTAGCCTGCCATTACTTCTTCAACGGTTTTTCCACGTTTGGCTGCTACATAGTCCGGCGTACCAATATGTGTCAATGCACCAATAGTTGCACGAACAATGTTACTTGGATTGGTAGAACCAATGCTTTTTGCAAGAATATTTTGCACACCCAACACTTCCAAAACGGCACGCATAGCGCCTCCAGCAATGATTCCTGTACCTTCACTCGCTGGTTTCATAAACACTTTGGAAGCACCGTAGTTCCATGTAATTTCGTGGAATATTGTAGTGCCCGAAAGAGGAATATAAACCATATTTTTCTTGGCTTGATCCATAGCTTTTTGAATTGCTATTGGAACTTCTCTTGCCTTTCCTCGTCCAAACCCAACTTTACCCTTTCCGTCACCTACAACTACTAAAACAGCAAAACCAAAAACTCGCCCACCTTTTACAACTTTAGCCGTACGAGTTACCGATACCAATTTTTCTTGATATCCATCTGACTTGGGTAATTCATCGAATGACATAATCGTTCCTTAAAAATCTAATCCGGCTTCGCGTGCACCTTCAGCAAGTGCTTTAACTCTGCCATGATATTTATAACCTGCTCGGTCAAATGCAACCTGAGTAATTCCTGCTTCCTTAGCGCGCTTACCCAACAGTTGACCAACTAAACTGGCTTGTTCAACTTTACTTTTTCCAGTCAAACTGGATCTCAATTCTTTATCAATAGTAGAGGATGCTACCAATACCTTATCACCAAGTTGATCTGACTTGACAATTTGAGAATAAATATGCACACCACTTCGATACACAACTAATCTTGAGCGGCCTGATTTACGTATTAAGGCTTTGGCTTTTAATCCACGTCTATGTCGTGCGTTCTGCTTATTCATAGTTAACACCTTATTTCTTCTTAGCTTCTTTTCGAGCAATCTGCTCTCCAGCATATTTAACACCCTTTCCTTTATAGGGCTCTGGTGGTCTAAATGCCCTAATTTCAGAAGCTATTTGTCCAAGAACTTGCTTATCAACGCCCTTTAGTAGAATGGTTGTATTATTAGGAGTTTCTACGGTGACACCTTTTGGTAAATCATATTCTATAGAATGTGAGTATCCTAGTGACAAACTAATTGACTTATCTTTAGATTGCGCTCTATATCCTACACCAACCAACTCGAGTGCAACTGTATATCCCTCAGTTACTCCTTGAACCATATTTCTTACTAAGGCTCTAGCTGTACCAGCTTGTGCCCATCCCATTGGATCATTAGAAGCAGGTGAAAACTCTAATTTATTTGATTCCTTACTATGTTGAATATTAACCAGTTTATTAATTTTTTGAGTTAATATTCCTTTTGGGCCTTTTACAGTGATTACTCCATCAACAAATGTTACTTCAACATTTGGTGAATGAACTACTGGGGCCTTTGCTACTCTAGACATATCATTCCTCGCAAGTATTAAGCCACTTCACAAATGACTTCGCCACCAACACCTTTTACTTTTGCTGATACATGGGTCATTATACCTTTAGACGTAGAAAGAATAGCCACACCAAATCCAGGGATTGAATGCAAATCTTTGTATGACTTATATACCCTCAAACCTGGACGACTAATGCGCTTAATAAATTCAATTACAGGTCTTCCATGATAGTACTTTAGTTTTAAAGTAATTGATTTCAAACCATTTGGTAATGCTTCAATAAAAAAGTCTTGTATATATCCTTCTTCCTTCAAAACTCGAGCTATTTCTTCCTTTAACTTAGAAGAAACCAATGTTACTTGCTGATGTTTTGCTTGTTGACCATTTCTAATTCTAGTCAGCATATCAGCAATTGGATCATGCATACTCACAATTATTCTCCAATAAAATAGTTTACCAGCTTGATTTTCTACCGCCAGGGATATTCCCCACCATAAGCTGTTGTCTTAAACAAATTCTGCAAAGATTAAACTTGCGATAAACTGCGTGTGGTCTTCCACATTGCTTGCATCGAGTAACATAGCGAACAGGATTTGAATTAACTGGTAATTTTGCTAGTTTTGCCTGACTTTCCATTATTATCTGGAAATCATCAGATGATTTAATCAATTGTTTTAACTCGTTTCGGCGTTGTCTGTACTTTTCTACCAGCTTCGCACGCTTTGACTCTCGCATCAGCATTGATTTTTTAGCCACAATTTCACCCTTTTATTTTCTATCTTTGTCTTTCAGTGGAAGATTAAATGCTTCTAACAAAGCTTTAGCTTCTTCATTTGTTTTAGCACTTGTTGTAATACAAATATCTAAACCTCGTATTCCGTCAGTTTTATCATAATCAATCTCTGGAAACACGATTTGCTCATGGATTCCCATACTGTAGTTTCCTGTTCCATCAAAAGATTTTGGATTCAAACCACGAAAATCTCTTACTCGAGGTAAAGTAATAGATATTAATCTATCTAGAAACTCATACATGCGTTCTCGTCTGAGTGTCACTTTACAACCAATTGGCCATCCCTCTCTTATTTTAAAACCAGCTATTGATTTTCTTGCCTTTGTGACGACGGGCTTCTGACCAGAAATCAGTGTCATGTCTTCAATGGCATGATTCATCACTTTTTTGTCACCAACAGCTTCTCCAACTCCCATATTCAGAGTAATTTTGAGAATCCTGGGAACTTCCATCACACTCGAATAGTTGAACCGTTTCATCATCATAGTGACGACGTCTTTCTTATAAAATTCTTTAAGTCTCGCCATTTCAATCACCTAACTCTATATACGGTCAATTATTTCATTGTTAGATTTATAATATCTAACCTTTTTGCTAACGCCATTATTCTCAAGATATTTAAAGCCAACCTTATCTGCCTTTTTTGTAACAGGATTGTAATGAGCCACATTTGAAACGTGCAATGGAGCTTCACGCGAAATAATACCACCCTTATTTTCAGGCTTTTGTGGATTAGGTTTAATATGCTTTTTAATTAGATTTCCACCTTCCACTACAACGGCATCATCAATTACTCTTAAAACCTTACCTATATGACCTTTACTTTTACCGGCAATAACAATTACTTCATCGCCTGTTTTAATACGTTTCATATCTAATCCTTCTTACAAAACCTCTGCGGCAAGAGAAATTATCTTCATAAATCTTTCTCTTAACTCGCGTGTAACCGGGCCAAATATACGTGTGCCTATTGGCTCGTTTTGGTTGTTTAAAAGAACTGCTGCATTATCATCAAATCGAATCAATGAACCATCATCTCTTCTCACACCTTGAGCAGTTCTAACCACTACCGCTCTCATTACAGCACCTTTTTTTACCTTACTTCTTGGTATAGCATCTTTCACGCTTACTTTAATTACATCACCTACACGGGCATACCGTCTGTGTGATCCACCAAGTACTTTAATACACATTACTTTACGTGCTCCGCTGTTATCAGCTACTTCAAGCACTGTCTGCATTTGGATCATTTTTCTCTCCAGATCTAATTTCGACCAGAAAAAGGCTGCTGATTATATCAGGCCTTTTAGGGTTTTAAAAGTAAAACAATTAAGTTACTTATGAAATTACTTCGACTAATACCCAGCTTTTCGTTTTAGAGAGTGGTCGTGACTCACGGATTTTTACGGTATTACCAACTCGGCAAACTTGATTTTCATCATGTGCATGTAGTTTAGTTCTTCGCTTCATGATTTTCCCATACTTTGGATGTTTCACAGTACGTTCAATCATAACTACAATAGTTTTATCCATTTTGTCGCTAACTACTTTTCCAATCATTGTTCTGGCATTTGATTCACTATTAGTAGACATTTCACTTACCTGCCTTTTCAGTCAAGATTGTTTTAACTTTTGCCACTGACTTACGCACCATAGTGATCAGATGTGTTTTATCTAGTGAGCCACTTGCTTTTTTCATTCGTAAATTAAACTGATCTTTACGTAATGAAAGCAATTCATTTTGCAATTCCTCAACTGACATATTGCGCAATTCATCTATTTTTTTCATTACATTACCGTCCGCTCTTCAAACATCACTTTGAAAGGAAGTTTTGCTTTTGCAAGGTCAAATGCTTCCATTGCAAGTTCTTTACTAACACCTTCCATTTCAAATAAAACCTTACCTGGTTGTATTTGAGCTACCCAATACTCAACACTTCCCTTACCCTTACCTTGTCTAACTTCAAGTGGTTTTTGTGTGATTGGCTTGTCTGGAAACACTCTAATCCAAATTTTACCACCACGCTTTATATGTCGTGTCATAGCTCTTCGCGCTGCTTCTATTTGTCTAGCAGTTAAACGTCCGCGCTCTACAGCCTTAAGACCAAACTCACCGAAACTAATTTTACTACCACGAAGAGCCAAACCCTTATTACGACCCTTCATTTGTTTTCGGTACTTAGTACGCTTTGGTTGTAACATAATTTCTAATCCTCACTCACTGGGCGTTTTCTGTTGATCTTTTCTTTTGCGGGAGAATTTCACCCTTAAAGATCCAGACTTTTACACCAATAATTCCGTAGGTAGTTTTGGATTCAGCGGTACCATAATCAATGTCAGCTCTAAAAGTATGTAAAGGTACTCTTCCTTCTCTGTACCATTCACTTCTTGCAATTTCAGCACCACCTAATCGTCCACTTACACAAATTTTAATACCTTTTGCACCAGCTTTAAGAGCAGAGGTAACAGCACGTTTCATAGCGCGTCTGAACATGACTCGTTGCTCTAGCTGCTGAGCAATACCTTCAGCCACCAAAGTAGCATCCAGCTCAGGCTTTTTCACTTCTTCAATATTCAAATGAACTGGTACACCCAGGTTATCCGAAATTTCCTTGC
This sequence comes from Legionella sp. PATHC032, assembly GCF_026191185.1. Classification (NCBI taxonomy): domain Bacteria; kingdom Pseudomonadati; phylum Pseudomonadota; class Gammaproteobacteria; order Legionellales; family Legionellaceae; genus Legionella; species Legionella sp. PATHC032. Next base: position 391,715 of record NZ_JAPHOV010000001.1, on the reverse strand, counting down.
GAAGTGTTTCAATCCCTCCGCCTTTTTTGCCAATAATAACTCCAGGTCTTGCTGTCAAGATAGTAACAACAGCATTATTAGCTGGTCTCTCTATAAGAATTTTACTTACAGCCGCAGCCATTAATTTCTTTTTAAGTTCATTTCGAAGTTTTATATCCTGAATTAGAAACTCAGCATATCTCTTTCCTGCAAACCATTTCGAGTTCCAATCTTTGATTATTCCAAGGCGTATACCTATTGGGTTAACTTTTTGTCCCATTGCTATTCCTCGTCAGACACTTTAATAGTTATATGGCAGGTACGTTTGCAAATTCTATTTGCTCTACCCTTAGCTCTGGGACTAATACGTTTTAAAGTTGTTGCTTCATCAACGCATACCATGCCTACTTTTAGATCATCGATATCAGCTCCATTATTATTTTCAGCATTAGCAATAGCTGACTCTAATAACTTAAGCATTAATTTAGCACCTTTTTTTGGTGTAAACTTGAGGACATCAAGCGCACCAGATACATTCATATTACGTATCATATCGGCTACTAATCTACCCTTTTGTGCGGATAAAGGAGCACCTTTTAATTTAGCTGTTACTTCCATCATATCCTCTTACTTACCTTTAGCCTTTCTGTCCCCAGAGTGGCCCTTGAATGTACGAGTCATGGCAAACTCACCTAATTTATGACCAACCATATTATCTGTAATAAATACAGGAACGTGGTCTTTGCCGTTATGTACAGCAATCGTTAAATCAATCATTTCAGGAACGATTGTAGAACGTCTAGACCAAGTTTTAATTGGCTTCTTTGATTTTGATTCGATTGCAGCTTCTACCTTGCTGATCAAATGATGGTCAATAAATGGACCTTTTCTAATTGAACGAGCCACTTGATATCCTCTTATTAATTATTTCTTCTTACGCCCTCTGACAATAAATGTGTCAGTACGCTTATTGCTTCTAGTTTTATAGCCTTTTGTTGGTAAACCCCATGGAGATACGGGATGACGTCCACCTGATGTGCGTCCTTCACCACCACCATGCGGGTGATCAACTGGGTTCATCGCAACTCCGCGAACAGTGGGACGTATTCCTCTCCATCGCTTAGCACCTGCTTTACCCAAAGCTCTTAAGTTGTGCTCACTATTACTTACTTCACCAATTACAGCTCGGCATAAAACATGTATCTTGCGCATCTCACCTGAGCGTAATCTTAAAGTTGCATAAACACCCTCTTTTGCAACAAGTTGTCCGCTGCAACCAGCACTTCGTAGCATTTGAGCGCCTTTACCAGGCTTCATTTCAACACAATGAATTGTTGTACCTACAGGTATATTTTTTAACGGAAGACAGTTCCCTACACTTATCGGTGAATCAGCTCCACTTTGAATTGTAGCACCAACTTCCAAATTTGATGGCGCTATAATATAGCGTTTTTCACCATCTTTGTAAGATATCAATGCAATTAAAGCAGTTCTGTTTGGATCATACTCCAATCTCTCAACACGACCTAATATACCATCCTTATTGCGTTTAAAGTCTATAATTCGATACTTTTGACGTTGACCACCACCAATATGTCGAACTGTTATACGACCTTGATTATTTCTTCCACCTGTCTTTTTTAGTTTTTCAACTAATGCAGCATGTGGCTTTCCTTTATAGATATTGTGATGTACAACACGTATTTCACCTCGTTTTCCGGGTGAAGTCGGTTTAGATTTTAATAGTGCCATCTTTATCTGCCTTATTCAGTAACTGTAAAGTCAATATCTTGGTCTGCATGAAGAGAGACAAATGCCTTCTTCCAGTCACTTCGCTTTCCACTGGTTTGTTTAAAGCGTTTAGATTTACCCTTCACATTGACAACAGATACACTTTTAACTTTTACATTAAATATATGTTCAACTGCTAATTTAATTTCAGTCTTAGTCGCATTTTTCAGTACTTTGAAAGTGAACTGTTTAAACTTATCGGCCATGACAGTTGCTTTTTCAGAAGTATGTGGTTCCCTAAGAACCATCATCAATCTCTCAGCGTTCATTGTAACTGTTCCTCAATTTTTTTAATTGCAGCTTCTGTAACAACAACTTTCTCAAATCGTAGTAAGGAAACAGGATCTATAGTTGTAACATCACAGATATCATAATCAATTAGGTTTCTTGAACCAAGGTATTCATTTTCGCCAACTTCACTCATTATGATCAGAGCATTATTTATATCCATCTGATTCATTTTTTTGAGAAAATCCTTGGTTTTGTGATTATCACATTGGAAATCACTGACAACCACTAAATTGCCAGTACGGCAAAGTTCGGAGATTATACTACGTAATGCACGTTTGTACATTTTTTTATTAAGTTTTTGCGAATAATCTCTTTTCTTAGACGCAAAAGTTACTCCCCCACTTCTCCATAAAGGACTTCGAATGGTCCCTGCTCTTGCACGACCAGTTCCTTTTTGGTTCCAAGGTTTTTTACCACCGCCGCTAACCTCAGAACGTGTTTTCTGAGCACTATTACCACTTCGTGCATTGTTCATGAAAGCAACAACTGCTTGATGAACCAGGCCTTCGTTATAGGTATAAGCAAAGACTTCTTTATTTAGCTTTAATTTTGACTTTGTATCTATTGTAGTAATTTCCATCACTCACCTCGCACTTGCTTTTTGACTGCAGGCTTAATTTCTACTCTAGAACCTGGAGCACCAGGAATTGCACCTTTAATGAGCAATAAATTTCTTTCAGAGTCAACTTTCACCAATTCCAGACTTTGAATTGTACATCGAGCATTACCCATGTGACCGGCCATTTTTTTCCCTTTAAAAACACGGCCTGGAGTTTGGTTTTGTCCTATAGAACCAGGGACTCTATGCGATCTTGAGTTACCATGTGATGCATCTTGAGTTCTAAAGTTATATCTCTTTACAGTTCCTGCAAAACCTTTACCTTTAGTCAAACCTGATACATCTACATATTGCCCAGCAGTGAATACATCAGCGACAGATATTACTTGACCCGGTGTAAATGCATCTTCTGAATCTATACGAAATTCTACTTGCATATCACCAGCTTCTATTTCTGCTTTAGCAAAATGACCAGCCATTGGCTTACTCACTTTACTCGATTTTTTTGTACCACCAGTTAACTGTACAGCTGAATAACCATCATTCGCTGATGTTTTTACTTGAGAAACGCGATTCGGCTGAACCTCTACAACAGAAACAGGAACAGAAACTCCTTCTGGTGTGAAGACACGCGTCATACCGATCTTACGGCCTAATAAACCGATCATCATTGTAACACCTCTTTAATATCCTTTGCCTTATTATCTAGTCATCAAGGCTTATCTGAACATCAACCCCGGCAGCCAAATCCAATTTCATTAAAGCATCTACAGTTTTTTCAGTTGGATGAACAATAACGACCAGGCGTTTATGAGTACGTAATTCATATTGATCTCTTGCATCTTTGTTTACATGCGGTGAAGTCAATACAGTAAATTTTTCTTTTCTGATAGGCAATGGAATTGGCCCACGTATTTGTGCGCCAGTTCTTTTTGCAGTATCAACAATTTCTCGTGTTGATAAATCAATCAACCGATGATCAAACGATTTTAATCTTATTTTAATATTTTGATTGCTGCTCATTTTTTTTACTCGATTATTTTAGCGACTACACCGGCGCCAACTGTACGGCCACCCTCTCTAATTGCGAATCTTAAACCTTCATCCATCGCAATTGGAGCATGCAAGCTAACAACTAATTGCACATTATCTCCAGGCATTACCATTTCAACTCCTGATGGCAAGTCACAAGTACCTGTCACGTCAGTAGTTCTGAAATAGAATTGTGGACGGTAACCATTAAAAAATGGAGTATGGCGTCCGCCTTCTTCCTTGGATAACACATACACTTCTGCTTCAAACTTGGTGTGTGGCTTAATAGTACCTGGCTTAGCCAATACCTGTCCACGCTCCACTTCGTCTCGCTTCGTACCACGTAATAACACACCAACGTTATCACCAGCTCGACCTTCATCAAGTAATTTACGGAACATCTCAACACCAGTACAAGTAGTCTTTTGGGTGTCTCTTATTCCAACAATTTCAACTTCTTCACCAACTTTAACAATTCCGCTCTCAACACGACCAGTGACCACTGTTCCGCGTCCAGAAATTGAAAATACGTCTTCAATCGGCAATAAAAATGGCTTGTCTATGTTTCTAACTGGCTCAGGAATATAAGAATCCATTGTCTCAACCAGTTTCTCAATAGCCTTAACACCGATGTCACTGTCTTCGCCTTCCAATGCTTTTAAGGCTGAACCTACAACAATAGGTATATCATCCCCAGGGAAATCGTAACTGCTTAGCAAATCACGCACTTCCATTTCCACTAGTTCTAATAATTCAGGGTCATCAACCATATCCGCTTTGTTCATGAACACAACTATATATGGAACACCTACCTGGCGAGACAATAGTATATGTTCCCTCGTTTGTGGCATAGGACCATCAGCCGCTGATACAACCAGTATCGCTCCGTCCATTTGCGCAGCACCAGTAATCATGTTCTTAACATAGTCAGCATGGCCTGGGCAGTCTACGTGTGCATAATGTCTACTCGCTGATTCATATTCAACGTGTGCTGTAGAAATTGTAATCCCACGCTCTCTTTCTTCTGGCGCAGCATCAATTTGATCGTACGCCTTCGCTGTACCACCATACTTCTTCGCCATAATCGTTGTAATAGCTGCTGTCAATGTCGTCTTACCATGGTCTACGTGACCAATCGTACCCACGTTTACGTGCGGCTTCTTACGTTCAAATTTTTCCTTCGCCATTTCAATAACCTCGTTAACTTTTATTGTTTCTTGATAATTGCTTCAGCAATATTTGTTGGTGCTTCTGCGTACTTACAAAACTCCATAGTGTAGGTTGCTCTTCCTTGTGTAGCAGAACGTAAGTCAGTTGAATAACCAAACATCTCTGCAAGAGGTACTTCTGCCCTAACAATTTTGCCTGCTGGGGAGTCTTCCATACCTTGAACTAATCCACGTCGTCTGTTTAGATCACCCATAACATCACCCATGTAATCTTCGGGTGTAACAACTTCGACACTCATGATTGGCTCAAGAAGTACAGGTTTAGCCTTTAATGCACCTTGCTTGAAGCATTGAGATCCTGCGATCTTAAATGCCATTTCGCTTGAATCCACTTCATGGAATGAACCATCAAACAGTGTAACTTTAACATCTACTACTGGATATCCAGCAATTACACCATTTTGCATTTGTTCTTGTATCCCTTTATCTACTGCAGGGATATATTCTTTTGGAATGACACCACCAACGATGGCATTGATAAACTCATAACCCTTTCCAGGCTCTTGTGGTTCAATTTTCAACCACACATGACCATACTGACCACGTCCACCTGATTGTCTTACGAATTTACCTTCTTGTTCAACAGCTTGCTTCAGTGTCTCTCGGTATGCAACCTGAGGTTTACCAACATTAGCTTCTACATTGAACTCTCTCTTCATGCGGTCAACAATGATTTCAAGATGTAACTCACCCATACCTTGAATAATTGTCTGACCTGACTCTTCATCAGTATGAACTCTAAAAGAAGGGTCTTCTTGGGCTAATTTGCCTAACGCAATTCCCATTTTTTCCTGATCTGCTTTAGTCTTTGGTTCAACAGCAACTGCAATCACCGGATCGGGAAAATCCATTCTTTCTAAAATTACAACCTTGTCTTGATCACACAAGGTATCACCAGTGGTTACTGTTTTAAGGCCAACTGCAGCAGCTATATCCCCTGCTCTCACTTCCTTAATTTCTTCACGAGAATTAGCATGCATCTGCAAGAGGCGGCCAATACGCTCCTTCTTGCACTTCACTGAGTTATATACTGTATCTCCACTCTTGAGAATACCAGAATAAGCTCTAAAATATGTTAGAGTACCCACAAACGGATCTGTAGCAATCTTAAACGCTAATGCTGAGAATGGTTCATCATAACTGGTTTTTCTATGTATTATCTCACCATGCTCATCAACTCCCTGTATATCAGGAATGTCGGTGGGTGATGGTAAATATTCGATTACACCATCCAGTACTGCTTGTACACCTTTATTCTTAAAGGCTGACCCGCAGAATACTGGAACAACTTTATTTGTAATTGTCAAATGACGTAAAGCCTTTTTGATTTCAGTCTCTGTGAACTCTTCACCTTCCAAATATTTTTCCATTAACTCTTCGGAATATTCTGCTGCTGCTTCGATGATATGTGCGCGATACTCTTCGCAGGTTGCTTTTAAATCAGCGGGGATATCAAGATATTTAAACGTCATGCCTTTATTTTCTTCATCCCAGTGGATTGCCTTCATTTTGATGAGATCAATCACACCTTTGAATTCTTCTTCTGCACCAATTGGTAATTGTAAGACTACAGGAGTAGAACCTAATCGCTGTTTTATCTGATTCACAACTCTTAGGAAATTGGCACCCATCCTATCCATTTTATTTACAAAAACGATACGAGGAACACCATATTTATTAGCTTGACGCCATACTGTTTCAGATTGAGGTTCAACGCCGGCAACTGAATCAAATACAACAACTGCTCCATCTAATACACGCAAAGAACGTTCGACTTCAATCATAAAGTCTACGTGTCCAGGTGTATCAATAATATTGATCCGGTGGGAGTCAAATTGTTTGTCCATACCAGACCAATAGCAAGTTGTTGCAGCAGAAGTAATGGTAATACCACGTTCCTGCTCTTGGACCATCCAGTCCATAGTTGCAGCACCATCATGCACTTCACCAATCTTATGAGACATACCGGTATAGTACAGTACTCGCTCTGTAGTTGTTGTTTTTCCAGCATCAACGTGGGCTGCAATGCCTATGTTTCTATATAGTTTTAATGGAGTTGCCACGGCTTATCTCTCTCTTAATTCCATCTAAAATGAGCAAATGCTTGGTTAGCTTTTGCCATTTTATGTGTATCTTCACGTTTCTTTACTGCAGACCCTTTATTTTCATAAGCGTCCATCAGTTCCCCTGCCAAACGCAGCATCATACCCTTTTCACCACGTGTGCGAGCAGCTTGAACTATCCACCGCATTCCAAGAGCTATGCTCCTATCATGTCGAACTTCTACTGGAACCTGGTATGTTGCCCCTCCAACTCGACGTGAACGTACTTCTACACTTGGGCGAACGTTATCTAATGCTTCTTCAAAATAACGAAGCACTGCGCCGGCACTTCCACTGCTACCAGTTTCACTGCCATCTTCTTCATTTTTCTTAATTTTCTTGACACGCTCTTCCATAACAGATAGCGCACCATAAGTGATTTTTTCAGCAATTGATTTTTTACCGCTAACCATTAAAACATTAATGAACTTAGCAAGCAGTTCACTATGGTGCTTTGGATCAGGTAAAATTTCTCTTTTGGGTACTTCTCGTCTTCTTGGCATCTCAATTTTCCTACAATCGGTTATTTTTTATCTTTTGGCTTTTTTGTACCATACTTAGAACGCCCTTGTTTTCGATCGTTCACTCCAGAGGTATCTAAGCTACCTCGAACTGTATGATAGCGCACACCAGGTAAATCCTTAACACGACCACCTCTAATTAAAACAACAGAGTGCTCTTGTAAATTATGACCCTCACCACCAATATAGGATGTTACTTCAAATCCATTGGTCAAGCGCACACGTGCAACCTTACGCATAGCTGAGTTAGGTTTCTTTGGTGTAGTAGTGTATACACGAGTACATACACCGCGTCTTTGTGGACATGACTCAAGTGCTGGTACGTTACTTTTCTTCTTTACGTCCACACGAGGCTTTCTTACTAACTGATTAATAGTAGCCATTTGTACTTAACTCCGATCTGTCACTTGTGAATATTTTGAATGCATAAGGAGGCCGGATTCTATATAGGTACGGCAGATTTGTCAAGCTTAAATCTGCCATTTTTGAATCCCGATTAATGTTCATGATTATCCGCGTTTAATGCTTCACTCAACGCGTGTTCAACATCACTTGCAGTAACTGTGTGTGTTGCTGAAGTATCTCCACCTGCTGCAGCCCTTGCTCTTTTTGCCTTTCGGCTTTGATGATAGGTATAACCAGTTCCTGCTGGAATTAGTCGGCCCACCATCACATTTTCTTTTAAACCACGCAATTCATCAATTTTTCCGCTTACTGCTGCTTCAGTCAAAACTCTTGTGGTCTCCTGGAATGAAGCGGCTGATATAAACGATTCTGTTGCCAGTGAGGCTTTTGTGATTCCTAATAAAATAGGAGTACCTCGAGCAATCTGCTTTCCTTCTGCAAGAAGCTTGTCATTTTCCTGAAGCATGGCACTCTCTTCCACTTGCTCTCCTACGAGGAATTTTGAATCACCGGCAAAGGTAATCACTCTCTTGCGTAGCATCTGTCTAACAATTACTTCAATGTGTTTATCATTAATTTTCACACCTTGTAAACGGTATACGTCCTGGACCTCATTTACAATATAATTAGCCAGCGCACCAACACCTAATAAGCGCAATATATCATGAGGATTAAGTGCACCCTCTGCAATGATTTCACCACGCTCTACGTGCTCACCTTCAAACACTGAAATATGACGCCATTTAGGAATCAACTCTTCATGGCATTGATCTTCCGATACATTGATAATCAAGCGTCGCTTACCTTTTGTTTCTTTACCAAAATTAACCAAACCTGATACTTCTGCCATTACTGCAGAGTCTTTTGGTTTTCTTGCTTCAAACAAGTCCGCCACTCTTGGTAAACCCCCGGTAATATCCCTGGTTTTAGACCGTTCTTGCGGAATACGGGCAATAACATCTCCTATTCCCACCAGACTACCGTCTTCAAAGTTTACAATAGCATCGACAGGCAGATAATATTGTGCTGGGACATTCGTTCCAGCAAGATAAATGTCATCCCCTTCATCAGTAACTAATTTTACCATTGGGCGTAAGTCTCGGCCTGCTGCACTCCGTTGTTTGGCATCTATTATTACAATATTGCTTAAACCGGTTAACTCATCAGTTTGTCTATTCATTGTAATGCCATCAATAAGATCAACAAACTTTAACCGACCTGATACTTCAGAAATAACAGGATGCGTATGAGGATCCCACGTTGCGATAACCTGGCCAGCTTCAACAGGAGAATTATCCTGCGCGGAAATTACTGCACCATAAGGAACTTTATATCGCTCTCTCTCACGTCCGAACTCATCAACAATAGTGACTTCACCTGAGCGAGAAACTGCCACTAGATTTTTATTCTCATGAGTTACAGTCTTTATATTGTGTAAGCGAATAACCCCTTTCGTTTTAATTTGAATATTATTCGCAGCTGTTGCTCGCGATGCAGCACCTCCAATGTGGAAGGTACGCATCGTTAACTGTGTTCCTGGTTCACCGATTGATTGCGCTGCAATAATACCTACTGCCTCACCCGTATTGACAAGATGACCACGAGCAAGATCTCTACCATAGCATTTTGCACAAAGACCAAATCTTGTTTGGCAAGTGATCGGTGACCTGACCATAACCTGGTCTACCCCATGCTTCTCCAATTTTTCAACCCATTCTTCATCCAGTAAAGTTCCAGCTTTGACTACTGGTTCAGTTTGAGTAGGAATATAAACATCTGAAGCAACTACCCGTCCAAGGACACGTTCATGCAAAGGTTCAACAATATCACCACCTTCAATCAGTGGTTGCATCAGAATACCCGTATCAGTACCGCAATCATCTTCAGTAATAACAACATCTTGCGCCACATCGACAAGACGTCGCGTTAGATACCCTGAGTTTGCTGTCTTTAATGCAGTATCTGCCAACCCTTTACGAGCCCCGTGAGTAGAAATAAAGTACTGGAATACATTCAAACCTTCACGGAAGTTAGCTGTAATAGGAGTTTCAATGATTGACCCATCTGGAGCTGCCATCAGTCCTCGCATACCAGCCAGCTGTCGTATCTGAGCAGCAGAACCTCTAGCACCCGAATCAGCCATCATGAAAATTGGATTAAATGATTCTTGTCTTACTTTGTTACCTTTTGCATCAGTGACTTCTTCAGTTGCAATTTTAGACATCATTGATTTGGCAACTAATTCGTTTGTTCTTGACCAAATATCAATTACCTTGTTGTATCGTTCACCATTCGTTACCAAACCTGATCTGAATTGAGACTCGATTTCTCTCACCTCATTGTCAGCGTGTTCAATAATACTTGCCTTATCATCTGGTATTTCCATGTCCTCAATGCCTATGGACGCTCCAGATCGTGTGGCGTATTTAAACCCGGTATACATTAACTGATCAGCAAAAATAACCGTTTCTTTCAAACCAAACTTACGGTAACAGCTATCTATAACTTTTGAGATAACCTTTTTTGTCATTGTGCGGTTTATATAATCAAATGGCATCCCTTTAGGCAAAATCTCCGCTAAAATAGCACGTCCTACTGTTGTCTCAACTAAATGATATCCTGTTTCACCTTCTTCTTTAGGCATGCGAATTTTAATTTTTGCATGGATATCCAAATGACCTGCTTCATAGAAATTTTGCGCTTCTTGAGCACTTGAATATATTTTCCCTTCACCTAAGGCATTAACTTTTTCCCGTGTTAAATAGTATAACCCAAGTACAACATCCTGGCTGGGAACAATAATTGGTTCGCCACTAGCTGGAGATAATATATTGTTTGTCGACATCATCAATGAACGAGCTTCCAGCTGTGCTTCCAGTGTCAAGGGCACGTGCACAGCCATTTGATCACCATCGAAGTCAGCGTTGTACGCAGTACATACCAAAGGATGGAGCTGGATCGCTTTACCTTCAATTAAAACAGGTTCAAATGCCTGAATACCCAATCTATGTAAAGTAGGAGCCCGGTTTAAAAGGATGGGATGCTCTCTAATAACGTCATCTAATATATCCCAAACCACTGATTCTTCTCTTTCGACCATTTTCTTGGCCGCTTTAATAGTAGTTGCCAAACCTCTAAATTCCAATTTGGAGAATATAAATGGCTTGAATAATTCCAATGCCATTTTTTTGGGCAATCCACATTGATGCAATTTTAAAGTTGGTCCAACTACAATAACTGAACGTCCAGAGTAGTCGACACGCTTACCTAAGAGGTTTTGCCTGAAACGACCCTGTTTACCTTTAATCATATCAGCCAGTGATTTAAGAGGTCTCTTATTTGTGCCAGTAATAGCACGCCCCCTTCTGCCGTTATCAAGCAAAGCATCTACCGATTCTTGCAGCATTCGTTTTTCATTGCGAACGATAATGTCAGGTGCATTCAGATCCAGCAAACGTTTTAGACGGTTGTTCCTATTAATGACGCGCCTGTATAAATCATTCAAATCGGATGTAGCAAAACGTCCACCATCCAGCGGAACCAATGGCCTCAAATCAGGTGGAAGCACTGGAAGTACATCCATGATCATCCATTCAGGTTTATTTCCCGATTCGTAAAAGGCCTCTAATAACTTGAGTCTTTTGGTGATTTTTTTAATCTTTGTCTCAGAGTTTGTTGTTGGAAGTTCTTCACGTAAATTTTTAATTTCATCTTCCAGATCAATTTGACGTAACAAATCACGAATTGCTTCTGCGCCCATGCGAGCATCAAACTCATCACCATATTGTTCCATCGCATCAAGATAGGCTTCATCATTCAGCAGTTGCCCTCTTTCAAGCTCTGTCATTCCGGGATCAACAACGACAAAAGCTTCAAAATAGAGTACTCGTTCTATATCTCTTAGAGTCATATCGAGGAGTAATCCAATTCTTGATGGTAAAGATTTTAAGAACCATATGTGAGCAACTGGGCTTGCGAGTTCGATATGCCCCATTCTTTCTCGTCTCACTTTTGCGAGAGCCAATTCAACCCCACACTTCTCGCAAATAACACCGCGATGTTTTAATCGCTTGTACTTTCCACATAAGCACTCATAATCTTTAACTGGACCAAAAGTTTTGGCGCAAAACAAACCATCTCTTTCAGGCTTAAATGTCCTGTAGTTGATTGTTTCAGGTTTTTTAACTTCGCCATAGGACCATGATCGAATTAATTCAGGTGACGCCAGTGCAATTTTAATTGCATCAAATTCTTCACTTTGACCTTGTTGCTTAAGAATACCAAGTAAGTCACTCATTACTGGTGCTTTTTTCATTGGGTCGTTGCTTAGGGTAGCCAAGTCTATGCCTCCAAAAAATGGTTAGTCAGTATGTATCGCTGATGAGTTAGTCATGCTCCAACTCGATATCAATTCCCAGCGCTCTAATTTCCTTCAATAGTACATTGAAAGATTCAGGCATTCCTGGGTCCATACGATGATCTCCATCGACTATATTTTTATAGATCTTTGTTCGACCTCCAACGTCATCTGATTTTACGGTTAACATTTCTTGTAAAGTGTATGCTGCACCATATGCCTCCAATGCCCATACTTCCATCTCACCAAAACGCTGACCACCAAATTGTGCTTTACCGCCAAGTGGCTGTTGAGTGACCAAACTGTACGATCCAGTTGAGCGCGCATGCATCTTGTCATCTACCAAATGGTTTAATTTCAACATATACATGTAGCCTACAGTAACTGGATTATCAAACTTATTACCTGTTCTGCCATCTATCAACACTGTTTTACCATCTGCTGGCAAATCGGCTAGCTGCAACATACTTTTGATTTCTTGCTCAGTAGCACCATCAAAAACAGGAGTTGCCATCGGCACACCCGCTTTAAGGTTATCTGCCAATGTCATCAATTCATCATCATTGAGACATTTCAAGTTCACACGTTGCACTCCGTCATGATTATAAATTTTCTCAAGAAATGCTCTTATTGCTTCAGGTGTTTGTTTTTCATCAAGCATCTGTGCAATCTTTCTTCCCAATCCTTTGGCAGCTAATCCTAGATGCGTCTCAAGAACCTGTCCAATATTCATTCGCGATGGGACACCCAATGGATTAAGAACAATATCTACAGCTGTTCCATCTTCCATATGTGGCATATCCTCAACTGGCACAACAATGGAGATCACACCCTTGTTTCCATGGCGACCTGCCATTTTGTCTCCAGGTTGAATTCTTCTTTTAACAGCCAAATACACTTTAACAATTTTTAATACGCCAGGAGCTAAATCATCACCTTGGATAATTTTCTTGCGGCTATCGTTAAAGCGCTTTTCCATTTCTTTTGTTAAAAGTTCTAATTGCTTGGATAACTGTTCCAGCTGTTGACTAACTGCGTCATCCTCTATACGAATATCAAACCATTTTTCTCTTTCAACTTTCTCTAAGTAATCCTGGGTGATTTTAGATCCTGGTTTTAAGCTGCCTGGTCCGCCTGTTGCTACCTTATCCAGTAGCAAATGAGAAACTCTATGATAGATGTCTTCTTCACGGATACGTCTTTCGTCGATTAAATCCTTGCGAACTCGAGCTAAATGTTCTTCTTCAATGCTTTTAGCACGGGCATCCTTTTCAAGGCCATCACGGGTAAATACCTGTACATCGATCACCGTTCCATTCATACCGGATGGAACTCTCAATGATGAGTCTTTAACATCTGAAGCCTTTTCACCAAAGATAGCTCTTAAAAGTTTCTCTTCTGGTGTAAGTTGGGTTTCTCCTTTAGGAGTTACTTTACCCACAAGAATATCACCTGCTTTTACTTCTGCACCGATGTAAACGACACCAGATTCATCCAAATTAGAGAGCGCAGACTCACCTACATTGGGAATATCTGCTGTAATTTCTTCAGTGCCTAATTTGGTATCTCGAGCTATACATGTTAACTCTTCGATGTGAATGGTAGTAAATCTGTCGTCATGAACGATACGTTCAGATATGAGAATGGAATCTTCAAAGTTATAACCATTCCAGGGCATAAACGCAACCAGTAAATTCTGTCCAAGTGCCAGCTCACCCATATCTGTACATGGGCCGTCAGCCAGAACATCACCACGTTGAATTCGATCACCTGTTGATACTATGGGTCTTTGATTAATACAGGTATCCTGGTTAGAGCGGAAATACTTGGTCAAGTTATAAATATCTACTCCAGTTTCCCCTGCAGTTGTTTCGTCGTCATTAACACGAACAACAATACGAGAAGCATCAACCAGATCAATAACTCCACCTCTCTTCGCAACAACGGACACCCCTGAATCAGATGCGACGATTCTTTCCATACCGGTCCCAACCAAAGGTTTTTCTGATCGCAAGGTTGGTACGGCCTGACGTTGCATGTTTGAACCCATGAGTGCTCTGTTTGCGTCATCATGCTCTAAAAATGGAATCAATGATGCAGCAACCGAAACAATTTGTTTGGGTGAGACATCCATGTAGTTAATTTTATCCGGAGTAGTCAAGGAAAATTCATTTTGATGTCTGCAGGGAACTAAGTCAGCAAGAATATTTCCTTGTTCGTCTAACTCGACATTTGATTGTGCAATGTATTGATCTACTTCTTCAATAGCAGATAAGTATTCAACTTCATCTGTTACGCGCCCATTAACTACTTTTCGGCAAGGAGTTTCAATAAATCCATACTCGTTAGTTCTTGCATACACTGACAATGAATTGATTAAACCAATGTTAGGTCCTTCTGGCGTTTCAATTGGACATACACGACCATAGTGTGTTGTATGTACGTCACGGACTTCAAAGCCAGCTCGCTCACGTGTTAAACCACCTGGTCCAAGAGCCGATACGCGTCTTTTATGTGTAACACCAGATAATGGATTCACTTGATCCATAAATTGCGATAACTGACTGGAGCCAAAAAACTCTTTGATCGCAGCAGATACCGGTTTCGCATTAATTAAGTCCTGTGGCATCAGATTTTCAGATTCAACCAAACTTAAGCGTTCTTTGACAGCACGCTCTACACGGACAAGACCTACTCTAAACTGATTTTCGGTCATTTCACCAACACTTCTTACCCTACGATTTCCCAGATGATCGATATCATCAACCATCCCTATTCCATTCCGAATATCTATCAGTGTTTTAATTACGGATAAAATGTCTTCCTTCGTTAATGTACCGGGACCCTCGTCGCTCTTAATTCCAACGCGACGGTTAAATTTCATTCTACCGACAGCAGACAAATCATAGCGTTCTTCAACAAAGAATAGATTTTTGAATAGTGCCTCTGCAGCTTCCTTTGTAGGAGGCTCTCCAGGGCGCATCATGCGGTAAATTTCAACGAGTGCTTCTAATTGTGATCCTGTGGGATCTATTTTTAATGTATCTGATATATATGAACCATGATCCAAATCGTTAGTATAGATCATATCAATTTGCAAAATACCATGGCTAGCCATAGCATCTAACAGTTCTTCAGTTATCTCATCATTAGCCTGAGCTAGAAATTCACCAGTTGATGTATCAATAATATTTTTTGCTAATGTTTTTCCAATTAAATAATCTCTTGGTACAACAAGATCCTGCATTTGACTTTTTTCCATTAACTTAATGTGTCTTGCAGTAATTCTACGACCTTGTTCTACGATAAGCTCTCCTGTTTCAGGAACATGAATATCGAATGAAGCGATTTCACCACGCAAACGCTGCGGAATTAAATCAATATGATATTCACCATTTTTTAGATGACAACGAGTTGTTTCAAAAAATTCGCTTAGTATATCCTCTGCTTCGTAACCTAGTGCTCTTAGCAAAATAGTCACTGGCAATTTACGACGTCTGTCAATACGTACATAAACGCAATCTTTAGGATCAAATTCAAAATCTAACCATGAACCACGATAAGGTATTATTCGTGCGGAATAAAGCAACTTCCCTGAAGAGTGAGTTTTTCCCTTGTCATGTTCAAATATAACCCCAGGTGAACGATGTAATTGTGAAACAACAACGCGTTCAGTTCCATTGACCACAAACGTACCAACGTCGGTCATTAAAGGAATTTCTCCCATAAAAACATCTTGCTCTCTAATATCTTTTATAGGCTTAGGATCATCGCTTGCATCTTTGTCAAGCACAACAAGTCTGATTTTGACTCTTAGAGGAGCTGAGTAAGTTAGGCCTCTTAATTTGCATTCGCGAACATCAAATGCAGGCTCTCCAAGTTTGTATCCAACATATTCAAGTCTTGCATTACCAGAAAAGCTTTCGATAGGAAATACAGAAGAAAATGCAGCATGCAATCCCGTATTCAGTTGTTCGCTTAATTTAGTATTAGTTTGAAGAAAATCCCTGTAGGATTTAAGTTGAATTTCAAGCAGATTCGGTATTGGCATTATATCTGTCTGCTTACCAAAGCTTTTGCGAAATCGTTTTTTCTCAGCATGCGAATATTGAGGTTTAGCTTCTGCAACTGCCATGGTGGTTCCTCTGTAAATTATTGATGATTTTCAAACGAGTAAACCCAGCCATGTGAACATGGCTGGGTCCTTAAATACTGCTATATTTTAATTATTTAACTTCTACTGTAGCACCAGCTTCTTCAAGCTCTTTCTTGATACTGGCAGCTTCATCTTTTGACACACCTTCTTTAACAGTTGATGGTGCACCTTCTACTAAGTCTTTAGCTTCTTTCAAGCCCAGACCAGTTATGCCACGAATTGCCTTGATTACGTTTACCTTGTTAGAACCAAAGCTGGTCATTACAACGGTAAACTCAGTTTGTTCTTCAGCAGCAGCGGCCCCAGCACCAGCAGCTGGTGCTGCAACAGCTACAGCAGCAGCGGCAGCAGAAACATTAAATTTTTCTTCCATTGCCTCTATTAATTCAACAACTTCCATTACTGTCATGTTAGAAATTGTTTCTAATATTTCGTTTTTTGATACAGCCATTACTAGCTCCTAATTAAAATTAAATAATGATTAAGCGGGATTGCCTGCTTTTTTGTCCTTTACAGCAGCAAGAGTTCTAGCCAATTTGGCATGAGGCTCCGCAAGTGTGCGAACAAATTTCTCAATTGGCGCTTTCATCACATACATTAACTTGGATATTGCTTCATCACGTGTTGGTAAGCTTGCAACAGCATCAATTTGATTTGCGTTGTATACTTTCCCACCAACTGATAATGCTCTAATCTCAAGCTTTTCAAATGTTTTTGCGTAATCTTTTAGTAGTCTTGCAGCATCACTTGGTGCTTCAAGTGACAATGCTATGAATACAGGACCTACAAGTAAGTCATTCAAACATTCAAATTCAGTGTTTTTAAACGCCCTTCTTGTTAGTGTATTTCGCACCACACGAAGATAAACACCGGATTTGCGTGCTTCACTACGCAATTGCGTCATTTGATTTACAGTTAACCCACGATAATCAGCAACCACTGCTGAAATAGCCTTTGACGCGACTGCAGTCACTTCTTCAACAACGGCTTTTTTTGCAGCTAAATTTAATGTCACGTTACTGACCTCCTAATATGTACAAATCTCATGGACTTGACAGTTATGGTGGCCGTCTCTTTCTTAAGGAGCCGGTTCACCGTCTGCGCAGGAAATTAAGCCGAGGCACCTGCGGTCTTCGACGGCATGGAACCTAATCTATGCCGTGAATTCTTAAAAATGGGATGATATGTTACACAGGTATTGATGAAATATCAATAGGTAATCCTGGCCCCATTGTTGTAGATAAAGATATTTTCTTCAGATATTGCCCTTTAGAGGATGCTGGCTTTGCCTTCTTCAGATCATTGATCAGCGCAACTACGTTTTCAAGAACATCTTCAGGCGCGAAATCAGCCTTACCAACAGTACAATGAATGATTCCATTTTTATCAGTTCTGTATCTTACTTGACCTGATTTCGCGTCATTAACCGCTGCTTCCACATTGGTTGTAACTGTTCCAACTTTAGGATTGGGCATGAGTCCTCTTGGTCCTAAAATTTGTCCAAGTTGGCCCACAATTCTCATAGCATCTGGAGTTGCTATAACAACATCAAAATTCATCTCGCCTGCTTTGATCTTATCAGCCAAATCTTCAAATCCTACTATATCAGCACCCGCAGCTTTTGCTTTAGCAGCATTATCACCTTGAGCAAAAACAGCAACTCGAACTGTTTTTCCTGTCCCTTTTGGCAGATTAGTCGAGGATCGAACTACTTGATCCGATTTACGAGGATCAACTCCTAAATTAATACTGATATCAAGACTCTCACGAAATTTTTTAGACGCGAATTGCTTCAGAATAGCTACTGCATCAGCAACTGTATAGAGTTGATTTGGCTTAATAACTTCCGCTACTTTCTTTTGTTTCTTAGTTAATTTTGACATGGTAACCCCTTATTCCAAACCTTCAACTTCAATACCCATGCTACGTGCTGTACCTGCAATACTTCTTACTGCCGCTGCTAGGTTAGCTGCTGTCAAATCAGGTTTTTTGACCTTAGCAATCTCTTCAAGTTGACTGACATTCAGTTTGGCTACTTTTTTAGTATTTGGTGTGCCACTTCCACTTTGAATACCAGCAGCTTTTTTCAGCAGCACTGAAGCTGGAGGGGTCTTGGTTATAAAGGTAAAACTACGATCACTATATACTGTAATAACAACTGGAATAGGTAGACCTTGTTCCATTTGCTGTGTCGCAGCATTGAAAGCCTTGCAGAACTCCATAATATTTACCCCACGTTGACCTAAAGCAGGTCCAACTGGAGGACTGGGGTTTGCTTTTCCTGCAGGGATTTGTAATTTGATATATGCTTCTACTTTTTTTGCCATTATTACTCCTTATGGGTCATGCGCTAGTTTTTATTGAATTAGCATTTTCAATTAAGTTCTAGCTCCCCGGTTTTGTAAAACCTTTGTATTTAAATTTTAAACAACACTGATGAGTTTAAAATTTTTATCTAGATCATTTATGTTTTTTCAACCTGACTGAATTCAAGTTCCACTGGGGTTGAACGTCCAAATATAAGAACTGCTACCCTTAGCCTGTTTTTCTCATAATTGACCTCTTCAACAACTCCATTAAAGTCAACAAATGGACCTTCTTTCACTCTGATTACTTCCCCTGGCTCAAACAGTATTTTTGGCCTTGGCTTCGTCACACCATCTTCAACTCGTTGCATAATGGCCTGAGCTTCTTTATCAGATATCGGAGTTGGGGTTTGACTAGTTCCTCCAATAAAACCCAGAACTCTGGGAATACCTCTTACCATGTGCCATGTTTGATCATCCATTACCATATGAACTAGAACATATCCTGGGAAAAATTTGCGGGTACTCTTGCGCTTTTGGCCTGAACGCATTTCTACAACTTCTTCTGAAGGTACAACTACCTCGCCTATTTTATCTTGTAAATTATGGTGTTTTGCACGAGATGTTATTTCGCGCATGACAAAATTTTCATATCCTGAATAGGCATGTACAACGTACCACTGTTTTGCTTTGTTTTCCTCAACCATATTCACCCTAAATGTGTTAACTTAGCAATTGCCCACATCATGATTGAATCTACTCCCCAGAGTATAAATCCTGTCAATCCAACCATCACCATTACTATAGTAGTTGTTTGTATTGTTTCTTGGCGTGTAGGCCAAACCACTTTTAACAATTCAACTTTTGCTTCTTGCGCAAATGCAAAGACTCTCTTACCTGTTGTTGTTAAGTAACCCAAGAAAAGGATCAAAATAAGCCACGCAAGCCATATTATCGATTGAATTGGTCCTGTGAACGTATAATAGTAAGTGCATAGAAATGCACCTGCTGTAGCCAGTACAATAGCTAACCAGGACATAATATCTTTAATCTTACTTTGATTTTCGTTTGAACTTTTCATATTTACTTGTAGTTGGCAGGCCAGGAGGGAATCGAACCCCCAACCTGCGGTTTTGGAGACCGCCACTCTGCCAATTGAGCTACTGGCCTAAATTTAATTGACATGAGCCATTATGTAGCTCATGTCACTGTGTACTACCTTCTTACTTTACTCGATTATTTTAGCGACTACACCGGCGCCAACTGTACGGCCACCCTCTCTAATTGCGAATCTTAAACCTTCATCCATCGCAATTGGAGCATGCAAGCTAACAACTAATTGCACATTATCTCCAGGCATTACCATTTCAACTCCTGATGGCAAGTCACAAGTACCTGTCACGTCAGTAGTTCTGAAATAGAATTGTGGACGGTAACCATTAAAAAATGGAGTATGGCGTCCGCCTTCTTCCTTGGATAACACATACACTTCTGCTTCAAACTTGGTGTGTGGCTTAATAGTACCTGGCTTAGCCAATACCTGTCCACGCTCCACTTCGTCTCGCTTCGTACCACGTAATAACACACCAACGTTATCACCAGCTCGACCTTCATCAAGTAATTTACGGAACATCTCAACACCAGTACAAGTAGTCTTTTGGGTGTCTCTTATTCCAACAATTTCAACTTCTTCACCAACTTTAACAATTCCGCTCTCAACACGACCAGTGACCACTGTTCCGCGTCCAGAAATTGAAAATACGTCTTCAATCGGCAATAAAAATGGCTTGTCTATGTTTCTAACTGGCTCAGGAATATAAGAATCCATTGTCTCAACCAGTTTCTCAATAGCCTTAACACCGATGTCACTGTCTTCGCCTTCCAATGCTTTTAAGGCTGAACCTACAACAATAGGTATATCATCCCCAGGGAAATCGTAACTGCTTAGCAAATCACGCACTTCCATTTCCACTAGTTCTAATAATTCAGGGTCATCAACCATATCCGCTTTGTTCATGAACACAACTATATATGGAACACCTACCTGGCGAGACAATAGTATATGTTCCCTCGTTTGTGGCATAGGACCATCAGCCGCTGATACAACCAGTATCGCTCCGTCCATTTGCGCAGCACCAGTAATCATGTTCTTAACATAGTCAGCATGGCCTGGGCAGTCTACGTGTGCATAATGTCTACTCGCTGATTCATATTCAACGTGTGCTGTAGAAATTGTAATCCCACGCTCTCTTTCTTCTGGCGCAGCATCAATTTGATCGTACGCCTTCGCTGTACCACCATACTTCTTCGCCATAATCGTTGTAATAGCTGCTGTCAATGTCGTCTTACCATGGTCTACGTGACCAATCGTACCCACGTTTACGTGCGGCTTCTTACGTTCAAATTTTTCCTTCGCCATCGGAAAGTCTCCCCGTTTGCTAATTTATATTACATGGTGCCCACAACTGGACTCGAACCAACGACCTCTTCCTTACCAAGGAAGTGCTCTACCGCCTGAGCTATGTGGGCTTCATATCAGCTTGCTAGCTCGTCCCAACAAGCAAATACTATTTACTACTTTGGAGCGGGTGATGGGAATCGAACCCACGCTATCAGCTTGGAAGGCTGAAGTTCTACCATTGAACTACACCCGCTTTCTAACTTCTCTCTTAACTGGTGGAGGGGGAAGGATTCGAACCTTCGAAGGCTGAGCCGTCAGATTTACAGTCTGATCCCTTTGACCGCTCGGGAACCCCTCCAAAAAGAACGCTATTGTCTTTTAAGATGAATGGATTGTCAACATTTTTAGTCAACGTTTAGTCCTATTTAGATGGTGCTGGCACCAGGAATCGAACCCGGGACCTACTGATTACAAGTCAGTTGCTCTACCAACTGAGCTACGCCAGCATATTCTTTACACATGATAGGTTAGTATTTATTTATGAAAATTGCTAACCTATATTAATTTATGCGACTTTATATGCCGC